>JAYNIL010000018.1:0-28859 GCA_038109085.1 Chloroflexota bacterium
GGCGGCGGCGCTGGGCACCGGGACGCTGGCCCCCGGCGGCATGTGCGTGGCGGCGGGGTGGAGCGCACCGGCCCAGCGGGTAACCCCAGCGCCGGTGTTCGACCCCGCGCGGCGCACCTGGACGGGGCTCCACATCACACCCGGCGCGTGGATGTGCGAGGCGAACCCCGGCGAGACAGGCGGTGCGGTGGAGGCGGTGCGCCGGTTGCTGCGCGCCGGGAGCCGCGAGGGCTTCGAGCGCCTCGCCGCCTCGGTGGGCGAGGAGGCGGGGATGCTCACGGCGCTGTGGGGCCCGCGCGCACAGGACATGTCCAGCCCCGGCATGTCGCTGGGGGGCCTCCTGCTCCCGGTGCCGCTGACGGTAGACGGGCTCTCCCGCGCAGGCGTGGCCCGCGCCGCACTGGCCAACGCCGCCTTCGCCGTGGCCGAGTGCGTGTACCTCACCGATGAGGTTGCGGGCTCGCCACACGAAGGCGTGGCGCTGGCGGGCGGCATGGCCGCGAGCTCCACATTCGCAGGGCTGCTGGCGGACGTGCTCGACGCGCCGGTGGCCGTCCATGGGGCCGACGCCACGCTGCGGGGCGCGGCGCTGACGGCCTCGCGACCACCGGAGGCGTGGGCCGAGGCGGCGGCCCGTTTAGCTGCCGGAGCCCGCATGCAGGAGCCGGGGCCAGGTGGTGCCGAGACGCGCGAGTGCTACGAGCGCTGGCTCGCCCTGCGGGCGGTGCTGGACGAGGCCGCCTCGCGCCTCTAGCCCCATGCACCCGCGCCGGGCAGTTGCTATCCTTGCCCCGCCATGAGCGAACCAGCTTTCCACGACACCCTGCCGGGCGGCCCCGCCCACGAATGGCGCGCCGAGCGCCACGCCGTTATGGAGGCCGCCCAGGCGATGTACCGGCACGGGCTCGTGGTGGCCACATCCGGTAACGTGTCCATGCGCGTGGAGGCCAAGGACGGCTCTCCGCTGCTGGCGGTGACTGCCTCCGGCAAGGACTACGAGCGGCTCACGCTGGAGCAGATCGTGGTGGTGGACCTGGAGGGCGAGCCCGTCGTGGGCGATGCGCTCCCCTCCACTGAAACGATGATGCACGCGGCCATCTACGTGGCCCGGCCCGATGTGAACGCGGTGATGCACACCCACTCCACCTACGCCTCGTCGCTGGCCGTGGCTGGCCTGGCCATCCCCCCGCTCATCGACGAGATGGTGGTGGCGGTAGGCCCGTCCGTGGAGGTGTCCGCCTACACCTTCCCCGGCACCGAGGAGCTGGGCGGTGCGGTGGTGGAGGCGCTGGGCGAGCGCAACGCCGCGCTGATCCGCAACCACGGCCTGGTGGGGGTGGGGCGCACGTTGGCCGACGCGCTGAAGGTGTGCGATAGCGTGGAGCGCTTCGCCCACATTTTCACCGTGGCACGGGCGCTGGGCGCGGCAAACCCCCTGCCCGCCGAGGCCGTAAAGACCGAGACCGAGCTGTTCCGCATGCGCCAGCAGGCGGGGAGCTAGTCACCCCCCGGAGGTGCTCTCTTGCCCATGAAGGTCCCGGCGTTCCTGCTGCGGCGCCTGTACGTAAAGGATTCACTCACCGCCACGGCGGATGGATTCACCTTCCAGCTGCGCAACCGGCTCGGCTCCGGCTACGCCCGAGCTCTCCTGCCGCTGACGCTGGACGGGGCCGAGCTCGACCCCGCCGCCAGCACTTTCGAGGTGGACGGGACGAGCACCCCCTTCACGGGAGTCTCGGAGCACACCCCCTTCACCCTGGGCATGAACAAGACCACCACTATCACCTACGCGGGCGGGGCCATCGCACCCGGCCCGCACACCATCGGCATGCGGTTCGAGGTGGCGGGACTGGGCGAGATGGGCTTCGATTTCACGGCATCGTTGGGCTATGAGCACCCGGATGACTCAGTCCGCTAGCGCACCGCCCCGCGTCGTCGCCGTCACCGGGGCCGCCGGCTACATCGGCGGACGGCTGGTGGAGCGTCTCCTGGCCGAGGGCGTGGAGCGGGTGCTAGGCGTCGATGTGCGCCCGGCCAACATCCAGCATGAGCGCTACACGCACCTCACGCAGGACATCTGCGCCCCGCTGGACGTGGCGTTCCGCCAGCATGGTGTGGAGGCCGTCGTCCACCTGGCATTCGTGCTGCGCCAGACACGCAGGCGGGCCGAGGGGCGCCGCGTGAACGTGGACGGGGGCAACAACGTGCTGTGGGCCGCCCACGCCGCCGGGGTGCGGCGCATGGTGCTCATGAGCTCAGCCACCCTCTACGGCCCCTCATCAGAGCACGCGGAGCCCCTGAACGAGAACTCTCCGGTGCGCCCGCCCAAGGGCTTCGCCTACGCCGAGGACAAGGCCGAGACCGAGCGCGCCTTCCGGCGCTACGCGGACACCCGGGGCGATGAGGTGGACGTGTCGGTCCTGCGCGGGTGCGTGGTCATGGGGCCCAACGCCGCCAACTTCATCACCGCCGCGCTGGACAAGCCCGTGCTGGTGCGCGTGGGGCGTGAGGATCCGGGCCTGCAGTTCGTCCACGAGGACGACGTGGTGGAGCTGCTGTGGCGCTTCGTGGGCGCCCCGCACCCCGGCGTGTTCAACGTGGGCGCGCCGGGCACGGTGGGCTGGCGCGAGGTGGTGGCCGCGGCGGGCAAACGGCTCATCTCCCTGCCCGCGTGGGTCATCTACCCCCTCACGCAGCTGGCCTGGTGGGCACACCTCCAGAGCGACGCACCCGCCGTGGGGCTGGATTTCATCCGCTGGCCGTGGGTGGTGAGCGCCGCCAAGCTGGAGGCGGAGCTGGGCTTCACCTACGCTCACGACTCGCGCGCGGCGTTGGAGTCGTACCTGGCGACGCAGGGCCGGGGCGCAGCGCTGCGAACGACGGACGAGCAGGATACCGGCGAGGCCACCGAGCCCGAGGAGGAGAGCGCGTGAACGAGCCGGAGAAGGGCCCCCGCAAGCAGCCCGGATTCAACCCCGCGGGCATCGCCCTGGCATCAGCGTCGGGGTGGCGCTGAGCGTAGCGCTGGACAGCAACGCCATCGGCGTTGCCATTGGCGCGGGGCTAGGCGTGGTATTCGCCGTGGCGCTGGGGCAGATGAAGAAGAAGCGGCCTCACCCGAGCGCCTTGACGCGCCTGGGGGCGCTGCCTAGACTATTGTTGACGTTCGGGGTCAACAATACCTCCCGCGCGTCGCGGCCATCCCCGTGCCCCACCACCCCCCCTGGCCCCCAGGCCCGCGCACCGCGCGAAGCAGGAAGCATGTCCACCCGCAATCAGGACATCAAGGACCTCGCCGCACGCGAGTACCAGCTGGGCTGGACCAGCGCGGTGGAGGAGGAGACGGCCCCTCCGGGCCTCTCCGAGGACATCGTCCGCTGGATATCGGCCAAGAAGGGAGAACCGGACTGGCTGCTGGACTACCGGCTGAAGGCCTTCGCCCATTTCCAGCGCCTGCTGGCCGAGGAGCGTTTCCCCTCCTGGGCCAAGGTCTCGTTCCCGCCCATCGACTATCAGTCCATCTCCTACTACGCGGCCCCGAAGCCAAAGCTGGAGCTGGAGAGCCTCGATGAAGTGGACGCCGAGCTGCTCTCCACCTACGAGAAGCTGGGCATCCCCCTGGAGGAGCAGAAGCGCCTCGCCGGTGTGGCGGTGGATGCCATCTTCGACTCAGTATCCGTCGCCACCACGGCCAAGGACACCCTGGCCAAGTACGGGGTCATCTTCTGCTCGCTCTCCGAGGCCGTTCAGGAGCACCCCGACCTGGTGCGCCGGTTCCTGGGCTCCGTGGTGCCCTACTCCGACAACTTCTACGCGGCGCTCAACGCCGCCGTCTTCTCCGATGGCTCGTTCGTGTACGTGCCTAAGGGGGTGCGCTGCCCACTGGAATTGTCCACCTACTTCCGCATCAACGCCGCCAACTCCGGCCAGTTCGAGCGCACGCTCATCGTGGCCGAGGAGGCGGCGTACGTCTCGTACCTCGAGGGGTGCTCGGCGCCCATGCGGGACGAGAACCAGTTGCACGCCGCCGTGGTGGAGCTGGTGGCGGCGGACGATGCGGAGATCAAGTACTCCACCATCCAGAACTGGTACCCCGGCGACGAGGACGGTAAGGGCGGCATCTACAACTTCGTCACCAAGCGCGGTAAGTGCGCAGGACGCAACTCCAAGATCTCCTGGACCCAGGTGGAGACGGGCTCGGCCATCACCTGGAAGTACCCCTCGGTGCTGCTCCAGGGCGACGGGTCGGTGGGCGAGTTCTACTCCGTGGCTCTGACCAAGGCGCGCCAGCAGGCCGACACGGGCACCAAGATGACCCACATTGGCCGCAACACCACCTCCCGCATCATCTCCAAGGGCATCAGCGCCGGACACGGGCAGAACACCTACCGTGGGCTGGTGAAGGTGCTGCCCGGCGCCGAGGGCGCGCGCAACTTCACCCAGTGCGACTCGCTGCTGATCGGCGAGCGAGCCGGGGCGCACACGGTGCCCTACATCGAGGTGGCGAACCCCTCGGCCAGCGTGGAGCACGAGGCCTCCACCACCAAGGTGAGTGAGGAGCAGCTCTTCTTCTGCCAGCAGCGCGGGCTCTCGCGCGAGGACGCCCAGTCGCTCATCATCAACGGCTTCGTGCGCGAGGTCGTGAAGCGCCTGCCGCTGGAGTTCGCCGTGGAGGCGGACCGGCTGCTGGCCATGAACCTGGAAGGGACGGTGGGCTAGATGGCCATGCTTGAGGTGCGCGGCCTGCGGGCTGAGGTGAACGGGGTGGAGATCCTGAAGGGGCTCGACCTTACCGTGAGCGCAGGGGAGACCCACGCCATCATGGGCCCCAACGGCTCCGGCAAGTCTACCCTGGCCAACGTGTTGGCCGGCCACCCCAACTACACCGTCACGAGCGGCAGCGTCAGCTTCGAGGGGGCCGACCTACTAGGAATGAGCGCCGAGGAGCGCGCCCGCCACGGCCTGTTCCTCTCCTTCCAGCACCCCGTGGAGATTCCCGGCGTGCGGATGGACCACTTCCTGCGCGCCGCCTACAACGAGGCACGCAAGGCAGCCGGGGAGCCGGAGCTGGACGTGCTCAAGTTCGACCGGCTGCTGCGCACCAAGGTGAAGACGGTCAACATGGACCCGGCCTTCACAAAGCGCTCGGTGAACGAGGGTTTCTCCGGCGGCGAGAAGAAGCGCAACGAGGTGCTGCAGATGGCGGTGCTCACGCCGCGCCTGCGCATCCTGGATGAGCTCGACTCCGGGCTGGACGTGGACGCGCTGCGCGATGTGGCGGGCGGGGTCGCCGAGCTGGGCGGGCCGCAGACGGCCACGCTGGTAGTGACCCACTACGAGCGCATCCTCAATTACCTGAACCCCGGCTTCATCCACGTGCTCATGGGCGGGCGTATCGTGCGCTCCGGCGGACGGGAGCTGGCCCAGCTCATCGAGCAGCACGGCTACGAGGGCATCGCGCCCGCCGGGGCGGACGCCCAGTCATGACGGGCGTGCGTACCCGCGAGGCCGAGTACCTCGCCGCCCACGAGGCCTTCGAGCACAACGGTGCGTCGGCTGGCCCCACATGGCTGCGCGAGCGCCGCCGCGCCGCCGCCGCGGAGTTCCGCCGCGCGGGCTTCCCCGTTGCCCGCCGGGGCAACGAGGCATGGAAGTACACCGACGTGCGGCCCATCGCCACCCGCGCCCTGACCCTCCCCGCGCCCCATGCGGGTACGGTGGACGCATCGCCCTACGACCTGCCGTGCCCGCGCGTTCACCAGCTGGTGTTCGTGGATGGGCACTACGCCCCTGCCCTCTCCACCGAACCGCCGTCAGAGGCGGGCCAGAAGGCCGAGGTGCTGGGAAGGCGGGGCGACGGCCCCGTGGTGGGCCGCCTGGCCGACGCCGTGGAATACCGCCTGCCCCTTGCCGAGGAGCACCTGGGAACGCTGGCATCGCCGCAGAGCAGCGCCTTCACCGCGCTGAACACCGCTTTCGTGCATGATGGTGCGTACGTCGCCATCCCCGCGGGCCTGGCCGTGGCAGAGCCCGTATATCTGCTGTTCATCACCACCGGCGCGCCCGCGGTCACCCACCCCCGGGTGCTGCTGCACGCCGGACGCAACGCCTCCGCCACCGTGGTGGTGGCCCACGAGTCGCTGACGCCCACGGGCGGCGGCTTCACCAACGCCGTGGCCGAGGTGCTGCTGGACGCCGGTGCGTCGCTGCGCATGGTCAGCGTCCAGCGCGAGGCGCGCGATGGGCAGCACGTGGAAGCGGCGCACGCGCGCCTGGAGAGCGATGCGCGCCTGGCATGGGCGAGCCTCGACCTAGGCGGCGGGCTGGTGCGGCGCGAGACCAGCGTGAGCCTGGCCGGGCCCGGCGCATCCGTTGACCTGGCGGGGCTGTACATCGCCGGGGCTGGCCAGCACGTCGACAACCACACGTTCATCGACCACGCAGTGCCGGACACCGCCTCGGACGAACTGTTCAAGGGCATCCTGGATGGCGACGCCCACGGAGTGTTCGCGGGGCAGGTGCTGGTGCGCCAGGATGCCCAGCGCACCGACGCACGCCAGATGAACAAGAACCTGCTGCTGGCCCCCGGCGCGCAGGTGGACACCCAACCCATGCTGGAGATCTTCGCCGACGACGTGCGCTGCACCCATGGGGCCGCCGTCGGCCAGCTGGACCAGGGGGCGCTCTTTTACCTCAAGAGCCGCGGGCTGGGCGATGCGGCGGCCCGCCGCCTGCTCACCCACGGCTTCGTTACCGAGGTGCTCACCCGCATCACCGATGATGCGGTTCGCCAGTATGCCGACGCGGCGGTCCTGGCCCATCTGGACGCCGCGACCATCTAGCCCACGCCCTCCGAAGGAGCGCCATGTACGACGTGAACGCGGTGCGCGCCGACTTCCCCATCCTTGAGCGCCAGGTGCATGGGCGGCCCCTGGTCTACCTGGACAATGCCGCCACCTCGCAGAAGCCACGCTCGGTCATCGCGGCACTCACCGACTACTACGAGGGGTACAACGCCAACGTATACCGGGGCATCCACACCCTCTCCGTGGAGGCCACCGACGCCTACGAGGGTGCGCGCGAGCGCATCGCCCACTTCATCAACGCCCCCTCGCCTGACCACCTGATCTACGTGCGCAACACCACCGAGGGCATCAACCTGGTGGCCAACACCTGGGGCCTGGCCAAGCTGGGCAAGGGCGACCGCGTCGTCATCACCGAGATGGAGCACCACTCCAACATGGTGCCCTGGCAGTACGTTGCCGCCACCACGGGGGCTGAGCTCGCCTTCCTGAAGGTGGGGCCCGACTACACGCTGGACCTGTCGGACCTGGACCAGGTCATCACCCCCAAGACAAAGCTGGTGGCCTTCACCCACATGTCCAACGTGCTGGGCACCGTCACCCCGGCCAGGACGCTCATCGATGCCGCCCACCGGGTGGGCGCGCTGGCGCTGGTGGACGGGGCACAGTCGGTGCCCCACATGCCAGTGGACGTGCAGGCGCTGGGGTGTGATTTCCTGGCCTTCTCCGGGCACAAGATGGCCGGGCCCACGGGCATCGGCGCGCTGTACGTGCGCGAGGGCGTGCTGGAGGAGATGGACCCGTTCCTGCGCGGCGGGGAGATGGTGCTGGAGGTGACCTACGAGAGGGCCACCTGGAACGCGCTGCCCATGAAGTTCGAGGCGGGCACGCCGGACATCGCCGGGGCCATCGGCCTTGGCGCGGCGGTGGATTACCTGTCGGGGCTAGGCATGGAGGGCGTGCGCGAGCACGAGGTCGCCCTCACCCGCTACGCGCTGGAGCGCCTGCGGGAGATAGAGGAACTGACGGTGTTCGGGCCGCAGGACGTTGCCCAGCGCGGCGGGGTCATCTCCTTCGCCCTGGGCGAGATCCACCCCCACGACATCGGCCAGGTGCTGGACCAGCATGGCGTGGCGATACGGGTGGGGCACCACTGCGCCATGCCCCTGGTGCGCTCCAAGCTCCACGTGCCCGCTACGGCCCGCGCCTCGTTCTACCTCTACAATACCGAGGCGGAGGTGGACGCCTTCGTCGCAGCCCTCAATGAAACGCGGAGGTACTTCGGCCGTGCAGATGCCTGATGGTCTCGACGACCTCTACCAGGAAATCATCCTCGACCACTACAAGCGCCCCCGCCACAAGGGCGCGCTGGCCCAGGCCGACCTGCACGCGGAGGGATTCAACCCCTTCTGCGGCGACGAGGTGAACCTCACCCTATCCCTGGACGCCGATGGCCGCATCGACGGCGTGGGGTTTCTGGGACAGGGATGCTCCATCTCCCAGGCCTCGGCCTCCATGCTGGCCGACCACCTCACCGGGCTCACGCTAGAGGAGGCGGAGGAGCTGGTCCGCACCTTCAAGGGTATGATGGCCGGTGAGCACCCCTCCGAGGAGCGCGAGGAGGAGCTGGGCGACATCGTCTCCCTGTCCGGTGTCACCGAGTTCCCCATCCGCATCAAGTGCGCGCTACTGGGCTACACCACCCTCCAGGACGCCATCGCCTCGTATCGCAGGCGACCCTAGCCCCGCCCGGCTATGCGCCAGGCTCGCACGATGGGGGACACCCCCTCTGCCCGCGCTGGACGTGGCCCACGGCAACGGCGGCTGCCCCGGCTCACTGCCCGCAGGCGCCGAGACCGTCTATCGCTAGCTAGCCTGCCAGCGTGAGTATGGCCGCCAGGCTCACGGCCATGAGCGCGACGGTGGCGATGAGGCCGGTGAGCGCCAGCGAGCCCCCCACGCTCAGCAGCCCGGCGCGCTTCACCGCCAGGCCCACGCCCGCCAGCACCGGCAGCATCAGCAGGCGGCCCACCTCGTCCAGCGCGCCGGTGGCACCGGAGGGCAGCAGGTAAGAGCCCAGGAGCGTCGCCGCGACGAAGCCGGGCACGAACCACGGCACCCCGCGCAGCGGTGAGCGGCGCATGGGTGCCGCAGCGTCGCCAGCCCGCAGACGCGCGCCCACCACGGCGGCCAGCGGCACCACCACCACCAGCAGGCTCACCCGCGAGAGCTTCACCGCCGTGGCAAGCACCAACCCCTCCGGCCCGATGGCCTCACCCGCGGCCAGCGCCTGGGGTACCGCGTGCACGCTGGCTCCGGCCCACAGCCCGGCCTGGCTGGCATCCAGCCCCAGCACCCGCGCCAGAAGCGGCACCAGCAGGACGGTGAGCAGCCCCAGCAGGTTAATCACGGCGAGCACCAGCCCCATGCGCGGGCCCGGCAGGCCCAGCGCGGGCGAGACGGCGGCAACGGCGCTGTTGCCGCACACCGCGCCACCCGCGCCCAGCGCGAACGCCTCCGGCATGGACAGGCCCAGCGCCCGCCCCGCGCCCACGCTCACGGCGAAGGCGGTGACGGCCGTCGCGGCGAGGGCACCTGCACCGGCGATGCCAATGCCCCCCTCACCCAGGATGCGCAGGTCCAGGCCAAAGCCCAGCAGCACGATGGCGATGGGCAGCACCGTACCGGTGAGCACCGTGCCCGCGGAGAGGGTGCGTCCCAGCCCCAGGGAGATGACCATACCCGCAACCAGCGCGATGACGCTGGAGCCCGGCGCGCTGAGGTCCGCCGCGCCCAGCATCTTGTTCGAAGCCCATGCCAGCGCGGCCAGCGCCACGGCGGCGGCCAGCGGCCAGCGGTGGGCGCGGACGTTAGTGAGGAAGGCGACGAGCGAGGCGCTGATTGGCATCGGGGCGCCAGCATAGCGCAATCGGCGCGCTACGAGAGAGTCACCTCGGTAGCGCCGTCGCCGCCCTGCTCGCGGGTGGCGTAGTCGAAGGATTCCACAGACGGATGGCCAGCCAGGTGACGCCAGATGCCGGAGCGCAGCGCGCCCATGCCCTTGCCGTGGACAATGCGCACCGCCCCCACGCCACGCGCCAGCGAAGCGTCCATGAAGTCGTCCAGGCGTTCCAGGGCCTCGTGCAGGCGCAGCCCGCGCAAGTCCACCTCGTGAGCCGGGCCCGTGAGCGGGGCCTCCTTGGAGCGCGTGAGGCTGATTCGGGTGCGCCCCGGCTCCGGCTCGCGCGGGGCGCCCACCTTGCGCAGGCGAGCCAGCTCCATGCGGATGCGCGCCGAGCCCACCAGCACCTCCACGCTGCCGTCCTCGCCCGGTTCACCCACCACTGTGCCCGTGAAGCCCAGGCTGCCTATCTCAACGGCATCCCCCGCGCCGATGCGGGTGCGCTTCGGCCCAGCGCCCTGCTTGCCGGGCTTGCTCCCCTGCCCGCCCCACACCCGTGAGCGCAGCGCCCGCTGCACGTCGGCCACCTCGTCCGTCGCGGCCTCCAGAACGCGGGGGGGCGGGGGCTCAGAGCGGAACGCCTGCCACTGGGCGGCGGACGCAGCCTGCTTGAGCTGCTCACGCACCTTGCGGGCTTCCTCGGCCAGCTCACGGCGCACCTGCTCGGCCACCTCGGCCTGGGCGCGCTCCAGGTCGGCGATGCGCGACTCCAGTTCACGCGACAGTTCCCCGGCGCGGCGTTCTGCGTCCTCCGCCTCCGCTAGCTTCTCGCGGGTGCGGTGGCGCTCCTCCTGTATGGAGGCCAGCAGCTTCTCCGCCTCCACGTGCGCCGGGTCCAGCAGCGAGCGCGCGTGCTCAACCACCCGCGCGTCCAGCCCGATACGCGATGCCACCGCCAGCGCGTAGGAGCGCCCCGGCAGCCCCACCACCAGCCGGTAGGTGGGCCGCAGCGTCGCCGGATCCAGCTCCACGCTGGCGTTCTCCAACTCTGGTATCTCCTCGGCTAGCGCGGCCACCGCGCGGTGGTGCGTCGTCGCCACCACGGGGACGCCCCTCTCGGCCAGGTGCGCCAGGACCGCGCACGCAAGCGCCGAGCCCTCCACCGGGTCGGTGGAGGTGCCCACCTCGTCCAGCAGCACCAGCGAGTCGGGCGTGGCCTTGTCTAGGATGGCCGCGATGTTGCGCATGTGGGAGGAGAACGTGGACACGGCCTCGTCGATGGACTGCTGGTCGCCGATGTCCGCGAACACTCCGTCCACGAAGGGCAGGCGCGTGTCGGCACCCGCGGGCACCTGGAGCCCCGCCTGGTGCATCAGCGTCAGCAAGCCCAGCGTCTTGAGCGCCACGGTCTTGCCGCCGGTGTTGGGGCCCGTGATGACCAGCCCCACGGCCGGCGGCGCGATGGCGAACGACACGGGGACGACTGCCCCCGTCAGCAGCGGGTGGCGCGCCGCGTCCAGGTGGATGTGCTGGGCGTCCAGCGGCACCGGGCCCGCGTCCAGCGCCTGGGCGTAGCGCGCCTTGGCCAGGGCCATGTCCACACGGGCCACCAGCTCCAGCGCGTGGCCTATCTCCCCCGCGCGTCTACCCACCAACGCGGTCAGCGCCCGCAGGATGCGAAGCGCTTCCTCGCCCTCGGCGGCCGTCGCCTCGCGCCAGGCGTTGGTGTGACCCACCGTGGCCAGCGGCTCGATGAACAGCGTCTCGCCGGAGCCGGAGACGCCGTGGACGATGCCCGGCAGACGGCCCTTGAAGTCCGCCTTCACCGGCACCACAAACCGCTCGTTGCGCACCGTGTAGAGCGCGTCCTGGAGCACCGCCGCGCCCAGCTCGGAGCCGATCACCGCGTCCAGAGCCGCCGTGGCGCGCCGGTACGCCTCGCGGGAGGCGCGGCGCAGCTCGCGCAGCAGCGGCGATGCGTCATCGCGCAGCTCGCCGGAGGGCGTGAGCTTGGCACGCAGCTCCCCCTCCAGCCCGTGCAGGTCAGCGATGCGCCGGCACACATTGCGCAGCAGCGGCGTCTCCGCCGCAACGCGCGCGCCCAGAGCCTTAGCGCGCCCCGCCAGCGCCAGCGCCTCGGCCACGGTAAGCAGCTCATCGCCGGAGAGCGTGCCGCCAACCGACGCGCGGCGCACCAGGGGGCCGGGGTCCATGGAGAGGGTGAGGTCCACGCCGCCCGTCTCCCGAAGCAGCGCGCGGGCCTCCACCGTCTCCTGCTGGCGCTCGGCCACCACATCCGGGTCGTAGGACGGCTCCAATGCCAGCGCGCGCTCACGCGCCAAAAAGAACGACGTGCGCTCCGCCAGCGCCTCCCGTACGCGGGGGAACTCCAGCAGCTCCAGGGAGCGCTCGCGCAGGTCGGCGGCGGTCACGGCGTCGGAATGGGTGTCGGGTGGGGTCACGGGGGTATTGTAGCGGTGACTAGTACGCTCGCGCGCGTGCTATTATTGGCCTTCGGCCCGCGAGGGCGTCGAGAGGTGCGTGTGCGCGTCATCGGCCTGACGGGCGGTATCGGGACGGGCAAGAGCGCGGTGGCGGCCATCCTCGCCTCCCTGGGGGCGGCGGTGGTGGACGCCGACGCGGTGGGCCACGCGGCCTATGAGCCCGGCTCCGAGGGCTTCGAGCGGGTGGTGGCGCTGTTCGGCCAGGATGTGGTGGGCCCCGATGGGCGCATCGACCGGCCGGCGCTGGGCGAGCTGGTGTTCGCCTCGCCCGCGGCCCTGGAGCAGTTGAACGCGGCGCTGCACCCGCTGATGAAGCAGATGATGGCAGAGCGATTGGTCGAACTGCGCCGGGGCGGTCAGGCGGTGGCGGTGGTGGACGCGGCGCTGCTCTACCAAGCGGGCTGGGACGAGTTGGCCGAGCAGGTGTGGGTGGTGACGGCGCCGGAGGATGTGGCGCTGGAGCGGCTGGAGGGGCGGGGCATCCCGCCGGAGGCCGCACGCAGGCGTATGGCGGCGCAGAGCGATGTGCGGCAGTATGTGGCGCGCGCCGATGCGGTGATCGCGAACTCGGGTTCGCTGGACGCTCTGCGCCAGCGCGTCGAGACGCTGTGGAACGAACGAATCCCTTCCGGAGGCGGCGAAGGTGGCTGACAAGACTGAGTTGTACCAGCGGCACAGCATCGAGGAGTTCGTGGTGCAGGAGGAGCCCTTCTACCTGCCCACTGGCGACGAGATAGAGATCTTCGAGGCTGCCTACTCGAAGCGGGTGCCCATCCTGCTGAAGGGCCCCACGGGCACGGGCAAGACGCGCTTCGTGGAGTACATGAGCTGGCGGGTGAACGAGGCGAAGCGCCGCGAGGGCGTTGACGTCTCCCCGCTGGTGACGGTGGCCTGTCACGAGGACCTGACGGCCTCTGACCTGGTGGGCCGCTACCTGCTGGAGCCGGAGGGGACGCGCTGGGTGGACGGCCCACTGACGCGTGCGGTGAAGCACGGCGGCATGTGCTACCTGGACGAGGTGGTGGAGGCCCGCAAGGACACCACCGTGCTCATCCACCCGCTCGCCGACCACCGGCGCCTGCTGCACATAGAGAAGCTGGGCGAGGTGCTGGAGGCACACCCCAACTTCCTGCTGGTCATCTCCTATAACCCCGGCTACCAGTCGGCGCTGAAGGATCTGAAGCAGTCCACCCGCCAGCGGTTCGTGGCAGTGGAGTTCACCTTCCCGCCCCGCGAGCTGGAGGGGCCCATTATCGCCCACGAGGCGGGTATCGAGCGGGCCGTGGCCGACCAGCTGGCGCTGCTGGGGGAGAAGGTGCGCAACCTGGTGGGCCAGGGCCTCCAGGAGGGCGTGTCCACCCGTCTGCTGGTGTACGCCGGCAAGCTCATCGGCGAGGGCATCGCTCCCCGGCGCGCCTGCGAGGTGGCCGTGGTGTGGGGCCTGACCGACGACCACGAGACGCAGCGCTCGCTGCAAGAGGTGGTCAACTCCATCTTCGCCTAGGGGCCCCATGACACAGACCCTGCTGCACAGCCCATCGCTGCCCTCGGCGCTCGGCGCCGCGCTCTCTGCGCGTGCCTCGCGCGCCGAGGCGCGTGATGGCGCCAAGCCCGCAGGGGTGCTGGTGCCGCTGCGCAAGCACGAGTCGGGCTGGCACGTCATCCTGAACGTGCGCTCGCAGCACGTGGGCCAGCACCGGGGGGAGATAGCCTTCCCCGGCGGACGGCTTGAGCCGGACGATGCCGACATGACGGCGTGCGCGCTGCGGGAGACGTGGGAGGAGATGGGCATCCGCCCCCAGGACGTGGAGGTGCTGGGGAGCCTGGACGCCATGCTCACCCGCACCAACTACCTGGTCTGGCCCACGGTGGGCGTGGTGCCGCACCCGTATACGTTCGTGACGAACCGCGAGGTGGCCTCGGTGATAGAGGTGCCCCTCGCCGACCTGCTGGACCCGGCCAACGCCCGGCACGAGGGGCGCCTACTCCCCGACGGGAAGGTGTGGAACCGCCAGTCGTACGTGAGCGGCGAGCACCTCATCTTCGGCGCCACGGCCTGGATACTGGGCCAGCTGGTCTCGCTGCTGCGGGGCCTGGAGCGCGCACCGGCCGGCGCGCTGGACGAGCCCCCCGACCCGCCCGAGACGGCCGAGGCCCGGAGCCTTGCCGCACAAGCACGCCCAGAACGCCCAGAACGCAAGGAGTCACGGTGAGCACTCCCTCCAACGAGCATGTGGTGACCGAACTGCGGACCTTCCCCGCCGCGCTGCTCTCCGCCTATGAGGAGGCGCTGGCGCAGGTGTCCCCGGTGCTGGGCCCCGCCCCCACCAAGCGCTGGGGGGAGGAGGGCGTGCGCATCGCCAAGTTGGACGCGCGTGCGTGGGAGGCGGCCGCCGAGTACTTCCGGGCCACGCCCGAGGTGTGCGGGGTGGTGGGCTACCCGCAGTTCGAGCGCTGGACCGAGTCGGGCGCGGAGCTGGCGGGCGTCTCGCCGCTGGTGGCGGCGGCCTACTTCCGCGCCTCCGGCCAGGTGCTCCCGCAGCTGGCGCCCCGGCACATCAGCGCGTGGGCCGGGCTGGGCAAGGGGCTCTCGTCAGGGACGTGGAAGTCATCGTCCCTGGCGGCGCGCTTCTTCGAGCTCTCACCGGAACTGGTGGGCAACCTGAACTTCAACGAGCTCCAGCAGTTCGTGGCGCTGCTGGGCTCCCTCTCCAACCGCTCCCACGACCTGGCCTCCGAGGCCCTCACCCTGGGCCAGCGGGTGCTGCCCGCCGTGGGCGAGCGTGAGGAGCTAATCTCGCTGGCCTCGGTCCTGGCGGAGACCTCCTGGCGCGAGGTACGCGGGTCCTTCGAGGCGGCGCTGCGCGTGGAGCTGGCGGTGGATCGCAAGCTGCGCCGGCGCTACTTCTCCCTGGCCGAGCGCCTGGCGCGCATGGGCATGCCCAACGTGTCCGCGTTCATGATCGAGTCGTCCTCCTCCCTCTCCCGCCTGCCCCAGGACCTGCAGCAGGTGGTGGTGGAACGCGCCGAAGACCTGGCCGACACCAACGCCGAGGCGGTGGGGGCGTTCCTGCGCTCCGCGCCCGATGTTCTCTCCCGCATCTCCACGGCCCAGCTGGACACCTGGTTCGCCCGGGGGCTGGAGTTCCTCAAGGACAACCCCGATGGGGGCGTGGCCTACTTCAAGCTGGAGTCGGCTCGGGCCGAGGCGCTGCTGGAGCAGCTCTCCTCGGTGGTGGAGCTGGAGCGGGTCAAGGGCACCCTGGGCATGTACGCCCACGCGCTGGCGGGCTCCGAGGTGGATATCCACCCCACGGGCGACCTGACCAACAAGCACCTGGGCTGGGCGGACGTGGACATGGCCACCACGGACGGGCACTCCATCTACCTGCCCGGCTCGGTGGACGGCTCGGAGGTGAAGGCGGAGAACTTCGCCTGGCTCAAGGTGGTGGCCACGCACCAGATCGGCCACATCGAGTTCGGCTCCTTCGACTTCGATTTCGCTGCCGACGGCCACCGCTTCAACACTCTGCGCCGCCGGGTCGCCGAGGGAGTGAAGGCGCTCCCCACGTCCACCTCGGTGGGCGGCTTTTTAGACCTGTTCCCGGAGCGCGAACTCGCCGCCGACCTGTTCAAGGTGGTGGAGTCGGCCCGCGTGGACCAGGCGGTCACCGGCCGCTACCAGGGCTTGGCGGGCGATTACCGCAAGGTGCAGGCAGGGGCGCTCGCCAAGCGCGGGCTGCTCCAGAACATGCCCGCGCAGCAGGCCATGGTGGAGCTGGCGATACGCCTCTCCCTGGGCCAGGACACCGACGTGCCCGTGCCCTCCGCCTTCGCGGCACAGGCGCAGGAGGTCGCCGCGCTGGTGCGCGCCGTCCAGGACCCCGAGTCCACGGTGGAGGACGCCGCCGAGGCCGCGCTGCGCCTCTACCACGTCATCTCCCAGGTGCCCAACGTGGCGGTGCCCGCCCACGAGTGGGAGCGGGTGGACCTGACCAGGGGTGAGTTCTCGGAGCCGGAGCCCGAGGCCATCATCGCCAACCTGCTGCGCCAGGCCGACGAGGCCGCGGAGCAGGGCTCCGGCGAGGGCGAGGACTACTCGTCCCCCGAGGAGGTGGAGTACCGGGGCGACTTCAAGCCCGAGATGGTCCAGATGCTCACCAAGATGCGCGCCCAAAGCTCCGATGACTCAGACGCGGGCGACGAGGGTGCGGCGGGGATCAGCATGGAGATGGTGGAGCAGATGCTCCGCGAGTCTGGCGAGGTGGAGATCTCCGACGACGAGGAGCTCTCTGAGATCGCCTCCAACATGATGAAGGAGATGGGCGCCGACGCCCAGCAGACGCCCGGCTCCGGCTACAACGACATCACGCACGTTGACGAGGAGGGCGGCTCCCTTGAGCCTACGGAGCCCCAGTCCTACGCCTACGACGAGTGGGACTTCCGCGCGGGCGATTACCGCCCCCGCTGGTGCATCGTGCAGGAGCGCGTCAGCGCCCTGGGTGAGACGAGCTTCTTCACCGAGACGCTCCACCAGCACGCGGGGCTCATGGACCAGATACGCCGTCAGTTCGAGTCGGTGCGCCCGGAGCTGTACCGCAAGGTGCGCCGCCTGCCCGAGGGCGAGGATGTGGACCTGGACGCGGGCATCGAGGCGCTGATAGACCTGCGCAACAAGATGACGCCCGACGAGCGCATCTACTGGCGGCGTAACAAGGACGAGCGCGACGTTGCCGTGGCCTTCCTGCTAGACATGAGCGCCTCCACCGCCGAGGCCGTGGAGGAGTCCACCCAGACGGACTGGTCACCCCCCACCGACCCTGTGGGTTACACCTCGTGGCTGCGCGCCCGGCGGGGTGAGACGGCACGCCGCCCCTACAAGCGCATCATCGACGTGGAGAAGGAGTCGATGGTGCTGCTGATGACGGCCCTGGAGGCGGTGGGCGACCGGTACGGCGTCTACGGCTTCTCCGGCTTCGGGCGCGAGAACGTGGAGTTCTACGTCATCAAGGAGGTGGACGAGCCGTTCACCGACAAGGTGAAGCGGCGCATGGACAAGGTCTCCCCCCTGCACGCCACGCGCATGGGCCCGGCCATTCGCCACGCCACGGCGAAGCTGGCCAAGACCGACGCCAAGACCAAGTTCATGTTCGTCATCTCCGACGGGCGCCCGCAGGACCGGGGCTACTCTCGGGAGGGCGTGGAGAAGGAATACGCCGTGCAGGACACCCGCATGGCGCTGGTGGAGGCGCGCGGGCGCGACATCACCCCCTTCTGCCTCACCGTTGACCGCAACGGCCACGACTACCTGCGCACCATGGCGGGCGACCTGAACTACGAGGTGCTCCCGGACATCTTGGAGCTGCCGCGCCGCCTGCCCTACCTGTACCGGAAGATCACGTTGTAGCGGTACTGGGAGAGCTGGGCACCCTGGGCTGGGCGCAGGAGCTGGAGGTGGCGGGCCGCCTGGTGCTGGCGGTGGTGTTGGGCGCTGCCGTGGGCCTTGAGCGCGAGCACGCGCTGAAGCAGGCGGGCATGCGCACCCTGGCGATGGTGAGCCTGGGTGCAGCGGCCTTCACCATCGCCGGTGCCTGGGGCTTCTCCGGCGAGGTCTCCACGGGCCGCGTCGCGGCAGGCGTGGTGACGGGCATCGGCTTCCTGGGCGCGGGCACCATATTCCGCTCGGGCGATGCGGTGCGCGGGCTCACCACGGCGGCCAGCATCTGGACCACCTCCAGCGTAGGGGTGCTTGCCGGGACGGGGCTAACATCGCGGCCGCCGTCACCACGGCCCTGGCCCTGGCGGTGCTGCGGCTGCTCCACCTCCCGCCACGAAACGGGCCGTAATTGGCGGGCAGGGCGCCTCGTTCAACGGCAGGGGGCTCATCCCGGGGGCCCTTCGGCCCCCGCGCCCCCCGGCCCAGCGAGGCTACGCCCCCTGCTTGAGCGCCTGCATCAGTTGCAGGAGTGCCGCGGTGACGGCGCGGGCGCGCACCAGCGGGCGGCGCGATGGGAACCGGTGCTGGGTGACGCTCACGCCCTGGGGCGTGGCCAGGCCGATATACACCGTCCCCGCCTTGATCTCGTCCTCGTCCTCAGGCCCCGCGACGCCCGTCACCCCGATGCCGCACTCGGCCCCATAGGTCCTGCAAGCAGCCTCGGCCAGCGCACGGGCGGCTTGCTCGCTGACGGCTCCGTGCTCGGTGAGCACCTTGGCGTCAACGCCCGCGGCCACCTTCATCTCGTTGGAGTAGACGATGCCACCGCCCACGAAGTAGGCGGATGAGCCCGGCACGTCAGTGATGGCCCCGCCTAGCAGGCCGCCGGTGCACGACTCCAGCACCGCCAGCTTCCAGCCGCGCTCGCGCAACAGCACCCCGGCCTGAACCGGCGGGTCGTCCTCACCGGTGCCCCAGATGTAGGCACCCAGGGCATCGCGGATCATCGTCTCGGCGGTCAGCAGCGTGTTGAGCGCCTCCGCCTCCTTCTCCGCCTTGGCGATGGCGCGCAGTTGGATGCCATCCGGCTTGGCGTACACGCCCAGCTCCATGCCGGGGATGTCGTAGACGGCGCGCACGGCCTCGTCCACCGCCGCCTCGGACAGCCCGATAGTCTTGAAGGTGCGGGCCATGATGACCACACCGGGGACGCGCTCCTTCACCCGGGGCGCTATCTCCGTGTTCCACATGTGCATCAGTTCGCGCGGAGGGCCCGGCAGGGTGATGAGCAGCTTGTCCTCACGGTCTATCCACCAGGAGGGCGCCGTGCCCATGGCGTTCTGGATGGCCACCGCGGAGGGGATGATGCTGGCCTGACGAAGGTTCTGCTGTGGCATGGGCCCCGCGTTGCGGCGCGCGAAGGAGTCCTCCAGCCACTTCTTGAGCGCGGGATCTGTGGTGAGCTCCTCGCCCAGCATCTTGGCGATGCCATCGCGGGTCAGATCGTCCAGCGTGGGGCCCAGCCCGCCCATGCAGATGACCACGTCGGAGCGGCGCCACGCCCGCTCCAGGTGCTCGGTGAGCCGGTTCAGGTCGTCGCCGATGATGGTGACGTAGCGCAGGGTGAGGCCGTACTCCGGCAGGCGCGAGCCCAGCCAGGACGAGTTGGTGTCCTGGGTCTCGCCCATGAGCAGCTCGGTGCCAACGGCGACGATCTCTACGTCCATGCGCGCACGTCCGTACGGGTGGGTTGTGGCCAACGGCGAGTATACCCGAAAGACCCTCGGCGAACCCGGAAAAATGCTGGCTCTCACCCCTTGTGCGCGGACAGGGGGCTGCTAGAATTTTAGTAGGCGCCCCATCTGCGGGCGTCGCCGTCTAGGCCGCCGTAACCGTGTCCTGCCCACACGAGCCACCCGGCACCGCAGACACCACCCCGAACCCTCGAGGGCAGGAGAGACTGGAGAACCGATGCACCTGGTTATCGATGGCCATAGCTGCGACCCCAAGCAGCTGACCGATGCGGAGCATGTCCGCCGCTTCCTGGACGCCTACCCCGACGCCATCAACATGACCAAGATCACGCCCCCCGCCGTGTACAACTACAAGGGCCCGAAGCCCGAGGACTGGGGCGTTTCCGGTTTCGTTATCATCGCTGAGTCGCACATCTCGGTGCACACCTTCCCTGGCCGCGGCTACATCAACGTGGACGTCTTCTCCTGCAAGGAGTTCGACACGGAGCTGGCCGTCCGGGAGATCCAGAAGCTCTTCGCCATCGGCGAGGTGAAGCACTGGGTCCTGGAGCGCGGCCTGGAGCACCTGGACCCCGTGGCAGCGCGCACCGCCGTCGAGGCCGAGCGCTCAGCCCTGGCTCAGCCCGCCTAGTCCCGCCGGGTCCCTCAACCGCCACTGCAACAGGAGCCCGGTTCACCGGGTCTATGCGCCATGAGCAACGCCGACTGGCCTGTCATCCACCAGACCTACCTGGGCCTGGACCCCGCGGAGCACAACCTCACCCGCTCACGGGTTGTGCTGCTGCCCGTCCCGTACGATGCCACCACCTCCTACCGCTCCGGCTCGCGTGACGGGCCCGACGCCATCCTGAAGGCCTCACGCGACATGGAGGAGTACGACCCGGAGCTGGACCGCGAGACCCGCGCGGTGGGCATCTACACCGCGCCGGGGCTGGAGCCCCACGCGGGCGGGCCTACGGAGATGGTGCAGCGCGTCCACGATGCCGTGGCCTGGTACGTGGGCCAAGAGAAGCTGGTTGGCATGCTGGGCGGTGAGCACTCCGTCACCGCCGGTGCAGTCGCAGCCGTGCGGGAGCGCCACCCGAACCTGTCCGTGCTGGTGCTGGACGCCCACGCCGACCTGCGCGAGGTCTACCAGGAGGCCGAGTTCTCCCACGCCAACGCCTCACGGCGCATGCTGGAGCACGCGCCCATCACCCAGGTGGGCATCCGCTCCATGACGGCGGACGAAGCGCGGCTGGTGCGCGAGCGGGACATCCCCTTCTTCCCCCGCAACGCCGACCCCATCACCGACGTGGACGCCATCCTCTCGCGCCTCACCGATGAGGTGTACGTGTCGGTGGACCTGGACTGCTTCGACCCCACCTTCATGGCCGCCGTGGGCACGCCGGAGCCCGGCGGCATGGGCTGGTGGGAAGCGCTGAGGATCCTGCGCGCCGTGGGCGAGCGCAAACGCATCGTCGCCTTCGACGTGATGGAGCTCTCCCCTAAGGAGGGCCCTGAGACCAGCGCTTATACTGCAGCCAAGCTGGTCTACAAGCTCATCGGCTACGCAACAGGGGACATGCGCTAGGCAGCCCCTGACGGCAGGAGGGGGATGCATGGGAGGCTCGTTCCGCTTCGGACGCGTCCTGGGCATCCCCCTCTACGCCCACTACTCGTGGCTGGCCATCTTCGTCCTGTCCTCCTTCAATCTCACGGTGCTCACCGCCATGGCGGAGGGCAACGTGAACCAGGTGCCCGTGGTAGATGAGCAGGGTCAGGTGATGGGGCTGGTGACCCGTGAGCGGCTGCTGGACCTAGTGCGGGCCCGCGCCGGTCTGAAGGTGTAGCGGTGGCGACCCAGCCCCCGGTCTACTTGGACAATGCCGCCACCACTCCCCTCTCGCCCCAGGCGCTTGAGGCGATGCGCCCGTATCTCGAAGGTCAGAGCACCGGCTTCGGCAACGCCTCCTCCCTACACGCGCTGGGCCAAGAGGCGCGCCGGGCGCTGGACGCGGCGCGGGATCGGTGCGCGCGCGTGCTGGGCTGCCGGGTGGGCGAGGTGGTGTTCACCTCCGGTGGCACCGAGTCCAACAACGCCGCCATAGTGGGCGCGGCGCTGGCCGGGCACGAGAAGCGCCTCACCCACATCGTCACCACGGCCTTCGAGCACCACGCGGTGCTGGCGGCGGTGGAGCTGGCACAGCGCCTGGGCTGCACGGCCACACTGGTGCGTCCTGGCCGCGATGGGGTTATCGACCCGGGGGCCATCGGTGCGGCGCTCACCCCGCAGACGGGGCTGGTGTCCGTGATGCTGGCGAACAACGAGGTGGGAACCGTCCAGCCCGTGGCCGCGGTTGCCGCGCTGGTGCGGGCGCACGAAGCCGCGCACCGCACACGCATCGCCCTGCACACCGACGCCGTGCAGGCGGCGGGCTACCTGCCTCTGGACGTGGACACGCTAGGGGTGGACCTGCTGAGCCTCTCGGCCCACAAGTTCAACGGCCCCAAGGGCACCGGGCTGCTGTACATCCGGCACAACACGCCCTTCGTGCCCACCCAGTTGGGTGGTGCGCAGGAGCGCGGCCGGCGCGGCGGCACGGAGAACACAGCGGGCATCGTGGGCATGTCCGTGGCGCTGGAGGCGGCAGACGGTACCCGCGAGGCGCGCTGCGCCCACGCGCTGGCGCTGCGTGAGCGGCTGCTGGCAGGGCTCACGGAGCGCATCGAGGGGATGGCGGTGCACGGCTCGCTGGAGCGGCGCATCCCCGCCAACCTGTCGGTACGCTTCGAGGGCGTGGAGGCCGAGCCGTTGCTGATGGGCCTGGACATAGCGGGGGTGTGCGCCTCATCGGGCGCAGCCTGCACCGCCGGGTCCATCGAGCCCTCCCACGTGCTGGAGTCGCTGGGCCTCGATGCGCGGGCGACGCGCTCCGGCCTCCGTCTCTCCCTGGGCCCGCAGAACACCGAGGCCGACGTTGACCGGGCCGTGGAGGCGCTGGCAGGATTGGTGCCGCGCCTGCGGGCCGTGGCGGGGAAGCGCTAGCGTATGCGCCGTCGTCCCCACATCCCCCCGCTGCCGGAGACGATCCACGCGTTCATCTACGAGCCGCCGGTGACGCCCACTATCTGGCCCCGTCGCCTCTTCCACCTTCTGGCGGGCTCCACCATCCCCCTGCTGATCCTGCTGGCACCGGAGCACTGGGTGGAGTGGGTGCTCATCGGCGGAAGCATCGCCTCGGTGCTCACCGAGGCCGGGCGCTCGCTGGTGGGGCCACTCAACGACATGGTGGTCTCCCGCCTGCCCTTCTTCAAGCCCAAGGAGCGCTTCCAGGTGACCGGCGCCACCTTTCTGTGGCTCTCGGCCACCTTCGTCTACTTTGTCTTCCCCCACGAGTCAGCAATCCTCGCCCTGCTGTTCCTGGCCGTGGGAGACCCGGTGGCCGCTCTGGTGGGCGGGCGTGACCACACCATTCGCATCTTCGGCAAGTCGCCCACGGGTACCGTGGCTTTCGCGGTGGCCGCCACCCTGGCAGGGGTGCTGGTAAGCCTGCACCCTGACGTGCGCCTGGGCTGGTGGATACCACTGGGCGCCGTGGCCGCAGCGGTCGCGGAGCTGGTGCCCTCTCCCGTGGATGACAACCTCACCGTTCCCCTGGCCGCTGCCCTGGTCATGGCGATCCCCGTCCTGCTGTAGCAGGACGGGGTCCCGCCCGGCTACGCCGGGCTTGGATCAGGGGGCTCCCCTGTGCGCCTGCCGCGCTACCCCATCTCCGCGCGCTCGGCGCGCGCTCATGCAAGCAGGCGCGTGTGTCCAGCACGCATACAACGACGATTCCTGCGGTGCGCCCAGGGGCACGAGGCTGCCGCAGGCAGCCGGGGAATGAGTGGGATCCCCCCTTCCATCGAGCAATCAGAGGGAGCGGGGCCGCCCCCCGTGGTACCCTGCCCGCATGTCCAACCGGCTCATCCACGCCACCTCTCCCTACCTGCTCCAGCACGCCCACAACCCCGTGGATTGGTTCCCGTGGGGCGAGGAGGCGTTCGCCGCGGCGCGCGCGGCGGACAAGCCGCTGCTGGTGAGCATCGGCTATGCCGCGTGCCACTGGTGCCACGTGATGGAGCGCGAGTCTTTCGAGGACCAGGACACCGCAGCGCTGATGAACGAGCTGTTCGTGTGCATGAAGGTGGACCGCGAGGAGCGGCCCGACGTGGACCAGGTGTACATGCAGGCGCACCAGGCGATGCACGGGCACGGCGGCTGGCCACTGAACGTGTTCCTGCTACCGGACGGGCGCCCCTTCTACGGCGGCACCTACTTCCCGCCCTCTGCGCGCGGTGGCATGCCCTCCTGGGCGCAGGTGCTGCGGGGGGTGGCCCAGGTGTACCGCGAGCGGCGCGAGGGAGCCGAGCAGAGCGCAACGGCGCTCACTGCCCACCTGCGCGCGGCGGCCGAGGCGGTGGGCACGGACATCCCCATGCGGGCCGATGACCTGGCCCCCGCACTGGACGAGGCGTACCGCACCCTGGCCGAAGCCTATGACCCAGCGAACGGGGGGTTCGGCGGCGCGCCCAAGTTCCCCCCGTCTATGACCATCGGCTTCCTGCTGCGCCACCACCAACGCACCGGGCAGGCTGACGCCCTCCCGATGGCGCTGCACACGCTGGAGCGCATGGCGGCAGGGGGGATGCATGACCAGGTGGGCGGCGGCTTCGCCCGTTACTCCGTGGATGAACGCTGGCTGGTGCCCCACTTCGAGAAGATGCTCTACGACAACGCCCAGCTGGCACTTGCCTACCTGGAGGCGCACCTGCTCACGGGGGAGCCATGGCTGCGCGCCGTGGCGGAATCCACGTTGGACTACCTGCTGAGGGAGATGCGCAACCCGGAGGGCGGCTTCCACGCCTCTCAGGACGCGGACTCCGAAGGACACGAGGGGCTCTACTACTTATGGACGCGGGAGCAGGTGTCCGCCATGCTGGGTGAGCAGGACGGTGCGCTCTTCTGCCGCGTCTACGGGGTGCGCAGCCCCGGCTCCTTCGAGGGGCGCTCCATCCTGCACCTGCCTGAGCCCCTCCGCGCCGTTGCCGCGCGCGAGGGGCTGAGCGAGGCGGCACTGGACAGCCGCCTGGCCCCACTGCGCGAGCGCCTGCGCGTCGCCCGTGAGGGGCGCGTGCACCCCGCCACCGACGACAAGGCGGTGACGGCGTGGAACGCCATGGCGCTGCGGGGGCTGGCCGAGGCGGGCGGCGCGCTGGGCCGGGCCGACTACGTCGAGGCGGCGCGCTCGTGTGCCCTGTTCATCCTCACACATCTGCGTGGGGAGGACGGGCGCTTGCTACGGTCCTGGCGGGACGGACGCGCCGAGGTGGGGGGGTTCCTGGAGGACCACGCCCTCACCGTGACGGGGCTGCTGGCGCTGCACGCGGCCACGCTGGAGCACCGGTGGCTGTGGGAGGCGCAGGCACTGGGCGAGCGCATGAGCGCACTGTTCTGGGACGCCGACGCGGGCGTGTGCCACGACACCCCCCGTGACGGTGAGTCGCTCATCGTCCGGCCCCGCGACATCACTGACAACGCCACTCCCTCCGGCTCCTCGGCCGCCGCCGAGGCATACGCACGATTGGCGGTGGTGACGGGCGATGAGACCCTCGCCCGGCGCGCCCAGCGCCTGCTGGCGCCGGTGGCCCCGCTGCTGGGGCGCCACCCCGGGGCCTTCGGCAACTGGCTGATGCTGGCCGAGCGCATCGTGAGCGGACCGCGCGAGTTGGCGCTGGTTGGCGGGGCGGACGAGCGGGCGCTGGAGGCGCTGGTCCTCGCGGGGCTCGGCCGCTTCGACCCCCACCGCACGACGGTGGGCCAGCGGGCTGGCGAAGGGCACCCCTTCCCTACCCCGCTGCTGGCGGGGCGCGGCGCGAGCGGCCCCGCCGCCTACGTGTGCCAGGGGTATGCGTGCGCCCTGCCTGCCCACGATGCCGCAACGCTGGCCGCGCAGCTGGAGCAGGATGGGCCTTAACCGAGCCTTAACGGCGCAGGTTGGCATCCCGGCGTATGCTGGGCCGGAAGGTGCACCCGCGCCCAGGGCGTATGATGGTTTGAAGAAGGGGGCGTGAGCAGCGTGATCGAGCGCAGCGTCTGGTTCCGGATGGCGGTGGTAGTTGCGGCCCTCGCAGGGCTCATCTTCATCGCCAACACCCTGGGGCGCATCTGGGACTTCCTTGGCGACCTGATACTGGTCATCTTCTTCGGATGGCTGGTGGGCTCGCTACTGCTTCACGCGGTGAACGCGCTGATGCGCATCCCGCGCATGCCCCGGCCCGTGGCCATCACCCTGGTCTACCTGGCGCTCATCACCCTCATCGCTGACATCGGCCTGCTGGTGGTGCCGGAGACGACCCGCCAGGTGAACCAGGCCGCCGCCTCCGTCCAGGAGTGGGTGAAGGACTGGGACGCCGAGATCATGCCAGGCCTCGCCCGCCGGGTGGAAGGGTTCGCCGCCGGACGCGGCTTCTCCATCAACCTGAACGAGTCTGACTTCGAGCTGGCCGCCATCGGCACCCGCATCGGTGAGCTGGCAGGCAACGTCACCGGCAGCACGGGCGATGAGGGCTTCCAGCTGGGCGGCATCCTGCTCAAGGGATTCGGCGCCCTGTTCAACACCGGCATGGTCATCGTTCTCTCGTTCTACGTGGTGTTGGACGGCGGGCGCCGGCTCAACGAGGCGCTCAAGGTGCTCCCATCCCGGGGCGAGCGCGAGGTGCGCTTCGTGCTGCGCACCATCGACGACACCTTCTCCGGCTACGTGCGCGGCATCATGGTGGTGATGCTGATCTACGCCATCGCCACGGCCTCTGTGATGATGGCGACAGGCCTTCCCGCCGCGCTGCCCGTGGCGCTGGTCTCAGCCCTGTTGATGCTGGTGCCCTTCGTGGGCGACTGGCTCTCCCTGGCGCTGCCGCTGCTGGTGGCGGCCATTAACGGCGAGTTCCTGCCCTTCGTGGTGGTGCTGCTGGTGCTGCTGTTCGTCCAGCAGGTGATGCTGAACCTAGCCACCCCGCGCATCCTGGGCCGAGCGGTGCGCATGCCCGCCATGATCGTGTTCATCTCGGTAATCCTGGGTGCGCGCCTGGCGGGCGTGGCCGGTGCGCTGCTGGGCGTGCCCACCGCCGCGGTACTCTACAACCTGGCCGTGGAGTACGGTCTGCGCATCCGCCAACGGCGCGAGGTGCTTGAGGAAGCGGCCCTCGCCGGCCAGCAGGCCCCGGAGGAGGAGGTCCCGACCTGGCAGCCCTCCGAGCCGGAGCAGAAAGCCTCTGGCCAGCGCACCTGGGTCACCGGACGCAACACTACCCCCGGCTCTCAGGCCTCCTAGCGACCCTCTGAGCCCCCTAGGGTCGCGTCTGCGGCAACTGCGGGGTTTCCGGGTCGTAGGTGACCACCGCCCAGCCCATCACCTCTCCATCGGAGACGACGTGCGCGTCTGCCCCCACGGGCAGCGGCTCCCAGCGCTGGGTCCCTGCGTTCCAGGTGAACACCGCCCAGAAGGCATTGCCCTCCGGCGCGACGGCGCCGATGGCAGTGATGAAGTGGGCCTTATACTCGGCGTACCACTCCGCCTCCAGCCCCTCGCCCACGGCGGCGGCCAGCAGGTCATAGGCGCTGGCCCCGCCTGTCAGCTCCACACCACGGTGCCAGACGCCCTCCCCCGGCGCCGGTTCCACCAGCACGTCGGCGCGCACTGTTCCCTCGGCAGGGTTTGCGGCGCCGCACCCCGCCAGCGCCAAAGCAGCCAGGAGGACCAGAAGGCCGGTCAGCACCGGCGCCCCGGCGCTCAACGCCCGGAGCCTAGCCGCCGTGCCGCGGCGATGGCCAGCGGGCCCACCACCGGGAAGAGCGTGAGGTTGGCGGTGACGTGGATGGCGCTGAAGACCAGCGCACCGGGGCCGAGGAGCGCGACGAGCAGCCAACGGCCCGTCTCTGCGCCCCCCGCGAGGCCCGCCCAGTACAGCCCGGTGTAGGCGTTGGTCGCCAGGTCGTACGCGACTGTCGCGAGGACGGCAGCACCCGCGAAGACCAGCGTGCGTCGAGCCACACCCACGCCCGCCAGGCCACGCGCTGCGACGCCTGCGGCGGCGTACAGCGTCTCCGAGGCCATGAGCACCGCTAGCAGCGGGACCGAGGCCATGCCCCAGGGATTGGCGGACCCGTACACTGCCCATGCAGCCACGGCCACCGTGGCCCCGCGACGCAGCCCCAGGCTGAAGCCCGCGGCGAAGACCAGCACGTCGAACAGCTTCACACCTGGCAGGGCCGTGAGCACGTTGTTTGACGTGAGGATGGCACCCACGAATAGGGCAGGAATCACCAACTCACGCCACAGCGCACGTGAGAAGGCAGGATGGGCGGCGATGGCAGCGGAACGGAGCATGGCGCACCTCCTGAGGAGTCCGCATGCCCGTGGCAGACGGTGCGGCGCGCGGTGCGCGGCGCCCCCCAGTGCAGCGCGGGCGGACGCGCCAGGTGCGCTGGTCGGGCTCGCCGTCCTGCCGGGGCGGGGCGGCACACCGTTGCGCGACAGCGCCGGGTTCTCACCGGCTTCTCATGGGCACCTGGCGGTGCGGTGGGGGGATGATACGCCCGTGACTGCGCCCGTGCCAGCCGCTATCATCGCCCCATGCCGGACGCCCCCTTCTGCGTGTTGGACATCGAGACCTCCGGTGGCGACATCACCCGCATCCCGGAGGGCTTCCGCCTGCTCCTGGCGGGGGTGCGGGAGGGGGATGCGTATATGGCCTTCACCGACGAGCCGGAGTCCCTCGCTCAGCTGGCGGCCTACCTCGCGGACTTCCCCGGCCACGTGGTGACCTTCAACGGCGACCACTTCGACTTGCCGGTGCTGGAGCGGGTGCTGGCCGAGAAGCTAGGCGTCCCGCTGCGCGTGCCCGGCAACTACGACCTGATGGCCGAGGTGGTGGCCAAGGTGGGCCACCGCATCAGCCTGGACCGCCTCTCCAACTACACCTTCGGGGCGCAGAAGGTGCCCTGGGACCACAAGCGCAATGCCTGGGTGTGGGAGCACGAGCCGCACCTGATGGTGGACTACAACCGGGTTGACCTGGATCTGACTCATGAGCTGTTCGCCCGCGTGCTGCGGGGCGAGCCGCTGTTCCTAGGCGATGCCACGGGGGTGCTGCCCATCCCTGCCCTGCCCGGCGCCGCGCCCGCCTCGCTAGACACATCTTCTCCCGCCCCCGCCACCGGGGCGCAGCTGCCGCTGCTGTGAGCGCCGAGGCCGCCGTCGCCGAGCGCACGCGCCTGGAGCGCGGGTTCACCCACGCCCGCTGGCTCGGGGTGGCGGCGCTGGCTGCCGCACCAGTGGCAGGCTACCCGCTGACCCTCGCGCTGGGGCTGGCGCTGGCGCTGGCAGCAGCCAACGCCGCCGTCTCCTCAGCGAACCGGCGCGCGCGCACCCTGAC
>JAYNIL010000019.1:0-19544 GCA_038109085.1 Chloroflexota bacterium
AGGCTCACCTGCTCCTCCCAGCCGTCCTCGTGGTGGAGGACCATGGTCACCGGCTTGCCGGGCGCCAGGTCCTTGAGGCCGATGATGCTGACGCGGTCGGTCTCCTGCACCTTCTCGTAGTCGTCGGCGATCTGGAAGGTGAGCGGCAGGATGCCCTGCTTCTTCAGGTTCGTCTCGTGGATGCGGGCGAAGGAGCGGGTCACCACCGCCTTGCAACCCAGCAGGCGCGGGGTCATGGCGGCGTGCTCGCGCGAGGAGCCCTCGCCGTAGTTGAAGTCGCCCACGGCTATCCAGGACTCGCCCTGCGCCTTGTAGGCGCGGGCGATCTGCGGGTAGGGCGCGCGCTCGCCGGTGTTCTGGTTCAGCCCCTCGCCAGCCTCGCCCGTGAAGGCGTTGATGGCGCCCAGGAACGCGTTGTCGGAGAGCTTGTCCAGGTGGCCGCGGAAGCGCAGCCAGGGCCCGGCGGGAGAGATGTGGTCGGTGGTGCACTTGCCGCGCGCCTTCACCAGCACGTGGGCGTGATCGAAGTCCTTGCCGTCCCAGGCGGCGAAGGGCGCCAGCAGCTGGAGACGGGTAGACTGCGGGTCCACCGTCACCATGATGTTCGAGCCGTCCTCGGCGGGGGCCACGTAGCCGAAGCCCTTGCCGGTGAAGCCCTTGGCCGGCACCTCCGGCGCGGGGGCGGGGGCCTGGAACTTGAACTCCTTGCCGTCGGCGCCCTTGAGGGTGTCCGTTAGGGGGTTGAAGTCCAGGCGGCCGGCGATGCCCAGGGCGAAGACCATTTCCGGTGAGGCGATAAAGTTCATTGTCGCCGGGTTGGCGTCGTTGCGGGCGGGGAAGTTGCGGTTGAAGGAGGTGACGATGGCGTTCACGTCGCCCTTCTTGACGGTAGGGCGGCGCCACTGGCCGATGCACGGCCCGCAGGCATTCGCCATCACCGTGGCGCCCACCTGCTCCAGCTCGGCCATCTGCCCGTCGCGGGCGATGGTGGCGTGCACGGCCTCCGAGCCCGGCGTCACCAACAGCTCCGCGGCCGCCTTGATGCCGTGGGCGCTCGCCTGGCGGGCCACGTCGGCGGCGCGGGAGACGTCCTCGTAGGAGGAGTTGGTGCAGGAGCCAATGAGGGCGGCGGAGATCTTGGCCGGGTAGCCCTCCGCCTCCACCGCCGCGGCAACGGCCGAGATGGGCCGGGCCAGGTCCGGGGTGTGGGGACCGACGATGTGGGGCTCCAGGGTCGAGAGGTCGATCTCAATGACCTGGTCGAAGTACTTCTCGGGGCTCTTGGCCACCTCAGGGTCGGCGGTGAGCATGTCCTTGCGCTTGTCGGCCAGGGCCGCCAGCTCGCCACGGTCCGTGGCCTTCAGGTAGGTGGCCATGCGCTGGTCGTAGGGGAATATGGAGCAGGTCGCGCCCAGCTCGGCGCCCATGTTCGTGATGGTCGCCTTGCCTGTGGCCGAGATAGATTCGGTGCCGGGGCCGAAGTATTCCACGATGGCGTTGGTGCCGCCGGAGACGGTGAGGATGCCCGCCAGCTTGAGGATCACATCCTTGGGGGCGGCCCACCCGTTCAGTTTGCCCGTCAGCTTCACGCCGATGAGCTTGGGATAGAGCACTTCCCACGGGAAGCCCGCCATCACGTCCACCGCGTCAGCGCCGCCCACGCCAATGGCCGCCGCACCCAGCCCACCTGCGTTGGGCGTGTGGGAGTCGGTACCGATGAGCAGCAGGCCGGGGAAGGCGTAGTTCTCCAGCACCACCTGGTGGATGATGCCGGAACCCGGCCCCCAGAAGCCCAGCCCGTACTTGCGCGCGGAGGTGGAGAGGAACCCGTACACCTCCTCGTTCTGCGTGGCCGCCTCGGCTGTGTCCGTCTTGGCGTTCACGTTGGCCAGGATCAGGTGGTCGCAGTGCACCGTGGTGGGCACCGCCGCCGTGGGGCGGCCCGCCTGCATGAACTGTAGGATGGCCATCTGCCCGGTCACGTCCTGCAGGGCCACGCGGTCGGGGCGCAGGTCCAGGTAGCTCTCGCCAGCGTTCAGCTCGGCGTCCGCGGGCCTGTCAAGGTGGCCCAGGATGACCTTCTCGGCGTAGGTGAGCGGGCGGTTCAGCCGCGTGCGAACAGCGGCGATGCGCTCCGCCATCTTGGTGTAGGCCTCCTCCACGAATGCGGGCGTGGAGTCAACGAGCGGGGCTGCCATGGGCCTCCTCCTATATGTTGTGTGCACGCGCCACGCCCGCGCGCAAGAGCGCCAGGCACGGCCGGGATCTGGGGTGGGCGGCCCGTTGATGCGAGCAGGGCGCCGGGGCCGCGCGAGGTAGATTACCACGCTCCTCGAGCGCGGGGGAGCGTGGGGGCGCTAGCGCGCAAGGGCACGATGCGTTCCTCCTACAGGTAACTATCCTGACACCCGAACTTCACCGCGCCTTTAACCCGTTCCACCCGGTGCCTCCCTAGCCTAAACCGGCAGGAGCAGGGGGGTGAGAAGTCCCCACGCTCCAGCACCCGTCCGCCACCCTCAGCCCCGAAACGAGGACCCGCGGCACCCGTGCGCGCCCAGCCCCGACGCGCGCCCATCACCCCGCAGACGCCCGGTACCTACGCGGTGTGTGCGCGCCTGGCGGGGCGCATCGGCCCGGTGCGCCTGCCCCTGTTCCGCCCCGCCACCACCTGGCGCATCCACGTGCGGTAGCCGCCAACGCCCCCTGCTATGCTCCTCGCATGTACGTCATCGGCACGGCGGGCCACGTGGACCACGGCAAGTCCACCCTGGTGCGGGCGCTCACGGGGATAGACCCGGACCGCCTGGCCGAGGAGAAGCAGCGCGGGATGACGATAGACCTGGGCTTCGCCTGGCTCACGCTCCCCTCGGGGCGCGAGGTGAGCCTGGTGGACGTGCCGGGGCACGAGCGGTTCATCAAGAACATGCTGGCCGGCGTGGGAGGCATGGACCTGGCGCTGCTCATCGTGGCCGCCGACGAATCGGTGATGCCCCAGACCCGCGAGCACCTGGCGATCCTGGACCTGCTGGGCGTCAAACGCGCCATCTGCGTCATCACCAAGGCCGACCTGGCCGATGCCGACACGCTGGAGCTGGTGGGCCTGGAGGTGGAGGACCTGCTGGCGGGCACGGGCCTGTCGGGCGCGCGAGTCCTGCCCGTCTCCGCCGTGAGCGGCCAGGGCATCCCGGAGCTGCTGGACTCCATAGACGCGGCGCTCACCCAGGAGGCGGCCCGGCGCGATGTGGGCCGTCCCCGCCTGCCGGTGGACCGGGTGTTCACCATCGCGGGCTTCGGCACGGTGGTTACGGGCACGCTGGTAGACGGGAGCCTCTCCGTGGGGCAGGAGGTGGAGCTGGTGCCGTCCGGCCAGCGCTCGCGCATCCGGGGCCTGCAGTCGCACCGCAAGAGCATCGAGATGGCGGGCCCCGGCAACCGGGTGGCGGTGAACCTGTCGGGCATCTCGCCGGAGCAGGTGGCGCGCGGAGAGGTGCTCACCACCCCCGGCTGGCTGCGCGCCACCCGCGCCGTGGACGCGCGCATCCATGCCCTGCCCGGCGCGGCCCGCCCCCTGCCCCACAACCAGCGCGTCAGCTTCCACGCCTTCGCCGCCGAAGCACCCGCCCGCGTGCGACTGTTGGAGGCCGACGCCCTGGAGCCGGGGCAGGAGGCGTGGGCGCAGGTGTGGCTGGAGGCGCCGGTGGCGCTGGCGCGGGGGGATAGGTTCGTCCTGCGCTCCACTGACGAGACGCTGGGCGGCGGCGTGGTGGTGGACGTGGACGCACCGCGCCACCGGCGCCGCTACGCGCCCACCATCGAACGGTTGGAGCGCATCGCGAAGGGCTCGCCCACGGTCGCGCTGCTGACGGCGCTGGAGGGGCGGGGGCCCACGCCGGTGGCCGAGCTGGCTCGGCGCACCAACCTGGGAGTGGACGAGGCGCTCGCCCTGGGGGCAGAGGCCATCGCCGAGGGCTCCGCCGTGCCGCTGGGCGATGGCGTGCTCACGGGGGCCACGGTGCTGCTGACGGCGGGCGAGTGGACGCGCATCGCCGCAAAGGCACAGGCGGCCGTCGCCGCCTTCCACGCGGCCAGCCCCCTCCGCGCGGGCATGACCCGCGAGGAGCTGCGCTCACGCCTGGGGCTGGCGGGCAACGCGACGCAGGCGGCCATCGCCCGGCTGGTGGCCGACGGCACGCTTGCGGGCGAGGGGGCGCTGGTACGCCTGCCCGAGCACTCGGTGGCGCTCTCCCCCGCACAGCAAGGGCAGATGAACGCGTACCTGGCGGCGCTGGAGGCCCAGGACTTCCCCACCGAGACGCCCGCCATCGCGCCGGAGCTGGCGGCGCTGCTGGCCGAGCAGGGGCGTATCGTCCGCGCCGGGCAGGGGGTGGTGTTCGCGGCGGCCAACTACCAACGGCTGGCCGAGGCCATCATCGCGCTGGCACGGCGCGACGGCTCCGTGACCGTGGCGGGGGTGCGCGATGCGCTGGGAGCATCCCGCCGCTACGCCCTGGCGCTGCTGGAGCACCTGGACGAGCGCAAGGTGACCCGGCGCCAGGGCGATGAGCGCGTGCTCTTGGAGGGATAGGCATGTCGCTCGACCTCACCCAGGCAGCAGCCCAGCTGGACGCGGCGGCTCCCCACGTCCGCGCACGGGCGGCCTCGGACGAGCAGGCCGCATCGCTTGTGGCCAGGGCCCTGGCGGGGGCCAACCCCGCCGCGCTGGAGGCGCGCCGCCGAGCGGCCCGCACCACCTTCCTGGTGGCCGGTGTGCTGGAGGAGGCGATAGGGGCGTCCGCGCCGCCGCCCGCGCCGGTGGACCACGCCGTCATCGCCGTGGACGGCTCGCACATCGATGTGGACCGCGCCTCCCCCGCGCGCCTGGCGCTAGTGAACCTAGGCACGGTAGTCCTGCGCTACGGTGAGGAGCCGGACGCCGCGCTTTCCTCCGAGGCGCGATTGCTCTCCACCGACGATGAGCTGGCCCTGCGCGCATCCGACAGCACCCGCGAGACGCCCGTGGAAGGGCCGGTGCTGGGCATGCTGCGCGCGGTGATGGAGGCAGAAGCGCTGGCCTCAGCGGTGGAGGCGCTACCCGCCGAGCTGCCTGCCCTGGCGCTGCTGGACGGCTCGCTGATCCTGTGGGGTCTTGCGGGCGCGGCCTACCCCGACCACGTGCGCCGCGCCCTGCTGGATGAGCGGCTCCTGCCCGCACTGGAGCGCCTGCGCGCCGAAGCAGCCCGCCGTCCGCTGGCGCTGGTGAGCCACGTCAGCGCCCCCCGGTCCACGGACGTGGTGAACGCGGCACGACTGGCCCCCGGCGTGTGCCCGCACACACCGGTGAACTGCGATGCGCGCTGCGGGGCGCTGGCGCGCGGCAAGCGCCCTTGCGACGGGGTGGGCTCCCTCACCGACGCCGGGCTCTTCGCCCGCACCCTGGCCCCCGGTGAGCGCTCGCCCCTCTACGCCTCGGCATCGTCGGTGATGGACGAGTACGGCGAGCACGCAGTGCGCTTCTGCTACGTGCACCTGGGGGAGGAGGTGGCCCGCCTGGAGGTGCCAGTCTGGACGAACCCGGAGGCGTTGGGGCTGGCCCACGCCCTGGTGGCGAAGCAGGCCGCCAAGGGGCACGGCTACCCGGTGGCGCTACAGGAGGCGCACGAGCAGGCAGTCATCAGCGGGGCCGACCGGCGCGCCTTCGCCCTGCTGGTGGAGGAGCTGTTCCCCAGGGGTGCCGTGGGCGAGGCGCAGAAGGCGCGCTCCAAGCGCACCCGCTGGGTGTAAGACCGGTAGAAAAGTGCCCCAAGATGCCCGAGCAGCGTGTTGCGATACCCCATATTTATGATATTATTGTCATTGTTCCAGGAATACCTGGACCGATCTGAGGGGGTGAATAACCCCAGGGGGGCCAGCAACCACCCCGCTGGAGCGTCGCGACGCTCCGGGCCTCCGGACGCAGAACCAAGAGGTTTCGCGAGGAAGGAGTGCAGAACATGAAGCAGCAGATCTCCACCAAGGCCGCCCAGACCGCCAAGCCTGGCGCCAAGCCTGCGGTCCAGCCGGCCGCCAAGCCCGGAGCCAAGCCCACCGTCAAGCGCTAATCGCGTAGACGCCAGCGGCTCATGAGCCGACCGACCCAGCGGGGGGACTCGACGAGTCCCCCCGCTGTTTTTCCACCAAGACCAGCGAGCCGCTGCAACTTTAATTGACAACAAAGGACATATCTGTACATTATTGTCCATGAACCCCGTCTATCTCACCCTTGAGCAGGCAGCCGATCGCCTCCAGTGCTCGGTGCGCACGCTGCGGCGCTGGATCGCCGCAGACAAGCTGCGCGCCGCCCGCCTTCCCGGCGGCGGCTACCGAATCGCCGAGGAAGACGTTGACCAACTGCTCGCTCCGGAGGCCCAACACGCGATGACCGCTCCTTCCCCCACCCACCACCAGGCCGGCGACGACGGCCCGCACCACCTGCTGCCCGGCGGCGGCGTCACCAGCCCCAAGGGCTTCGTGGCTGGGGCCGCATACGCGGGCATCAAGACCTTCGCCAAGGACAAGATGGACCTGGGCATCCTGCTCTCGGAACGCCCCTGCGTGTGTGCGGGCACCTACACCCTCAACAAGTTCATCTCCCCCTCGGTGACTCTAACCCGCCAGCTGGTGGACAAGGGCAACGTGCGCGGGGTGTTCGTCTCCTCCGGCATCGCCAACGCCGGTGTGGGCGAGCAGGGCATGGTGGACGCGCAGGAGGCCGTGGCCCTGGCCGCCGAGCACGTGGACGCCAAGGACGACGAGCTGGTCATCGGCACCACGGGCGTCATCGGCGTGGAGATGCCCATGGCGCTGATCCGCTCCGGAATCCCCAACATCACCCTCTCGCGCGAGGGCGGAAACGGCTTCGCCCGCGCCATCATGACCACCGACCGGGTGCCCAAGTCAGTGGCGCTCTCGCTGACGCTCGGCGGGAAGACCGTCACCCTGGGCGGGTGCACCAAGGGCTCCGGCATGATCCACCCCAACATGGCGACGATGCTGGGTTACATCACCACCGACGCCGCGGTGGACCGCGCCTTCCTGCGCTCGGCACTCAAGGCGGCGGTGGACGAGACGTTCAACATGGTGACGGTGGACGGGGACACCTCCACCAACGACATGGTGGTGGTCCTGGCCAACGGTGCGGCGGACAACAAGCCCATCAAGTCCGGGAGCGCCGACGCCGGGGCCTTCGCTGCCGCGCTCCACGAGCTATGCACGCTCCTCTCGCGCGAGCTGGTGAAGGACGCCGAGGGATCTTCGAAGATCTTCTCCGTCCGCGTCGAGGGCGCGGCGTCCGACGAGGACGCGCGGCGCGCGGCGCGTGCCGTGGCCGCCTCCTCCCTGGTCAAGTCCGCCATCCACGGCAACGACCCCAACTGGGGGCGCGTGGTGGCCGCCGCCGGGTACTCCGGCGCGGAGCTAGACGTGAGCAAGGTGAGCTTCCGCATCAACCAGGTGGTCATCATGGAGGCAGGCACGCCCATCTCCTTCCACCGGGAGGCGGTCATCGCCATCATGAACAACCCGGAGGTGGCACTCACTCTGGACCTGGGCCTGGGTGAGGGGGCAGCGACGGCGTGGGGCTGTGAGCTGACCGAGGAATATGTCCAGTTCAACAGCGCCTACACGACGTAAGCGTACCTCTCTCCAACCCCATCCAGCTCCCGCAGGCGGTCATATGAGCAAGAACGGGCCCATCACCCTCATCAAGATCGGCGGCTCCACCCTGGGCGCCGAGGACACCTCCCTGGCCGACGTGGCCGCCCTGCAGGCGGCGGGCGAGCGGGTGGTCATCGTCCATGGTGGCGGGCCGGAGATCACCTCGTGGATGGGCAAGCTGGGCATCCGCGCCGAGTTCGTGCGCGGCCTGCGCGTCACTGACGGCCCCTCCCTGGAGGTGGCGACTGCCGTCCTGGCCGGGCTCATCAACAAGCGGCTGGTGGCTGCCCTTGCCGCCGAGGGCGCCCGGGCCGTGGGCCTGTGTGGGGCCGACGGCGGACTGGTGCGCGGGGCCATCACCGACCCGGCGCTGGGCCGCGTGGCGGGCGCCGTGTCCATAGACCCAGCGCTGGTGTACGCGCTGCTCAAGGCGGGCTACGTGCCCGTCATCGCACCCATCGGCGCCGAGGATGGGCCGGAAGGCGGGCTGGTGAACGTCAACGCCGACACCGTGGCGGGCTCCATCGCCGTGGCACTGGAGGCGCAGCGGCTGGTCTACCTGACCGACGTGGACGGGGTGATGGATGCCAACGGACGTGTGCTCTCGCTCCTGAGCCCGGACATGGCCGAGGGGCTCATGGCCTCGGGCGTGGCCAAGGGCGGCATGATCCCGAAGCTGGAGGCGTGCGTGGGCGCGGCGCGAGCGGGCCTCGGCGCACACATCGTCAATGGCACCCGGCCCAGCGCACTGCGCGCCGTGCTGGGTGCGAGGCCCGGCGGCACCACGGTGCGCGCCTGAGCAGCGCACAACCCACCTGGGGGGGCTTAGAATCGGCCCCTCTCGAACGAACACAGCGGCAGCGCCGCGGAGGCAGTCATGGCAGGCAAAGCAGAGGCTTGGAAGGCCAAGGAAGCGCGCTACTACATGCACGTGGTGAACCGCCAGCCCATCGTCATCGAACGGGGCGAGGGCGCACGCGTGTGGGACGTGGACGGTAAGGAGTACCTGGACTTCACCGCCGGCTGGGCCGTGGTGAACCTGGGCCACAACCACCCCGCCGTGACCAAGGCCATCCAGGAGCAGGCCAGCAAGCTACTCCAGACCTCCAACCAGTTCTACACGGTGCCCCAGCTGGAGCTGGCCGAGGCTCTGGTGGAGAACTCGTGCCTGGACAAGGTGTTCTTCGCTAACTCCGGCGCCGAGTCCAACGAGGGTGCGGTGAAGCTGGCACGCAAGTACGGGCGCACGCACCGCAACGGGGCGCAGGAGGTCATCACCGCGCTCAACTCCTTCCACGGGCGCACCATGAACATGGTGGCCGCCACGGGCCAGCCCCACTACCAGGAGGCCTGGGCACCCCTGCCGCCGGGGTTCATCAACGTGCCCTACAACGACCTGGCGGCCATGAAGGCCGCCACTACAGAGCGCACCTGCGCCATCATGGTGGAGGTGCTCCAGGGCGAGGGCGGCGTCAACGTGCCGTCCGAGGGCTACCTGAAGGGGCTGCGTGAGTGGTGCGATGCCAACAACCTGCTGCTCATCTTCGATGAGGTGCAGACCGGCATCGGCCGCCTCGGCACCCTCTTCGGCTACCAGGCCTTCGGCGTTGAGCCCGACATCATGACCCTGGCTAAGGGGTTGGGCAACGGCGTGCCCGTGGGCGCATTCCTGGCCAAGGACGCGTGCGCGGTGCTGGAGCCCGGCGACCACGGCTCCACCTTCGGCGGCAACCCGCTGGCGACGGCTGCGGCCAACGCCGTGGTGCGCACCATGGTGACCGAGAACATCGCGGGCCACGCCAAGGAGATCGGCGCCTACTTCACCGGCAAGCTCAACGACTACCGCAAGGCGCACCCCGCGCTGGTGAAGGACGTGCGCGGCATGGGGCTGCTCATCGCCCTCCAGTTCTCTGATACCATCGCCCGCGAGGTGGTGACGGCCGCCAACAACGAGGGGCTGCTCCTCAACCCCGTGCGGCCCGACGCCATCCGCTTCATGCCCCCCCTCACCATCACCCGCGCCGACGTGGACGAGGCCATGGACAAGTTGTCCCGGGCCATCTCCAAGGCTACGGCCAAGTAAACCACTCCAAGACCCGAGAGCGAGGACCCGCAAGATGGCGCAGAAGATCGTGTTGGCGTACTCCGGCGGACTGGACACCTCCGTGGCCATCCGCTGGCTAGAGGAGAACTACCGCTCCGAGGTGGCCACCCTCACCATGGACATCGGCGGCAAGGTGGATCTGGAAGGGGCCCGCCAGCGCGCGCTGAAGATCGGCGCAGTCCGTGCCGACGTGCTCAACGCCCGCGAGGAGTTCATCTCCGAGTACGTCTGGCCGGCCCTGCAGGCCGGGGCAATCTACGAGGGCATCTACCCGTTGGCCACGGCGCTGGGCCGCCCGCTCATCGCCAAGCACCTGGTGCGCATCGCCCTGGAGGAGGACGCCTTCGCCATCGCCCACGGGTGCACGGGCAAGGGCAACGACCAGGTGCGCTTCGACGTGAGCGCCGCCGCGCTCGCCCCGCACCTGAAGGTCATCGCCCCCGCCCGCGAGTGGAACATGACCCGCGAGCAGGAGATCGCCTACGCGAACGAGCGCAACGTGCCGCTGGACCTGCACAAGCGCTCCTCCTACTCGGTGGACGAGAACCTGTTCGGCCGCTCCATCGAGGCAGGTGACCTGGAGGACCCGTGGGCCGAGCCCCCGGAGGACGCCTGGGCCTGGACGGTGGGCGCCGCCAAGGCCCCCACGGCCCCGCACTACCTGGAGATCACCTTCAGGAACGGTGTGCCCACGGCGCTCGACGGCAAGGAGCTCTCCGGCGCCGAGCTGGTCGAGGCGCTCAACGAAACGGCCGGTGCCGCCGGGGTGGGCCGCATCGACCACGTGGAGAACCGGCTGGTGGGCATCAAGAGCCGCGAGCTGTACGAATCGCCCGCTGGCGTGGTGCTCCACCAGGCGCACCGCGCCCTGGAACAGCTGTGTTTGACCAAGGACCAGTCGCGCTTCAAGGAGCGCGTGGCAGCCGAGTACGCCGACCTGGTGTACAACGGCCTCTGGTTCTCCGCCCACCGGCTCAACCTGGATGCCTACGTGCGCTCCACCCAGGTGCACGTGAACGGCGATGTGCGGGTGCGCCTGCAGCAGGGCGCCAGCACCGTGGTGGGCCGCCGGAGCGCCGAGTCGCTCTACCGCAAGGACCTGGCCACCTACGATACGGGCGATGCCTTCGACCACACCGCCGCCGTGGGCTTCATCCAGCTCTACGGCCTACCCGTCCGCACCCAGGCGCGCGTCCAGGGCACGGGCGAGTAGCGCCCGGCGTGGGCGCTGAGGCGGCGGGGGGCATCAGCGGTCTGGGTATCGCGCTGACGCTGGGCGCCGCCGCGGGCTTCGGCCTGGCGGTGGTGTTCTCGCGCCGGGGCGTGCTGCACGGCACGGTGTACGGCGGCATCGTGCTCAACGTGTGGAGCGGGCTGCCGCTCTTCCTGCTGGCGGCCATCGTTTTCGGCCAGCTCACCACCCTGGGCTCCCTGGGTGGTTGGAAACTCCTGGCGCTGCTGGCGACGGGCGTCCTGAACTACGGTGTGGGCCGCTTCGCCAACTACCAGTCCATCCGCTCGCTGGGGGCCAACCGCTCCGCGCCCCTGCGCGCCATCGCCCCCACCCTGGCCATGGGGCTGGGGGTGGCGCTGCTGGGCGAGCGGCTCACCCTGGCCCAGTGGGTGGGCGCGGGGCTGCTGCTCACCGCGCCACTGGTGATGGTGGTGGGTCAGCAGCAGGCGGCGAGCCGCGCCTCGGCGGCGGGCCGGGCTGAACTGACGCGGGGGTTGGTGTGGGGGCTGGGCGCAGGCGTGGCCTACGGCCTCTCGCTGTTCCTCATCAGATACATCCTGGCGGGAACCGGCATGGGGGTGGGCGGCGCGCTGATGGTGAACGTGGGCGCCGCCGCGTTCCTGGCCGGGTTCCTGGTGATGCCCGGCCCCCGCGCGGGGGTGCGGGGCATGAGCGGGGCCGGGATGCGCTGGTACCTGGTGGGCGGGCTCATCATCGCCGCCGCCCACATCATGCGCTTCTCGGCCCTGGAGCTCACGCCCGTATCCATCGTCTCGCCGCTCTTCGAGACCAACGTCCTGTTCGGGGTGCTCTTCTCCTGGCTCATCAACCGGCGACACGAGCACTTCACCGGCCCGGTGCTCATCGCCATCGGCCTCTCGCTGGCGGGCACCCTGTCGTTGGTTATCTGAGCCAACCTGTGAGGTGGAACCATGCCCCGGCTCACCTCGTTCCTGTGGTTCGAACACCAGGCCGAAGAAGCGATGCGCTTCTAGGCATCCGTCTTCCCGAACTCCCGGGTGGAATCCATCACGCATTACGGTGAGGGCGCACCCCTGCCCGCGGGGACGGCACTGACGGTCAGCGCCATGCTGGACGGGCAACGGGTCACCGCGCTGAACGGCGGCCCCGCCTACCGGCTCAACCCCGCCTTCTCCTTCGTGGTGGACTGCGCTGACCAGGCCGAGGTGGACTATTACTGGGAGCGTCTCGGCGAGGGTGGGACGCCGGTCCAGTGCGGCTGGCTCACCGGCCGGTTCGGGCTCTCCTGGCAGGTCGTGCCCAACTCGTTAGGCACGCTGTTGGGCGACCCGGACCCCTAAAGCGCGGGGGGCCATGGAGGCGATGCTCAGGATGGTCAAGCTGGACATCGATGCCCTGCGGCGAGCTCACGCGGGGATGTAGTCCTTCCCACTGCCCGCAGATGGACAACGCCGGTAGAATTCCCTGGTACGTCGAAGCACACGCCCAAGAGGCGGGAGGATGCGGTATGCGCGTCGGATGGATCGGCCTCGGCAAGATGGGACGCCCTATGGTGGAGAACCTGGTGCGCAAGGGCTTCGACGTCGTTGCCCAGAACCGCTCCCAGGACAAGGTGGACATCCTGGTGGCGATGGGCGCCACCAAAGGCGGGACCCTGGCCGAGATGGCGCGCGGGGGTCTCGACACCTTCCACACCTGCCTGCCCAACGATGCCACCGTTGAGGAGGTGATCGGCGGGCGTTACGGAATCCTGTCAAGCGCCCCTGCGGGGCTGGTGGTGGTGGACCACTCAACCATCCACCCGGACCTGGCCCGTCAGCTGGCGCGCCAAGCCTCGGCACGCGGCGTGCGCTTCCTGGACGCCCCCGTCTCCGGCTCCGGCTCCGTGGCCGAGCGCGGGGAGCTGACCATCATGGTGGGGGGCGATGCCATCCCCTTCCAGCAGGCGCTCCCTGCCCTTGAGGCCATGGGCCGCACGGTGCGCCACATGGGCCCCTCCGGGTCTGGGGCCACCACCAAGGTGGTGAACAACATGCTCATGGGCACCAACCTGGCCGTCGCCTTCGAGGGGCTGCTGCTGGGCAGCCGCCTGGGCATAGACCCCCAGGCGCTGTTCGAGGTGATACGCACGGCCTCGGGCAACTCGCGCGCGTGGGAGCGCAACGCGCCGCGGGCCATCAGCCACCAGTTCGGCCAGGACGGCGAGGCGAGCCTGCTGGACAAGGACCTAAACGTGGCGGCCAAGCTGGCCGAGGCGGCTGGCGTGGAGATGCCGGTGTTCCAGACGGCTCTGGCCCTCTGGGACCGGGTGAACGGCACGCCGCTGCGCACCGAGGACCCCTCCCACGCCGTGACGCTGCTGGAGGAAGACGCGGGCTTCCGCATCGGCGGCTAGGCGCGCCACGCCCGGTGCGCTGGTAGAATCAGCCGCACTATGGCGGGATACTCCACACACCACTTCCAGTCGGCCTCGCGCTACACCGTTTCGGTGCACTACGACCAGCGCCTTGCGCCCTTCGACCTGGACGGGTCCATCACCCACGCCCGCATGCTGGCGAACCAGGGCATCATCACCCGGGCCGACGCTGGGGCCATCGTGGGCGGACTGGAGGCCATCCGCAAGGAGATAGACGAGGGCATCTTCCCCTGGCGCGAGGACCTGGAAGACCTGCACATGAACATCGAGGTGCGCCTGCACGAGCTGGTGGGCGAGCCCGCCGGACGCCTGCACACCGCCCGCTCGCGCAACGACCAGGTGGCCACGGCCACCCGGCTATGGGTGCGCGCGGCCATCGACCGGGCCATCGCGCGCCTGCGGGCCTTCCAGGACACGCTACTGACGTTGGCGGAGCGTCATCCGGACGCGGTGATGCCGGGCTACACCCATCTGCAGAGGGCCCAGCCAGTGCTGTTCGCCCACCACCTGCTGGCCTACGTGGAGATGGCCGAGCGCGACGCCGCCCGCCTGGCGGACGCTCGCGTACGGACGAACGTGCTGCCGCTGGGCTCCGGCGCCCTCGCGGGCGTGCCCTACCCCATCGACCGCGAATGGGTGGCGGAGGAGCTGGGTTTCGCGTCCCTGAGCGCCAACTCCATGGACGCCGTGGCCGACCGGGACTACATCGTGGAGTACCTGGCGGCGGCGGCCCTCGCTATGGCCCACTGCTCGCGCCTGGCCGAGGAGCTGGTGCTCTGGACCAGCGCTGAGTTTGGCTACGTGCGCCTGGGCCGGGCGTGGGTGACGGGTTCGAGCATCATGCCGCAGAAGCGCAACCCCGACTTCGCAGAGATAGCGCGCGGCAAGACGGGCCGGGTATACGGCGACCTGTTCGCTCTGCTCACCGCGCTCAAGGGCCTCCCCCTCACCTACAACCGCGACCTGCAGGAGGACAAGGAGCCGCTGTTCGACGCGGCCGACACACTGGAGGCAACGCTGGAGGTGATGGCAGGGATGCTCTCCGGCGCCGAGGCCGACACGCAGCGCATGGAGCGCGCGGCGGGCGACGCGACGCTGCTGGCCACGGACTTCGCCGACTACCTGGTGGGCAAGGGCGTCCCCTTCCGGGAGGCGCACGGGGCGGTTAGCGCGCTGCACGACGCGGCCACCGCCAGAGGCGTGCCCCTCACGGAGCTGACGCTGGAGGAGCTGCAGGCGGTGCACCCGGCCTTCGACGCCGGCGTGTACGCGGTGACGGCCCAGGTCTCGGCTGCGGCGCGCGACGTGCCCGGTGGCACCGCGCCCGCGCGGGTGGCAGCGGCGCTAGCGGCGGCGCGGCGGCGATGGAAGGAGGCCGCGCGATGAGCAGGAACGTGCTGCTCGCCCCGTCCATCCTCTCGGCCGATTTCGCGCGATTGGGCGAGGTGGCCCGCGAGACCGAGACTGCGGGCGCAGACTGGCTGCACCTGGACGTGATGGACGGGCGCTATGTGCCCAACCTCACCTTCGGCGCGCCGGTGGTGGCCGCGCTACGTCCGCACACCTCCCTGAGGCTGGACGCCCACCTAATGGTGGTGGAGCCCGAGCGGCTGGTGGCGGACTTCGCCCAGGCCGGGGCCGACGTCATCACCGTCCACGCCGAGGCAACGGGCCACCTGCACCGGGTGGTGCAGCAGGTGCACGAACTGGGCGTGCAGGCGGGGGTCGCTCTGAACCCGGCCACACCGCTGGCCGCCATCGAAGGCGTGCTGGGCGATGTGGACCTGGTGCTGGTGATGACGGTGAACCCCGGCTTCGGCGGGCAGGCGTTCATCGAGTCAACGCTCCCCAAGGTGGCTGCCGCCCGGGCGCTGCTGGACGCGGCGGGTTCTTCAGCGCGGCTGGAGGTGGACGGGGGCATCAAGGCGGGCAACGTCGCCCGGCTGGTCGCGGCAGGCGCCGACGTCATCGTGGCCGGGAGCGCCGTGTACAATCAGCGGGTGAGCGTCGCTGCGGCCATCACTGAGCTGCGCTCCAGCATCACCGCCGCCGCGCGCTAGGGGCATTCCACCGTGACCAATCCGCTCTCCCGTTCCCGACTGCTGTTCATGGGCATCGCCCTGGCGTCTATCGTGCTGGCGCTGGTCGCCTGCGGTGGCGATCATGTCATCACCGACGGAGACGAGGTGACCCTCAACTACGTGGGCACCCTGGACGACGGGAGCGAGTTCGACTCCTCGATCCAGGAGGGGCGTGAGCCCTTCTCCTTCACCGTAGGTGCGGGCCAGGTCATCGACGGGTTCGATGCGGCAGTTCGAGGTATGAGGAAGGGCGAGGAAAAGACCTTCCGGCTCGACCCAGAGGACGCCTACGGTAACTATACCCAGGACCGTATCATTGAGGTCGCAGTGGCTGACCTGCCTGAGGACATAGCCGTAGGGGACCAGCTTTACGACGGATTCGGGCAGCTTTTTGAGATCCTCGCAATCGAGGACGGCACCGCCACCATGGACGGTAACCACCCTCTCGCCGGACAGGCACTTACCTTCACCATAACGATCGTGGACGCGGTACCCGGCGCCTAGGGCGCCGGTACTCCAACGTGATTCGGAGGTGCCCCGTGGCACAGGACGGCGACCGCGTGGCGGTCCACTACAAGGGCACCCTGGACGACGGGAGCCTGTTCGATTCCTCCGAGGGCCGCGAGCCGCTCCAGTTCACCGTGGGTGCTGGGCAGGTTATACCGGGGTTCGACGCTGCGGTGCGGGACCTGGAGCCCGGCGGGTCCAAGACGGTGCGCCTGGAGGCCGAGCAGGCCTACGGGCCCAAGCGCGAGGAGCTGGTCATCGAGGTGCCGCTGGACGGTGCCCCTCCGGGCCTGCAGGTGGGCGATAGGGTCGAGCTGATGAACGGTGCGCCCGCCCAGGTGGTGGCCGTGACCAAGGGCACCGTCACCGTGGACGCCAACCACCCGCTCTCCGGCCAGGCGCTCACCTTCGAGATAACGCTGGTCTCCGTCTCCTAGCGGCGCACCCCCGTTGAACGCCAAGAGGCCGCGGAATATGCCGCGGCCTCTATGTTCCTGTGCGGTGAACGGGGACTAGACGAGTTGGCGCTTGTTCTGCGCGGTGCGCAGGCACCGGGTGCAGATGGAGAGGCGCTGGGAGCGGCCGTTGATGACCAACTTGGCCTTCTGCACGTTGGGCATGAACCAGCGGTTGGTGTGCCGGTTGGAGTGGCTCACGTTCTTGCCGGCGCGCCGGCGGGCACCACAGATAGCACAGGTGGCCATGTCCGTCTCCCTCTTGGTGGCGAGGGCGGTTTGCCCGTGGGCACCGCCATCCCTACAATGCTGCAACTTCCTGGGCGGCCCCTGTGGGCCAAAACCAGGGCCGGGCAACGGAGCGCCCGGCCGTGATCGAGTGTACCACGGCCCTCGAGACCTCGCCAAGCCTGGAGGCACATGACACCCCGTTCCAACGCGTTGAGCGGCGCCGACCTGCGCGACATGATGGCGGCGGGCGCAGCCTGCATCCAGGAGCACGCCGGCAGCATCGACGCGCTCAACGTCTATCCGGTGCCCGATGGCGACACCGGCACCAACATGACCCTCACCCTGCGTGCCGCTCTGGCGTACGCGGGAGAGGTGGATAGTAGCGCCGGTGCAGTGAGCCAGGAGGTGGCGCGCGGGGCGCTGCTGGGGGCGCGGGGGAACTCCGGTGTCATCTTCTCCCAGTTCCTCAAGGGTTTCGCCGCTGGCCTGGCCGATGAGCGCACCATGGGTGCGGCGGGGTTGCACAGGGCGCTCACCGCGGGCGCCGACGCCAGCTATCAGGCGGTGGCCAAGCCCGTTGAGGGCACTATGCTCACCGTGATGCGCGCGGCGGCAGAGGGATGCACCGGAGGCACGCCGGCGGTCGCCCTGCGGGCTGCCTATGTGGCTGCCGCGGAGGCACTGGAGCGCACCCCTGAACAGTTGAAGGTGCTGGCCGAAGCCGGGGTGGTGGACGCGGGGGGGCAGGGGGTGGTGGCGTTCCTGGCAGGGGCGCTGGGCAAGCTGGAGGGCGCCCCTGTGCCGCTCAAGGTCGCCCCAGCGCCCGCGGACGGGGTGGACGTCGCCGTGGCCATGCAGGACTTCCTGCACGCCAGCGCCGAGGAGCAGTTCGGCTACTGCACCCAGTTCATGGTGTACGGCGAGGGGCTCGACCCTGACGCCATCAGGGCGCAGGTCCAGGAGCTGGCGGCCTCAACGGTGGTCATCGGCGATGAGAACACGGTGCGCGTGCATGCCCACGCCGCCGACCCGGGCCCGCTCCTCTCCCTCGGCGCGCTCTCTGGCACCCTGACCGAGGTGCACATCGAGAGCATGGACTCCCAGCACGCCCACTTCCGCACCCTGCATCAGGCGGATGCGTCACGCCCCCAGCGGGCGCTGGCGGTGGTGGCCGTCGCCCCCGGGGAGGGGATCGCCGCGGTGTTCCGGGAGCTGGGCGCGGCGGAGGTGGTCTCCGGTGGTCAGTCCATGAACCCACCCGCGTCGGAGCTGTTGGCAGCCGCCCAGCGCGCCAGTGCCCTGCACGTGGTGCTGCTGCCCAACAATCCCAACGTGGTGCTGGCCGCGCATCAGGCGATGGACTTGAGCGAGGGGCTCATCAGCGTGGTGCCCACCGAGTCGGTACCCCAGGGCGTGGCGGCGCTGCTGACCCTCAACCCCGACCTGAACCCCGAGGAGACGATGGAGGCAATGGAGGAGGCGCGCCACGCGGTGCGCTCCGGCGAGGTGACCGTCGCGGTGCGGGAGGGCAGCGTCAACGGCACCCCTGTGCAGGAGGGCGAGGCGATGGCGCTGCTGGAGCGCAAGTTGGCCGCCACCGCCCCCACGGTGAACGAGGCCCTGGCCGCGCTGGTGGCCGCCGCCGCGCCAGCGGACGGCTCTCTCATCACCCTCTTTCACGGAACGGACATCTCCCTCCCGGAAGCGCGGGAAGCAGCCGAGGCCCTGCGGGCAACGCACACCGGAGTGGAGGTGGAGGTGGTGACGGGCGGACAGCCCCACTACCCCTACATCGTGTCCTTCGAGTGACGACCGGCGGCGTCCCAGGAGGTGATGGTCACCAACCGGTAACCCGGCGCCCTGACTGCGCGCGTTCCCTCCTGTATGCTGAGCCCTGCCGTGGGGCCCCCACGGGGAGGAGGATGAGATGGCCATCCGCATCGTCACCGACAGCACCGCTGACCTGACTCCGGCCCTGGCCGCCGAGCTCGGCGTCGCCGTGGTGCCCCTCACCGTCTTCTTCGGCCAGGAGGCCTTCCTGGACGGGGTGGAGATGGGGCACGACGAGTTCTTCCGGCGACTCACCTCCTCCAAGGAACTCCCTCACACCTCCCAGCCCAGCGTGGGCGACTTCCTCAAGGCCTACCAGCCCCTGGTGGAGGCGGGCGATGCGGTGGTGTCCATCCACATCTCCGACAAGCTCTCTGGCACGCTCAACTCCGCCCGCGCGGCAGTGAAGGAGCTCCCGGAAGGTGCCCAGGTTCGCCTGGTGGACACCCGGCTCACGTGCATGGGCCAGGCGCTGGTGGTGCGCGCCGCCTCCCAGGCCGCAGCCTCCGGCGCGAGCCTGAACGAGGTGGTGGCAGTGGCCGAGCAGGCCAGTGCCGACACGGAGCTGTACTTCGTGCTGGACACGCTGGAGTACCTGGCCAAGGGCGGGCGCATCGGCAAGGCCCAGGCGCTGGTGGGCGGACTGCTAGGCATCAAGCCCGTGCTCAAGCTGGTGGACGGCGAGGTCCACCCCCACGAGAAGGTGCGCACCCGCGCCAAGGCGTTGGCACGAATGCTGGACATCGCCCGCCAGGGCGCGCCCTACGCGGAGATCGCGCTGATTCATGAGGCCAGGGGCACCGACGTGGACGCCTTCGCCGCCGCGCTCCAGGAGATGACCCCTGCCCCGGTGCTCAAGGGCATCATCGGCGCGGTGATCGGGACCTACGCCGGGCCCAACGTCATCGGCGTGGCCCTGCGCCGGAAGCGCAACTAGACCAGGTCCACCCCGGCGATGTGCCGCACCGTGGCGCGGCCGGTAGGCGGGAGCGTCACGCTCACCACGTCCACC
>JAYNIL010000019.1:19644-28449 GCA_038109085.1 Chloroflexota bacterium
CACCACGTCCACCTCGCCGAGCCGGGTACGGTAGTTGCGCGCCAGCAGGCTCGTGCCCGCGCGCTGCAGGTGAGCGGCGGCTATCTCCTCCCCCAGTGCGCCCAGTCGCGCCTATGCGTCAGGCATGGGGCCCTTGCTCTGGCACGGAGGGCAGCAGCGCGGGCCGGAAGGGGGAGAAGGAGCGCCGGTGCACCGGGCTGGGGCCCAATCGCGCCACCGCCTCCAGGTGCGATGCGGCCGCGTAGCCCTTGTGGGCCGCCAGGCCGTAGCCGGGGTGCGCTGCGTCCAGCGCCACCATGAGCGCATCGCGATGGACCTTGGCGACGATGCTCGCGGCGGCGATGGCGGCCGAGCGCGCATCGCCCTTCACTAGCGGGGTGCAGGGGGTGTAGCGCCAGTCCAGGAGGAAGGCGTCCACCAGCAGGTGGCACGGCGCACCGGCAGAGAGGGCCAGGGCGTCCAGCGCCCGGCGCATGGCCAATCGTGTGGCCGGAGCGATGCCGTGGGCGTCGATCTCCTCACTGGAGGCCTGCCCGATGCCCACGCCCACCGCCAGCGCGCGCACCAACGCATCGGCCCGCACCAGCTGGGCGGAGGAGAGCGTCTTGGAATCACGCAGCAGGCCCCAGTCAGGGTGCTCCACGCCGGACAGGTCCGGCAGGACGGCCGCCCCCGCCACCACGGGCCCGGCGATGGGGCCCCTGCCCACCTCGTCCACGCCCGCCACCCGCGCGCAGCCCGCCGCCCACAGCGCCGACTCGTGCTCCTGCGTGGGCAGGCGGGGCAGCGGGGGGAGCGGGGTGCGCGCCATCCTCAGTCCAACGCCTGGGCTATGGTCCCGCCGCCCAGCACCCGCTCGCCGTCGTAGAGCACGGCAGCCTGGCCGGGGGTGGGTGCGCGCTGAGGCGCCTCGAAGTGCAGGGTGAGCGTCCCGTCCGGCCCTGGCTCGGCCAGCGCGCGTGCGGGCTCGCCGCCGTAGCGCAGCTTGGCCTGCACGCGCCTAGTACCCGCGGGCGCGTGCCCACTGACCCAGCGCATCCCCTCCACCGCCACCGCCCGCTTCCACAGGGCCGACTCCGGGCCCACCGCCACGCGACCCGTGGCCGGGTCAACGCCCGTGACGAACCGGCGCTCGCCCAGCGCCACGCCCAGCCCCCTGCGCTGGCCCACGGTGAAGCCCTCCACGCCGGGGTGCGTGCCCACCACCGCGCCCGTCTCGTCCACCAGATCGCCGGGGCGGGCCCCTTCGCCCGCCTCGGCGGCGCGCTCGGCCAGGTAGGCCCGGTAATCGCCCGAGGGGATGAAGCACACCTCCTGGGAGTCGCGCTTGGCGGCAAGGTGCAGCCCCGCCTCGGCGGCCAGGGCGCGTATGCGGGTCTTGGGGAAGGAGCCCACGGGTAGCAGCGTGCGGGCCAATTGGGCCTGGCCCAGTCCTGCCAGCACGTAGGACTGATCCTTGGACTGGTCCACCCCCCGCAGCAGGGCGAACGAGCCGTCGGGCTCACGCGCGATCCGCGCGTAGTGGCCCGTGGCCACGGCACCGGCGCCCAGCGCCTCGGCCTGGCCGGCCAGCAGGTCGAACTTGATGCGGTCGTTGCAGGCGATGCACGGGTGCGGGGTGCGCCCGCGCCGGTACTCGGCCACGAAGTAGTCCATCACGTGGGTGCGGAACCCCTCGCGCGCATCCATGACGTAATGCGGAATGCCCAGCACCGCGCACACCCGGCGCGCGTCCTCGATGTCGTCCAGCGTGCAGCAACCCTGGTGCGCCCCGGACGGGACGCCCTCCACGTCGTAGAGGCGCAGCGTCACCCCAGTGACCCGGTGTCCCGCGCGCGCCAGCAGCAGGGCCGCCGCCGAAGAGTCCACACCCCCCGACATGGCGACGACGACGTGTTGTGGGTCAACGCTCGGCATACAGTCAGGATACATGAGCACGCTCCGGCCCCTATAATGTATTGGATGCCCCCCCGCAGCGCACCCTCAACCCCACCGGCGGACCTGCCCCTGGCCGCGGCCCGCGCCGCCGTGGACGCCGGTTCAGACCGCCAGGCCACCGACGTGGTGCTGCTGGACGTGCGCGGGGCCGTCTCCTTCGCCGACTACGTGGTGGTGATGAGCGCCGGCTCGACGCGCCAGTCCGGCGCGCTGGCCGACGCGGTAGAGGATGCCGTCGAGGCGACTGGCCTGCGGCGGCTGCGGCGGGAGGGCACCAACGACTCCGGCTGGGTGCTGCTGGACTTCGCCGACGTGGTGGTGCACATCCTCAGCGAGGAGCAGCGCGCGCACTACCGCCTGGAGCAGGTGTGGAAGCAGGCAAAACCCCTACTTCGGGTGCAATAGGCCGGAGGCCTACTCAGCCGTCCAGGCGTCAATCTCACGCTCGTAGGTGAGCAGCTCGGCGGGCTTGAAGAAGATCGCCAGCTCCCGCGCGGCCGACTCGGGCGAGTCGGATGCATGGATCAGGTTGCGCCCGATGTCCCGGCCCAGGTCCCCCCGGATGGTGCCGGGGGCGGCCTTGAGGGGGTTGGTGGCCCCCACCGACGCGCGCACCACGTCCACCACGTCCTTGCCCTCCACGGCCATCGCCACCAGCGGGCGAGACATCATGAAGTCAGCAAGGCCCTGGAAGAAGGGCTTGGAGACGTGCTCGGCGTAGTGCTTGCGCGCCGTGTCCATGTCCATCTGCATCAGCTTGAGGCCCACGATCTTGAGGCCCCGGTCCTCCAGGCGGGTGATGATGCGCCCGGCCAGGCCTCGCTGAAGCGCGTCGGGCTTGAGCAGGATCAGGGTGCGGTCGCTCACGTCAATGCCTCCTGAGGGGTGGCGGGCGATGGCCCGCCTGGTGCTCATATTTGGTTTGCGTAATCTATCACAAATCGCGCACGCGCCGCATGGGCGATAATGGCACCGTGGACACCATCGGCACCCTAGGGGAGTTCGGCCTCATCGCCCGCCTGGCGCAGCGGGTGGACGCGGCGCGCCTGGAGCCCCCGGCCCACGCCGGCTTCCGGCTGCTCATCGGCATCGGCGACGACGCAGCGGCATGGCGGCTGGAGGGCGGTGTGGAGGTGGGCACCACCGACACTGCCGTGGCGGGCGTCCACTTCCCGGAGCGGCCCGACGATTGGGCCGCCGTGGGCTGGAAGCTGTGGGCCGCCAACGTGTCCGACGTCATCGCCATGGGCGGCATGCCGCTGGTGGGGCTGGTGACGCTGGGGCTGCCCGGCGCCCTGTCCGTCAGCGCCGTGGACGCGCTGTATGACGGCATGCTGGAGGCATGCGCCGCGTACCGGACGCTGCTGGTGGGGGGAGATGTGGTAAGTGCGCGCGAGCCATTCATCACAGTGGCCATGACCGGCGTGTGCACCGGCCCGCTACTGCGCCGCGACGAGGCCCGCTTGGGCGATGCCATAGCCGTGGCAGCCCCCCTGGGCGGGCCCGCAGGGGGGCTGCGTCTGCAGGAAGGCGGCGTCCCCGCGGACCCGTTGGCTGCCGGTGCGCTGCGCGCCGCCTTCGAGCGCCCGGCTCCCGTGGCGACGGACGGCCGGGCGCTGGTGGCGGCGGGGGTGGCGTGCGCCATGGACATCTCCGATGGGCTGGTTGCAGACCTGAGCCGTATGTGCGCTGCCTCCGGCGTGGGTGGGGTTGTCGAGGCCGGCAACGTGCCCCTGCACCCGGCGCTGGCCGCCTGCTTCCCGGACGAGGCGCTCTCGCTGGCGCTGGGGAGCGGAGAGGAGTACCGGCTCCTCTTCACCGCGCCGCCCTCCGTGATGGCCCGCGCTCTGGCCTCCCTGCCCACCGCCAGGGTGGTGGGGCGCATCGAGGCCGGTTCCGGCGTCCGCGTGATGGACGCCCAGGGCGCGCCGGTGTCCTTGGCGCACACCGGCTGGGAGCACCTGCGGTGAGGCGCCTCACCCGCATAACCCGCTCCGCCCCGCAGACCCAGGCCGTGGGCCGCGCGCTTGGCGTGCTGCTTGGCCCCGGCGACCTGGTGCTCCTCTCGGGCACCCTGGGTGCGGGCAAGACCACCCTCACCCAGGGTATTGCCCAGGGCACCGGAGCCGAGGGGTACGCCCACAGCCCCACCTTCGTGCTAGTGCACCGCTACCAGGGGCGCATCAGCCTCTTCCACATGGACCTGTACCGCCTCAGCGGGCCTGCCGTCGAGGCGGAGGCCGAGGAACTGGCGGTGGATGAGATGCTCGAGGAAGGGGCCGTGGTTGCGGAGTGGGCGGAGCACGCACCCGGCGCCTTCCCCCCGGAGCGGCTCACCATTGTCCTCTCCCTGGCGGGGCCGGGCGCGCCTGACCAGCGCACCCTGAAGATGGTGGCCCGTGGCCTGCGCGCCGAGGCGCTGCTGGACGCGCTGGCGGCGGCGCTGGGCGCGGGCGAGGCGGCGCGATGATCCTCCTGCTGGACACGGCCACACGCAACGGCGCCGCTGGGCTGTGGGACGAGGGGCTGGTACGCTCCGAGGCGTGGCACTCCCCCGGCAGCCACACCGCCGAGCTGCTCCCGGCCGTCCAGCGGCTGCTGGAGGTCGAGGGCCTGGCCCCCCGGATGCTGGACGGCATCGCGGTGGTCGCCGGGCCCGGCGGCTTCTCCGCCCTGCGCGCGGGGCTGGGCGTGGCCAAGGGGCTGGCGCTGGGGCTGGGCTGCCCGCTGGTGGGGGTCTCATCCCTCGAGGCGACGGCCCAACCGCTCGGGGTGCGAGGCGTCACGGTATGCGCCGTGCTGGAGGCGGGCCGGGGTACCGTGGCCTGGGCGCGCTATCGCGGCGGGCGAGCCTACCGTGAGCGCGTGGGCCCCGTGGCGGAGCTTCTGACGCTCGAGGACGAGCGCCTCCTATTCTGCGGCGAGGGCGCGGACACGCACCGGGGGGCCATCGAGGCTGCCTACGGTGCCCGCGCAGAGGTGGCCCCCTACGAGCCGGGTGCACGGCTGGTGGGCGTGGGTGCGCTGGGCGCCGCGCGCCTCTCGGCCGGGGAGGCGGACGATGCCGCTAGCCTGGAGCCGCGTTACCTGCGCGCACCGTCCATCACGCCGCCCAAGCGCGCCGAGCGCATCCGGCGCGGGGGGCATCCGGCATGAAGACGCTGGTGGTCAGCGACGTGCACGGGAACCAGGAGGCGCTGCAGGCGGTGCTCACCGCCGCGGACTCGACGGGCGACATCGGGCAGGTCTGGTGCCTAGGCGATGTGGTGGGCTACGGGCCGAACCCGGCAGGGTGCATCGCGCTGCTGCGCGAGCGCAGCGCGCTGTGCATCCAGGGCAACCACGACGCGGGCGCGGCGGGTGCGCTGGGACTGGACGGGTTTAACGCCTACGCCGCCGAGGCGCTGCGCTGGACCATCACCCAACTAGGGCAAGAGGAGCGCGAGTGGCTCGGCGCCCTGCCCGTCACGCTGGTGGAGGGGCTGGCGACGCTGGTGCATGGGACCCCGCGCGAGCCGCGGTGGGACTACCTACTCTCCTATGGGCAGGCCATCGACGCGTGGGAGCGCACGCGCACGCCCCTGGTATTGGTGGGCCACTCCCACCTGCAGTTCGTGGCCGAGGCGGGGCGCGACCTGCGCCACAGCGGGCTGGAGGGGCGGGCGCTGGACCTGCTGACCGGGGTGCGCGTGGTGGTGAACCCCGGCTCGGTTGGCCAGCCGCGCGATAACGACCGGCGCGCCGCCTACGCCCTGGTGGACGAGGAGGCGGGGCTGCTGACGCTCCACCGGGCCTGGTACGACGTTTCGGCCACCCAGCGCGCCATGGCCGAGGCAGGGCTGCCGGAGGCGCTCCTAACCCGCCTTTCCCTGGGACGCTGAGGGGGGCCGCTAGCGGTCTGGCTAGGGGCGCCTAGCGCCCCAGGCGGCGCAGCGCATCGCGCACGCGCTCCTCGGTGGGCGAACCCGCATCACCCCCAGCCAGGGCCTGGCGGGCCTCCATGGCGGAGAAGCCCAGCCCCAGCAGGAAGGACAGGGCCGGGTCGGCGCCCGAACCCGCCGCCGCGGGTGCGCCGGGGGCAGCGGCCATGGGACCGAGACCGTCGGCCAGCTTGTCGCGCAGCTCCAGGATGATGCGCTCCGCCGTGCGCTTGCCCACCCCGTGGGCGCGGGCTATCGCCGCCCCATCCCCCGCAACGATGGCGGCGGCTAGGTCCGGCGGGGTGAGCACCGAGAGCACGGCCAGGGCCGCCTTGGGGCCCACCTGGCTCACCTCCAACAGCGCCTCGAAGAGGGTGCGCCCCTCCTCGGAGGCGAAGCCGTAGAGCGCCAGGTCGTCCTCGCGCACGATCAGGTGGGTGAACAGCTCCACCCGCGGGCCAGTGAGGGCGGCAAGGTCGTGCGCCGGCACGTACACCCGCAGCACCACACCGCCCACGCGCACCAGCGCCGCGCCGGACTCGCGCCCCGCCAGCTCACCGGAGACCGCCGCGATCATGCTCATGCGCTGCGCACCCGCTGGGCCGCGCGCCACTCCTGAACGTGGGTGAGGGCCACCGCCAGCGCGTCGGAGGCGTCCTCGGACATGGGCTCGGTGGGCATGCCCAGCACCAACTGCACCGTGCGCTGCACCTGGGCCTTGGAGCCAGCTCCGTAGTTGGCCACGGCGGATTTGACCTTGGCGGGCGAGTAGCGGTGGATGGGGATGTTCATCCCGGCCGCCAGCAGCAGGGCCACGGCCTGCGCCTGGCCCACGGCCACGGCAGCCTTGGCCCCGCGCTCCACCGACACGAACGGCTCCTCCACGGCCAGCACCTCGGGCCGGTGCTGCGTGGTGATTGCCGCCAAGCCCTGGTGGATACGGTGCAGGCGCAAGGCGATGTCCAGCCCGCGCCCGCCCTCCACCGTGCCCCAGGCCACGGCCCGGACACTCGTGCCGTCCACGTCCACCACGCCGTACCCTAGGTGCTGGGTGCCGGGATCTACGCCCAGAACGCGCATGCGCCTCCCTGCGCCGGTCAGGCCAGCGCGCGCCCCTATGTTGTGGAGCAGGTGCATGGTAGGCAGGCGCAGGCTCCGGGGCAATCCTGCGTTGACACCCCCCTGTGGCGGGCCTAGCATCGCGCCACGCCTGCGGGAGCGGGCACCTGCGCCGAGAACGCGTGCGCCACAGGGGGCGAACGATGCTTTCCGTCAAGGACAACCAGACGCTTACCCGCGTGGGCCCCGGCACGCCCATGGGTGAACTGATGCGCCGCTACTGGCAGCCGGTGCTCCTCTCCTGGGAGGTGGCTGAGCCCGACTCGGACCCGGTGCGCGTGCGCATCCTGGGTGAGGACCTAGTAGCCTTCCGCGACACCAGCGGACGCGTGGGACTCATCTCCGAGTGGTGCCCGCACCGGCTCACCTCCATGTTTCTGGGACGCAACGAGGAGAACGGCCTGCGCTGCGTGTACCACGGCTGGAAATTCGACTTTAGCGGCCAGTGCACGGACATGCCCAACGAGCCGGCGGAGTTCGACTTCAAGCAGAAGGTGAAGATGCCCGCCTACCCCACGGTGGACAAGGGCGGCATCATCTGGGCCTACATGGGCCCGGCCGACCAGCGTCCAATCGAACCGGCCTTCGAGTTCACCGCCCAGCCGGAGACGCACAGGTTCGCCTCCAAGGTGATCCAGGAGTCCAACTGGCTCCAGGCGCTGGAGGGGGGCATCGACTCGGTGCACTCCTCGTTCCTGCACCGCAAGTTCGGCGCGGGCGATGCCTCGGGCCTGGGGGGCCTGCGCGCGGAGGCGACGTCATCGCGCCTGGACGTGGAGCCCACCGACTACGGCTACCGGTACGCCTCGGTGCGCACGGTGCCGGGCGGGCAGATCAACTACGTGCGCACCTACCATTACGTGATGCCACACGTGCAGATACGCGCGGCCCAGCTGCGGGCCGACGGCTCCCATGACAAGTTCAAGATCGCCGGGCACCACTGGGTGCCCATCGACGACGAGACCACCATGGTGTGGAACTGGGGCTACAGCCTCGATGAGCCGCTCAGCCAGGCCGAGAAGGAGGAGCGCAGCATCGGCAACGGCCCCACGGACGTTGACCAGAAGACGTTCCGGTCCATGCGCAACGCGCGCAACGACTGGATGATCGACCGGCACTTGCAGCGCACCCAGACCTTCACCGGCATCGAGGGCATCAACGCGCAGGACCGGGCGGTGCAGGAGGCCATGGGGCGCATCGTGAACCGGTCGATGGAGCATCTGGGGCAGACCGACCGGGCCGTCATCATGGCCCGGCGCATGCTGCTGGACGCCACCAAGGCCGTCGCCGACGGCGGCGCTGCGCCAGGTGCCGACGGCTCCTACGCCTCGGCCCGCGCCATCGAGGAGGTGCTGCCCGTGGACACCCGCTGGCAGGACGCCCTCATGGAGAAGATGTACGCCGCCGCGAAGGCCTAACCAGGAGCCCGCATGGCGGGCGAACAGGATGCTGGTCACGCGCCTGCTGCCATGAGCGCCCGGCAGGGCGCGTAGACGGAGTAGCCCCCGCAGGGGGCGCAGGGGTGTCCCCTGTAACGAGCCCGCGTAGCGGGCGGGGAGAGCGCGGGATGGCGCAAGGGAATGAGGACGCCAGTGCCGTCTGGGCGCGCTTCGCCGCGGGGCTGACGCACGACGCGCTGCCAGAACCGGTGCGCCGCACCCTGAAGGCGCTGGTGCTGGACACCCTGGCCACCACGCTAGCGGGCTCGACCCTGGGCCCCGGCGTTCCGCAGGTGCTGGCGTGGGCGCGGGCAGCGGGCGGTGCGCCCCAGTGCGCGCTCATCGGCCTGCCGGACCGCCTGCCCGCCGTGGCCGCCGCCACGGTGAAC
>JAYNIL010000020.1:0-5911 GCA_038109085.1 Chloroflexota bacterium
AGTAGATAACGATCCCATGCTTGGCTACCTAGTGTTGTTCTGAGCACTTCGCGGGAAAAGACTGCATATACAGTCTCGTTATCATATTCATTAACATATACCCCTCCCTCTGAGGGATCTCCCGTACCGCCTTCTAACAGCTCCCAATCATCACCGCCATTTGTGCTCAAATATATTCCAGCACAATATTTGGCGACCTCAGATGGACTAGCGTTCGCACCTTCCTCGAGGTCACGGCAACTTTTAGAAACGAAATTTCCAACACGCACATAAACTAAGTTCGGGGCATTTGGATTAATAGCAATTCCTTTGATGTCGGATCGGTGAAAGGAATCGCTTAATACAGTCCATGATTCGCCTGAATCAATTGTTTTAGCGAGTGTTGTGTTAGTCCCAACAAAAATGGTGTTATTGTCATATGGATGGGGATAAATAGCGGTTATTCTGTCGTTCCACTCGACTGGGAATTCAAAACCATCGTAAGCTTCAGCCCACTCGAAGTTGAAATTGCCTTCAGGTATAGGGTTAGAATAAGACCAATTATCTCCATAGTCATCGGATGTTATAACCTGATAAACAGGCCTAATAAATTCACAATTATCTCGGCCTTCATCCTCACAAACTAAGCGTTTTAAATTAGTTTCAACGCCGACATAAATACGAAGTGGATCTGTGCCGCTCATCGCAATCTGATGAAAAGATACATCAGGAAACGTTATTGTCTCCCAATTCACACCTCCGTCACTTGAAAGAAAAAGTTTTGAACCCGAATCCCATCCCGCGGCCGTGACAAAGCCTACTTGTTTGGGATTTCTCGGGTTAACTGCAATGGCCTTCAAGTTATTCGCTCGTGCAATTCGTTGCCATGAAAAGTTCTCAGCATCAATTTTATAGACGTAGTTACTGGCTAAACCAGCGTTATCGGACGATGCGGCCCAATAAGAACCTTCAGACTTAACAAAATCGACTAAAATACCACCGAATGGCCCATTAACCTGGTTCCAAAAAGTTTTACTCAGAGGCGGACGGGGAAGATCTAACTCGGGAACATCGGGGATGTGAGGCTTATCCGCAACTTCGAAACCGTTATCAACATTATCAACAGCTGATGATTGTTCGCCTGAATTAATGGAGTCGCTTTGCTCCAATGATTGATTGGGTGTAACCGAATCAACTCCAGATGTCCCTTGGCATGCCGTCAAAAAAAGCATTAATACGAGTAACAAGAACGTCTTCAAAAACATTGTATAAACCTCATTTAGACTCGCGAAAACACATGTGAATAATGTATCCGATAAATGAGTCGCGAATTCGGCGATAAATTACATTCATTATGCGGAAACAAAAGAGGCTCCTCGGACAAGGAGCCTCTTTTGTTTCGTTGTTGGCGGAGGGAGTGGGATTCGAACCCACGGTCCATTGCTGGACAACGGTTTTCAAGACCGTCGCATTCGTCCGCTCTGCCATCCCTCCGGGAATCAGAACCTTTGGTTAGTATGCCGAAGAAGCGGAATCTATGCTAGCGCTCCTATCTCGGTTGACGTGCGGGACGGGGGGGGGCAGCATGGCCCACGCATCTCAGTCCCCCCCAGGAGGCCACCATGCCCGGACCTGAAGACCGCTACAGCGCTGAGGAGTGGGCCGCGCGCGTGGACTTGGCAGCTACCTACCGCCTTGCCGACCTATTCGGCATGAGCTACCTCATCTACAACCACATTACGTTACGGCTGCCTGGCAGCGAGGAGCGCTTCCTCATCAACCGCTTCGGCATGCACTACGCGCAGGTCACGGCTTCCTCCCTGTTGACGGTGGACCTGGAGGGGAACGTGCTGGACGGCCCCCGAGAGTTCCTGAACACGGCCGGGTACATCATCCACTCTTCCGTGCACGGGGCGCGCCCTGACGCACGGTGCGTGATGCACACCCACACTACCTACGGGGCGGCGTTCTCTGCCCTTGACACGCCGCTGCTGCCGCTGACGCAGGACGGCATGGAGTTCCACAACCGCATCGGCTACCACGACTTCGAGGGCCTCGCGGTGGACGTGGACGAGCGCGAGCGGCTGGTGACGGACCTGGGCCGCCACAACGCGCTGATCCTGCGCAACCACGGCCTGCTCACTACGGGGAAGAACTGCTCGGACGCCTTCTCGCGCATGGTGAACTTGGAGCGCTCCTGCCAGGCGCAGATCCTGGCCATGAGCACGGGTGCACCGCTGCGCATGCCCTCGGAGGCTGCGGTGGAGAAGACGGCCCAACTGCTCACCCGGGAGCGCCCGCAGACCGGCGTGCAGGCCGACAAGTGGGGTGCGCTGCTGGGGCTGTTGGACGCGCGCGACCCGTCTTTCCGGAACTAGGCAGGAACTGAACCGCAAACAGCCCGCACGTTGCCTTGGAGGATGACATTCCCTTCCAACCTCTGGTGCCCGCAGGCTCCGCTCCGCCCCTGGCCCCCTACTCGCCGGGGGTGAAGGCAGGCAACGCCGTCTACGTGTCCGGCACAGGCCCCGCGGGGGCCGACGGGAAGTCGGTGGGCGTGGGAGACGTCCGCGCTCAGACCGTGCAGGTCATCGAGGCGATCCGGGCGGTGCTGGAAGCGGGTGGCGGCGGCCTGGCGGACGTGGTGATGAACCACATCTTCATCACCGACTACGCCAATTATGCGGCCATGAACGAGGTGTATGAGCGTTACTTCGGGGCCACGCGCCCGGCGCGCTACTGCATCAAGGCCGAGCTGGTGCGCCCCGACTGGCTGGTGGAGATAGCCAGCGTTGCCGTGCTGAGCGCCTAGACGCCCCTAGCCCTTCTGGCCGCGCTTGCGGAGGCCCACCACGGCCAGTGCCACCCCCGGCAGGGAGAAGATGGCCCCCGCCAGGTAGACCTGCGCCCACTGGATGCCCTGCGGGGTTGCTGCATCGCCCCGGGCGATGGCGGCATTCGCCGCGTCCAGCGTTGCCCACATCACCACCCAGGTCAGCACCACCCACCCCACGCCAGCGCCCACCCATGCCAGCCATGCATACCGTGTGCTCATGCGTGCTTGCCCGTGCGCACCTGAACTCCCGCTCGCTCCTCTGCCAGTTTGAAGGTGACCAAGTTGTCCTGCTCCCCCCACCCGCGCTCCAGGCCCCGGTGTATCTCCTCCAAGGTGTAGGAGGCCATGCCCAGCTCCACCCCTTCCTCCCTGCCCAGCTCGATGGCCAGGCGCACGTCCTTCTCGGACAGGGCCAGGGAGAAGCGGGGGTGGTCAAAGTCGCCCGCGAACACCAGCTCGGGGATGTGGCGGGTGAGGATGAGCTGCTGGCCGAACGAGCCGCCCATGAGCACCTCCAGCATCACCGCCGGGTCCACGCCCGCCTTGGTGGCGAGCACCATCCCCTCCTGCACGGCGATGCGCGTGGCCATGGAGATGGAGTTGTGCACCAGCTTGGCGATGGAGCCCGCGCCCGGGCCGCCCACGTGGGTGATGGTTTTGCCCAGGTGCTGGAGCAGCGGGAGCGCGATGGCGTAGGCCTGCGGGGTCGCGCCCACCATCACCGCGAGGCTCGCGGCCTCGGCGCCCATGGGCCCGCCGCTCACTGGCGCGTCCACCAGCGCGATGCCCTTCGCCTCTAGTTCCCCGGCGAGGCGGCGCACTACCGAGGGGGCGTTGGTGGAGGTGTCTACCCACACGCTCCCCTTCGCCGCGCCGTCAGCGATGCCGTCGGGCCCAGTGCCCACGGCCTCCACCTCGCGGGGGCCCGGCAGCGATGTGAACACCACCCTCGAGGCGGCTGCCGCCTCCGCCGGGGTGGCGGCCCACGCCGCGCCGTTCTCCAGCAGCGGTGCGGCCGCCGCCTGGTGCAGGTCGTGGACGGTGAGGGTGTGCCCCGCCGCCTGCAGGTTGCGGGCCATGTGCGCGCCCATCTTGCCGAGGCCGATGAATCCGACGTTCACGTGCGTGCTCCTTGCTGGGTCTGCCCTGGACGGGCTGCGCCCTACCCGATACGCGTGGGGGCGTGCTGCGCTGCGGCGCGGATGGCGTCGATGAGCTGGTGGTGGCGGACGGCGTCGTCGAACGAGGGCGAGAAGGGCTTGTCCGCGGCGATGGCCGCGGCGAAGCGCTCCCACGTCTTGCCCACGTTGACGGGCGGGCCGGACAGGCCGCCCTCGCCCACCCAGGAGGCCTGCTCGATGTCCAGCTCCTCCGGCGCCTTCATACCCACCCGCTGGCCCGTCAGGCGTCCCTCATTGGTGGAGAGGCCCTGGGCGCCCTCCAGCGTCAGCACGCCCTCGCTCCCGTGCACCTGGAGGCGGAACCCCGCGCCCACGCCCACCGCCGAGGACAGCTGGGCCACCAGCGTGGCCCCTGAGGCCATGACTCCGGTGATGGCCACGGTGTCCGGTGCGCTTACGGGCAGCGTTGCTCCGGTTTCAGGGTTCGTCACCGTGGGCGCCTTGGTCTCCACCACCGCACCGGCGATGGAGGCGATGGGCCCGGCGGCGGCCTGCAGACCGTCCAGCAGGTGCCCGAAGGTGATGGTGAGGGGGTTGGCCCCGGCCTTCGCGTCCGCCATCCACAGGCGTCCCGCCGAGCGGCCCAGGGGGCCGGGGGCGTTCACGCCCACCGTCACGACGCGTGGGGTGCCCACGTACCCACCGGCGATGGCGCGGGCCATGGCCTGGTACTCCGACGAGGAGCGCGACTGCAGACCTACCGCCGTCCGCACGCCCCTGGCCTTGGCCGCTGCGGCCATCTCAACTGCCTGGGCGGTGTCGGTGCCCAGGGGCCACTCGGTATAGACGTGCTTGCCCGCGGCGATGGCCGCCATGGTGAGCTCGTGGTGGGCGGGCAGCTTCACCGAGACGGCGACGGCGTCCACCTCGGGGCTCGCCAGCAGTTCCCTGTAGTCGGCGAAGGCCAATCGCGCCCCGTACTTGGCCGCCGATTCCTTCGCAGACTCCTCCCGGGTGGTGGCAACGGCCACCAGCTCCACGCCGGGGATGCCCGCGCCCATGGCGGGCAAATGGGCGCGGCCCGCCCAACCGCTCACGTTGGCCCCGATGATGCCGACCCGCAAGCTCGCCATGGCGCTCCCTCCATCCGTCTGTTATGGCCGTCCGTCGTGGGCAGCACGATACCCCGGCGGCACGCAGCACGCCAACCGGGGACGTTCCCCTACAGAGCCGTCAGGAAGTCCAGCAGCGCGGCGAAGAATTCTTCATCGCGGTTCTGGAGGCCGTGGTCGCCCCCCTCCACCACCAGCGAGCGGGTGCGCGGCTGGCCCTTGGCGAGGGCCGCCATGTCGCGCACGGCATCGCGCATGCGCGGGTGCGTCTCGGTCGAGCCGCCCAGGATCAGCAGCGGGGTGGAGACGCGGTCGGTGTGGGCCGCGGTCAGGTCGTAGCGCTCGGTGCAGTGTCGGTCCAGGTAGACAGCGGCCGAGAAGTGGTGGGAGATGGGGAACGTGACCTCCATCAGCGTGTCGGACTCGCCCGCGTTGGCCAGGGCCTTGGAGCGCTCCCAGAACCGCCGGTGGTCATCGCCCAGCTCGGAGGCGAGGAAGTACCGGTGCGAGAGGCGCAGAGGCGAGAGGGAGACCACCGCCGCCACGCGCGGGTCCTGGTTGTGGGCCTGCGCGTACACCACCTTCACCGCGCCGAGGGACGAACCCAACAGGCACACGCGCTGGAAGCCACGCCCGGCGCACCAGTCCACGGCGGCGGCCATGTCCAGGCGGCACTCGTCCAGCACCTCGTAGGCGTTGCCCACCCGCTTGCCCCCCGAGTGGCCAGCCACGACGTCGTGCCCACGGGTGTTGAACAGCACCACGGGCACGCCCATGGAGCGCAGCCGCCCAGCGCGGGGGTTGGAGGGGGTGGCGTAGAAGTTGCCGCCGCTCCCGTGCACCATCACCACGATGTCCACGCC
>JAYNIL010000020.1:6011-26650 GCA_038109085.1 Chloroflexota bacterium
AGGGCCATCGCGCTGACGCTGGCCGAGGCGGGTGCCGACATCGCCATCGTGGCGCGCGCGCCGGAGGCGGTGAGCGTCGGCACCGAGCGGATCCACCGCCCCCTCGACCCGGCGGTGGCGCAGGTGCGGGAGCGCGGGCGCCGGGCCATCGGCATACTGGCCGACGTGCGTGAGCCGGAGGAGATGGCGGCCATGGCCACGCAGGTGCGCGATGAGCTGGGACGCGTCGACATCCTGGTGAACAACGCCGGGGCCACCTGGGGGGAGACGTTCCGCATGGGCCCGCTGCTCGAGATGAGCGCGCAGGACCTGGACGAGTGCCTGCGCCTGAACCTGAAGAGTTTCTTCCACGTCTCCGCGGCCGTCGCGCCGCTGATGCTGCAGCAGGGCAAGGGGGTCATCCTCAACATGGCTTCCGCCTCAGGCCAGGGGGCGAGCCCCGGCAACGGCCTGTACGGGGCCGCCAAGGCGGGGGTCATCAGCCTCACGCTCACCATGGCGCAGGAGTGGGCGCCGGCCATTCGGGTCAACGCCATCGCCCCCGGCACCATCGCCCACGCCGACCGTGCCGCCGTCCACCCCTACGCCCCGCCAGGCTCGCGCGGGCCCGCGAACATCCCTCTGGGCCGCACCGGCGCGCCGGAGGACATCGCGGGCGCGGCCCTGTACCTGGTCTCGGACGCCGCCGCCTACACCACCGGAGCGGTACTGGACATCAACGGGGGCCGCCAGCAGCCCTAGCGTCTCGCTCCGGGGGGAGCATGGCAACAGAAGGAGGAGCGCATCATGGCAACGAAGGTTTCAACCAAGGTCATCGACGCCGACGCCCACGTGGTGGAGACGGAGCGCACCTGGGAGTTCATGGACCCGGCTGACGCACGCTACCGGCCCACCCTCTACCTGTCAGCCGACGGGACGGGCAAGGAGGCGTGGAACGTGGGCGGCAAGCTGCGGCCCACGGGGTTCAACCTCTCGCGCTCCCAGCTGGCCGAGCTCTCGCGCAAGCAGGGATTCGACCTGGCGCTCTCGCCGGAGGGGCGCAACCTCGACGACGTGGGCGCGCGCCTGGCCGACATGGACGCCATGGGTGTCGATGTGCAGGTGCTGTTCAACTCCTTCTGGCTCACCGCTTTCACCGACGACCCCGCGGCGGAGGCCGCCATCTGCAGGGGGTGGAACCGCTGGATGGCGGACGCCTACGCCAAGTCCAACGGCCGGTTGCCGTGGACGTGCGTGGTGCCGCTGCTGAGCATGGACGAGGCTGTGCGCCAGCTCCGCGAGGCGCGTGAACACGGCGCGGTGGGCGTGATGATGCGGCCCATCGAGGGTGAGCGGCTGCTGGTGGACGAGGCGTTCTACCCGCTCTACCAGGAAGCCGAGCGGCTGGACATGTGCATCGCGGTCCACGTCTCCAACGCCAGCCCCACGGTGGTGGAGGGGATGCGCTCGGTGTACGACCGCGCCGCCTCGTTCTACACGCTGCGCGTGCCCACTGTGGGCTCCTCGCTGGTGGTGATGATGAGCGATGTGCCCGTCAGCTTCCCCACTCTGCGCTGGGCGTTCATCGAGGTCTCGGCCCAGTGGGTGCCGTGGATCGTGAAGGAGGTGCGCCGGCGTGGCCGCAAGCTGGGGCGCCCGGTGCCGGACGATGTGCTGGCCGGCTACAACGTCTACGTCTCGTGTGAGACGGACGACGACCTGCCTATCATCCTCAAGTACGCGGGTGAGGACAACCTGGTGATCGGCACGGACTACGGGCACACTGACATCTCGGGGGAGAACGACGCCATCTCCACATTCCGGCGGCGCGAGGACGTGAGCGAAGCGGTGAAGCGGAAGATCCTCTCGGACAACCCCAAGCGGCTCTACGGCCTGTAGTACGATAGCCCGCTGCCATGAGCGCGTGCGGAGCGCGCGGGAGCCCAGCCCTAGCGCTGGTGGCGGGCGCTCCCGGGGTGCGGGTCCTTACCGTGGGAGCGGAACCAGTAATAGATGGCGTCCCAGTACAGGTCGGGCTCCACGAAGCGCACCTCGCCCTCGCGGGGGCCGCGCTCCAGCACGAGGCGCCCCCAGCCATCGGGGTCGCGCTGATCCACCGGCACCTCGAGGCCCTCCACGTGGACGTCCAGCGTCTTCATATCGTTTAGGAAGTCGGTGATGGTCTTGGCGTTGCCCTTCCACACGCGCAGGACGGTGTTCTCGTCCTCACCGAACTGGCCGACGTAGAGGATGGCGTCCTTGCCCTTGCCGCGCGTGCGCCACTCGATGCGATCGCTCATGTGTACTCCGCGTTCAACACCGGGGGGCCGGTGGAAGTCGATGGAAGAAGGGGGGCCGTGCGGCCCCCCTTGATGCTGCACCCTAAAAGAAGGTGTTGACCACCTTGGGGATCATGACGTTCTGCGCCAGGATGATCTTGCGGCGCACCACCTTGAACCCCGTTTCCGCGTCACGCCGCAGAATGTCCTCACGGCGGCCGACCCACTCGTTTACCTCGTCCTGGAGCCGGTTCTGGTAACAGCGGAATTTACTGTTGACCTGGATGCCGTCCTTGCTTTCGCCCACTACCTCCACGTTGGTAATGGCGTGCTCGAAGCGCGAGACCGGTTCCTCGGGCCAGTGGACGCCGGTGTTCAACTGCCGGATGCGGCCCTCGATGATGTCCTTGCCCTCGTCGAACCAGTTGATTTCCGTTTCGTAGCTGGTCTCTTCCATCTCCCAGTCGCCGAACTTGATGTTGCGGCGCATGGGCATCCAGTAGAACAGGTCCTCGGCGAGCAACTCGGCCCACTCCTCGAGGCGGCGCTCGTCCAGTAGACGGGCCTCGCGGTAGTAGAACTGCTCCACGTCGTGCTGGAGGATCAGGTCCTCCAGAGTAGTTGCCTTCTTGCTTGTGCTGACCATCGGATGGCTCCTTGGGAGGCTGGGGCGCGCTTCCCGGACCGCCGGTTCCGTCCGGCGGTCCGGGCTCGGAGGGCTAGCTCTCAGCCTTTGTGACCTGGTTGAAGAAGATGAACTCTTCCTCACCGACCTGCGCGGCGTTCGGATGGGAGGTGTATTTCACCTGGATGAAGCCACCGTTCTGTGGGTTATGGACAATAGTTCCCACCGACCCATCCGTCAGCGTGACGGTCACTCCTTCAGGCAACTCGTTGAAGACCTGAATACCGTCCTGCCCATTCAAGTTATAGGTCGTTGACATGTCATTTACCTCACGCGGATGCGCTGACACTCCCATCGGGGGCGCGCCAAATGAAGTGATCGGCGTTCTTGTTGATCGGGTACAGGTCTGCCCAGCTCTTGGCCTCCATGAAGGCGAGCCAGCGGCTAAACCGGGCGCGCTGAGCCTCCTCGGTGTAGGAGCCGTTCACGATTACGCCGGGAAGGCGGTCATCGTATTTACCGTGTCCCAGGCCATTGGCATAGAAGTAGTTGTTCTTGCGCGCTCTGGCACCTTGAGATGCCGGAAAAACGTAATTCCAGTTTTCCATATCGTCGGATTCAAAGAAACCAATCGGCCCATTGAATCGCTCGGCATAGTGACGAAGTGCGTCCTTAACGTTCTTCGGTGCGTTCTTGTCCACACCGAACAGGGACCAGCGCTCGGTCATGCCCGTCTCGTGCGGGTGGTAGTAGCGCAGGCGCCAAGAGTCCACCATCACCGCTGGCCAGATGGCGAAGTGGCCGCCGCCCCAGCCGTGCGGAGGCATGACGCGGGTGGCGTACTTTGCACGCTTCTTGTCCGACTGCGCGAGGAAGTAATCGTCCACGCCCTCCTCGAACCACTCGTTGCCGTACTCCGGCACGCCGGGCTGGTTGTAGAAGGTGCACATTCCACCGTGGCCCAGGTTGTGGTCACCGATGGCGTACTTCTCCTGGGGGAAGGGCTTGCCCTTCGACTTGCCGCGCCCGCGGTCCTCGTGCAGGCCAGCGGCCTGGGAGGAGCGGTGCGTCATGGAGGTGTGGGTGAGGTCGGTCACCGAGGTGAACCCGGGCACCTTCCAGTTGGTGGGCAGGCGGTGGCGCTGGAAGGGCGTGAAGAACTCTAGCCCCCCGTCCTCACCGTCCGAGGACTGGAGGCAGTGGCGCAGGGACTCGGCGAAGGGGCCAAGGTAGTCCTCGAATGACGGGGCGTCCTTGTCCCAGGTGGCCCAGATGGAGCCGTAGAAGTTCTTCAGTTGCGCCACCTGGGTCAGACCCCACTCGGCGCGGGGCAGGGTGTCCGTGTAGGCGTTGGCGTAGTTGCCGAAGCCCACCCCCACCAGCTTGCCGGTGGCGTCGTAGGTCCAGGCGTGGAAGGGGCAGGTGAACACCAGGGTGTTGCCCTGGTCATACCGGCAGACCTTCATGCCTCGGTGGGCGCAGGAGTTCAGGAACGCGCGGATCTGGTTGTCCTTGCGGTCCCGCACCATGATGACTTCCTCGGTGCCCATGCGGGTGACCACGAAGTCGCCGGGGTTGGGGATCTGGCTCTCGTGGCCGAGGAACAGCCAGCAGCGCTGGAAGATCTGCTCCATCTCCATCTCGAAGATCTCGGGATTGACGTAGAGCTCACGGGAGACCGTGCCCTTCTCCATGTCGATAAACGACCGGATGGACCAGTCACCCCTCGCCTTGATGATGTTGACCATGGCGTCCTCCTTATGGCTGCCGCAGGCACGCGCCAACCCCGGGCGCCCCCTGATGGAGCCTTTTATCGGGCCTGTGTGTGCACGCGGCGTGCATACGGTGTGCAGAACTCGTGCAGGTTCCGTGCAAACTTGCGTTTGCTCGCCGGCCGCCTGAGGCAGCCTCGTTTCAGGGGGCTCCCCTGCGCCCCCTCCGTTCGAGCCCGGCGTGTAGCCGGGCAGAGCCCTACCCCCGCGTGCGTGGTGCGCGGGGGTAGGGCTCTGCTATTATCCGTGACCGCGTGGCGCGTGAGCGCCGCCGCAACTTCGCACGAGGGCAGTCCATGAAGCTACACGAGTACCAGGCCAAGGAGCTCCTGGCCCGCTTCGGCGTGCCGGTGCCCCAGGGCTCCGTCGCCTCCGACGGCAAGACGGCCGCCGAGGCCACGCGCAAGCTGGGCGGCCGCGCCGTGGTCAAGGCGCAGGTTCACGCCGGCGGGCGTGGCAAGGCGGGGGGCGTAAAGGTGGTCTCCAGCCCGGAGGAGGCCTCCACCTACGCCGCCAAGCTAATCGGCTCCACGCTGGTGACCTTCCAGACGGGCCCCGCCGGGGCTCCGGTCCACCAGGTTCTGGTGGAGCAGACGATGGATATCGAGCGTGAGCTCTACCTGTCCATCACCACCGACGGCGGGCGCCGCCGTCCCGTGGTCATCGCCTCCGCCGCTGGGGGCATGGAGATCGAGGAGGTCGCTCACAAGAGCCCGGAGAAGGTGCTGACGGAGCCCATCGACCCGGCCATCGGCTTCCAGCCGTTCCAGGGCCGCAAGCTGGCCGAGGCGCTGGGGCTGCCCGCGGCGCAGGTGCGCCCCTTCTCCGCGCTGGTGGACGCGTGCTGGCGCGCCTACTGGGGGCTGGACGCGACGATGATCGAGATCAACCCCCTGGTGCTGACCAAGACCGGCGAGCTGCTGGCCCTGGACGCCAAGGTGAGCCTGGACGATGACTCGCTGTTCCGCCACAAGAAGGAGGCGGAGCTGCGCGATGCGAGCCAGGAGGACGCGTTGGAGGTGAAGGCCTCTGAGTACGGCATCTCATACGTGACCCTGGACGGGAACGTGGGCTGCATGGTCAACGGCGCGGGCCTGGCCATGGCCACCATGGACACGGTCAAGTTCGCGGGCGCCGAGCCCGCCAACTTCCTGGACGTGGGCGGCGGGGCCAATGAGGAGAAGATATCCACCGCCATCCAGCTGATGGTCTCCGACCCGAAGGTGGAGAAGGTGCTGGTGAACATCTTCGGCGGCATCCTGCGGTGCGACATCGCCGCGCGCGGCATCGTGGACGCCTACGGCAAGCTGGCCCGCAAGCCGGCACTGGTGGTGCGCATGCTGGGCACTAACGTGGAGGAGGGCAAGGCTATCCTTGCCGCCTCCGGCCTCAAGATCACCCTAGTCGACACCCTTCAGGAGGCGGCAGCGGCCATCGCCGCCTAGCCGCTGGGAGTAGCGATGAGCATTTTGGTTGACGCGAACACCCGCCTGCTGGTGCAGGGCATCACCGGCCGCGAGGGGTCATTCCACGCGGAGCGGTGCCTGGCCTACGGCACCAACTTGGTGGCCGGTGTCACCCCCGGCAAGGGTGGCGAGAAGTTCCTGGACAAGGTGCCGGTGTTCAACTCCGTGCGCCAGGCGGTGGCCCAGACGGGGGCCAACGTGTCCCTCATCTTCGTCCCGCCGCCCTTCGCGGCCGACGCCATCCTGGAGTCGGCTGACGCGGGCGTGCCCCTGGTCATCTGCATCACCGAGGGTGTCCCCGTGAAGGACTCCACCATGGTGATGCGCTACCTGGAGGGCAAGAACACTCGCCTCATCGGCCCCAACTGCCCGGGCCTCATCACCCCTGGCACCAAGACCAAGGTGGGCATCATGCCCGGCAACATCCACCTGCCAGGCAAGGTGGGCGTGGTCTCGCGCTCTGGCACTCTCACCTACGAGGCGGTGGGCCAGCTCACCGCCCTGGGCATCGGCCAGTCCACCTGCGTGGGCATCGGCGGCGACCCCGTCTCCGGCACCACCTTCGTGGACGTGCTCAAGCTGTTTAACGAGGACCCGGAGACCGAAGCCATCGTGCTAATCGGTGAGATCGGCGGCACCAAGGAGCAGGAGGCTGCGGCCTATATCAAGGCCAACGTGCGCAAGCCGGTGGCCAGCCTCATCGTGGGCCAGACGGCACCTCCCGGCCGGCGCATGGGTCACGCGGGGGCGGTCATCACCGGCACCGCGGCCCTGGCCTCCGAGAAGATGAAGGCGCTGGGCGATGCGGGCTGCCACGTCATCCCCACCCCCGCGGAGATCGGCGCCGTCGTCCAGAAGATGCTGGGTAAGTAAGCCAGCGTTCCCTCAGACCGAACAGAAGGGCCCCGGTAACAGCCGGGGCCCTTCGCGTTGGGTGGTGGGGTGGGGGGCCTACTTGCCCGCGAAGCGCTCCCAGCGGGTGAACTCCATGCCCCCGTCCAGCAGCGGGTCTATCACGTCGGCGAAGCGCCCCGCTGCGTCCGAAACCCGGTGGGCGTCCTCCGCCGCCTCGTCGGCGAAGGAGAAGACGTGCAGGAAGGCGCACGGGTCGCCGAACTCCTGGAAGGAGTCGTAAGTGAGGGTACCGGGCTCGTGCACCTGCGCGTGGTCCACGAAGTCGCTGATGGCGTACAGCGCCTGCTGGAGCACCTCGGGGCGCACGCGGAAGCGGGCGGTCATATGGATGGTCATGGGGCGTCCTTGAGCGCGGGAGCCACGCGCCCGGCCAGCATACCCGATGCGGGCGCCGGGTCAGGCCCCCGCCGTCTCGGCGGTATACGCGCTCACGGGCGGGCGGGTGCGCCTGCCGATGATGACCATGCTCTTCTGGAGCATCTTGCCGTAGCGGTGCATGTGCTGGAACTCGCCCACCGGGATGCGCATGTGCTGGGCGGCTCGCTGGTCGTCCACGTAGTGCTCGCGGTCTGGGTCGTGGAAATAAACGTAGCGCTCGTCGAAGCCGGTGACCACCACCCAGTGGGGCGACTTCTCCCCGTGTAGGCGATAGGTGGAGATGAGGACGATGGGCACCTCGCCGGAGCGTATCGCGTCGGCGATGTCGGCGATGCCGAAGTTGAAGTACTGCTCGCCCACCCCCAGCCGGCGCGCCTCCTTCTTCATCGCCTCGTGGACGATCACCACCACTTCCCGCTTCTCGTCGGTGCGCACCGAGGTGAGGAACGGGGTTCGGGTGTCGGAGATGATGACGCGGGAGGCGTAGCCCCGGCGCTGCGCGGCCAGGGCCAGGCCGAAGGGGCCGCAGCCGCCGAGGCCCTCGGTCATGAAGATGAGGGTGGCCTCCTTCCAGAGCATGAGCTCCAGTGCCTTGTCTATCACCAGCCGGGGGGTGTGGTACTTCATGGCCATCATCAGCGAGGCGGGCCCGCAGGTGAAGTCCATGGTCTGGGTATAGAAGGGCATGGTCAGGCGCAGCGGGTTCTTGCGCGCCCGCAGGCGCTTGACCATCCGCACCGCGTCCATACCGTCGCCGTAGAAGCCGGCGATGGTCCCGGACTCCTTGTAGCCGCGCCGGGTGTAGAACCCGCGCGCCGTCGCGTTTTCCGGCCGCACCTCTAGGCGCATGCGGGTGCACCCGTGCTTGCGCGCGTCCTCCTCCACCGCCTCCAGCAAACGCTCGCCCAGCCCGCGCCCGCGCAGCGCCGGGTCGGTGGCTATGGAATAGAGCCGCCCCGTGTACGCATTGCGCCGCCAGAGCACCGTGGCCGCGCCCGCCACCACGCCCGCGTGCTCCACCACCAGATTGGTGGCGTTGGCCTCGCGCAGCAGGAAGCGCAGGTGCTTGCGGGAGGAGCGGTCGGCCTCCACGAAGGAGAGCTCCTCCAGCCGCTCCAGCGCATCCAGGTCGGTCAGGTTCGCACGGCGTATCGGCGAGGGGGTCTCGGCCATCAACCCCATTCCCCCGCGAGGTAGCGGACGATGCGCTCGTACAGCTCGGGCGCCTTCTGGTCCTCCTCCTCCTCGGCGATGGTGGGGTTGTCGTTGACCTCGATGACCACGAACTCATCGCCCACCTGTTTCAGGTCCACCCCGTACAGGCCCCGGCCGATGGCGTGGCACGCGTCCACCGCCGTTTGTAGCAGCTTGGTCGGCACCTGGCGCAGCCGGTAGCCCTGCACGTCGGCTACGGCCACCTGGCGTCCGGCTTCATCGTAGTGGTGGATCTTCCAGTGCTTCTTGGGGATGATGTACTTGCACACGTACAGCGGCTCACCCGCCAGCACCCCCACGCGCCAGTCGAACTCCGAGCGCACAAAGCGCTGGGCAACGATGCGGTTGGAGCGGCGCAGGAACCGCCGACCCACCTTCACGAACTCCTCCGGGCTCTCCACTTTCTCCACGAACATCGAGAATGACGAGTTGGCCGCCTTGAGGACCACGGGCTTGCCCAGGTCCTTGAGCAGCCGCTCGCCCGTCTCCAGCGAGATGTCCTCACGGCTCAGCACCCGCGTCGCAGGTATGGGCACGCCCGCCACCTCCAGGTGGCGGTACATGTTCACCTTGTCGCAGCAGATGATGATGGAGTCCGGGTCATCGATGACCCGCAGGCCATTGAGCGCCCCCGTCTCCGAGGCCACGTACGCCGCGTTCAACGGGTCTGTGAGCGAGCGGATGAACAGGGAGTCATACCGGGGAATCTTCCAGATGTCCGGCCGGAAAAGCACGTCGAGCCGGTGCCCCAGGCGCTGGGCCACCTGCGCGTAGTGCATCAGCGCGCCCATCTCCCGTGAGTGGGAGATGGTGTAGCGCTCCACGTAGACGGCGATGTTGGCCATCAGAGCGCCTCCCGCAGGTGGGCGTGCTCGCGCTCGGACAGCTCGCGCGGGGGCAGCGGGCCGATGCCCGAGAGGAGCACCTGCTTGGAGCGGTCCGGCGAGGCGAGCACCCGCACCCGCGCCAATGGTATGCGCAGCAGCGCCCACACCTCGGCGGCCAGGGCCCGGTAGCGGGGTTGGGCCGCCCAGCCCAGCACGGCGTTGAAGTGGCCCAGCCGGTAGTCCTTGGGGATCACCTGGCAGCAGATTGGGTAGGTGTAGTTGCGGGTGAGGGAGAGGGCGGCCTTCTCCTGGGCCCACGCCGAACGCACCACCTGATGGCGCGTCATGAAGGGGTTCACGGCGTCCACCACCACGGGCGGGTCGAAGTATTCGTTGGTCAGGTAGTAGTCGGGGACGGCCACGCCGGCGAGCTTGGCCTTCTCCAGCAGCACCGGCACCACGTAGGCGTCCAACGCCTCACGGCAGGTGGGGTGGACGGGCCCCTGGGCCTCCAACTCCTGGGAGAGGTAGAACCCCTCGCTCAGGTACTCGTAGTCCCCCATGAGATTCACCACCAGCCCCTCGGAGCCGGGCAGCTCTGTCGCGTGGGGGGTGTGCGGGTGAGGTTTGCGCCTGACCCGTTTGGGGGGCTCCTTGGCGGGCGCGGCGCGCTTGCCAGCCCCCGCAGGTGAGGTTGCCACGGTGCTCCTTCCGCCAGCCGTGCTGGCCCCCGCTCGGTGCGGCATCTCTCGCTAAAGATGGTACGGCGGGTGCAGTAGGAGTCAATATTACCCATGAATAGAAGCGCATGGATATGTGCTGCACGCGCTGGCGTGCGGGACGCGTGCTACACTCGCCCACACCCCTGACCGAGGTGCTGCCCGTGCCCCCTGAGCTCTCCGGCCGCGTTGATTTCTGGAACATCGGCTACCCGCTGGGGGCCGTGGTCTACCTCACGGGGGTCATCTCTCTTGCCGCCGTCGCCTGGGCGCTGTGGCGCCGCTCGCGCATCTGGCGCCTGGGCGCGCACAACCCGGACATCGGGCCGTGGCGCGCGCGTGCAAGAGCCGCGCTGCGTACCCTGGCCATCGACTCCATCGGCCACCGGCGCTTCGTTCGGCGCGAGGGCTACCCCGGCCTAATGCACGCCCTCATCTTCTGGGGCATGGCTGGGCTGTTCGCCGCCACCACGCTGGACGCCATCGAGTTCAACACGGAGCACTGGCTGGGCTGGACGCTGCCCACCAAGCACATCGGGGTGCAGCTGGAGCTGGTGTGGGACGCGGCGGGCCTGGCGCTGATGGGTGGCGTGGGCATGGCCGCTTGGCGCCGCTACGTCACCCGTCCCCCGCGCCTCAATACCATGCTGGAGAACGGGGTGCTGCTGGCCCTGCTCATGGGCATGGCCGTCTCCGGCTTCGTGCTCCAGGCGTTGCGCATGGCGGCCACGGAGCTGGAGCCCTCGTCCGCCCTGTATGACCCTGGCGCCGCCGTCTGGTCCCCTGCCTCCTGGGTCATCGCCCAGGCCATACGGGGCGTGGGCGCCAGCGTCTATGGCATCGAGGTCTCCCACTTCACCCTCTGGTGGGCCCACGCCGCGCTCATGTCGGCCACCTTCGTGTATGCCGCGTGGCGCTTCGGCCCGCTGATGCACATATTCGTCAGCCCGCTGAACCTGCTGGTACGCTCCTCCATCACCCGGCCCAAGGGCGCGCTGCGCCCCATGGGAGACCTGGAGGCGCTGGAGAGCTTCGGCGCGCGGGACATATTCCAGCTCAATCAGAAGCAGCTGCTGGACTACGACGCCTGCACCAACTGCGGGCGCTGTCAAGACCAGTGCCCCGCCTTCGCCTCCGGCAAGGCCCTCTCCCCACGCAAGCTGATTCAGGACGCCAAGGCCTACATGGTCTCCCGCGCCCCCGCGCTGCTGGCGGCACCCTCCCCCGCCGAGGCCCCTGCGCCGGAGCGCACGCTCATCGAGGCCGTCTCAGCCGAGGCGCTCTGGTCCTGCACCACCTGCCGGGCGTGCATGGAGGCATGTCCGGCGTTCGTCGAGCACATCGACTCGGTGGTGGACATGCGCCGCTACCTTGCCATGGAGGAGGCGGACGTACCGGAGACGGCGGCGGGCGCCCTCATGTCCATGGAGCAGCGCCAACACCCCTGGCGCGGCACCCAGGCCTCACGCACCGACTGGATGGACGGCACCGGGGCCGTTTCGCTGGCCGAGGATCCGGAGCACGAGGTGCTGCTGTGGGTGGGCTGCACCACGGCGCTGAACGAGCGCAACCAGGCTTCGGCGCGGGCCATGGCCTCGGTGCTCAAGCTGGCGGGGGTGCGCTACCGCGTGCTGGGCTCCGAGGAGGTGTGCACGGGTGAGCCCGCCCGGCGCCTGGGCAACGAGTACCTCTACCAGATGCTGGCCGAACAGAACATCGCTACGCTCCAGGGCTACGGGGTGTGCAAGGTGCTCACCCTCTGCCCCCACTGCTTCAACACCATGAAGAATGAGTACCCCCAGTTGGGCGCGACCTTCGAGGTGCAGCACTACACCGAGTTCGTGGCCGAGCTGGTGCGCGATGGGCGCATCAAGCCGGTGCGCACCATCAACATGCGCATGGCCTACCACGATTCGTGCTACCTGGGCCGCCACAACGGTGTGTACGAGGCCCCGCGTGAGATCGCCGGCGCCATACCGGGCCTGGAGCTGGTGGAGATGGCCCCGCACCACCGCGAGCGCGGATTCTGCTGCGGGGCGGGCGGCGGACGCATGTGGATGGAGGAGGAGGGCACTCGCGTCAACCACATCCGCACGGACCACTTCCTGGGCACCGATGCGGACGTGGTGGGCGTGAGCTGCCCCTTCTGCCTGCAGATGATGGAGGAGGGCATCGGCGCCAAGGGGGCGGACGCCAAGAAGGCTAGGGACTTGGTGGAGCTTTTGGCCGAGAGCCTGGAGCCCGCTGCCGAGCCGAAGCCGAAGGAGGACTAGCGAGCGCTAGTCCTCCTCGTCCTCGTCCGGCATCTCGTCCAGGCTGCCCGCGCCCACCTTCACCTCGGCGGTGGCCAGGTCCTCAAACTCCCCGTCCCAGTCCAGCAGCCCCTCGACCGCCTCGTCGTCTTCGGTCACTGTGGGCTCCTCGCGCTCGGGGAGGGCGAGGGCCGGCTCCTCGGAGGAGAGGGCCGGGAAGGAGACCTTGGCGCGCTGGGAGGGGTGCTGGTAGGTCTCCCGCAGGATCACCTTCACCGCCTCATCGCTCACCGAGGAAACGGCCCCACCGTAGCGGTTGCCGCCGTCCATCAGGCAGATGAGCCGGCGCCCCAGCTTCGGCGGCACCAGGCCCAGATAGACCCCGCCCTCATCGCGCACCGCCAGCGTGTCGCCCCGGCGTTCCAGGCTCACGGCGGTGCCCGGTGCGATGCACGTGCGCTCGGTCCCCACGGGACTGGCGGCGAGGGACACCTGGGTTGAGCGGCCGGAGTCCGAGATGAAAAGGTGCGGGGTCAGCACCGGGCGCGAGGACGGGGCCGAGCACGCACCTGCCGCGCTCAGGGCACGCAGACGCTCCAGGTTCTTGCGGGCGATGGTGCTGGTGGGGTCCAGCTCGAGGGCGCGCCCGAAGGCGGCGATGGCCCCATCGTTGTCGCCCGTCTCCAGCAGGGCCTTGCCTAGCCGGTTGCAGGCCTCCAGGTTGGCGGGGTCTGCCGCGATGATCTCGCGGTTCACCAGCGCCGCATCTTCCCAGCGGCAATCCATGGCCAGGGAGACCGCCTCCCGGGCCTTGGCCTTGATCATCTTGGAACGATCGTCTTCTCGGTAGACCATGGTCCTGCTCCGCGTTGCTGGCGCTCACCCCCACTCTCGCGCCGCGAGGTGGTATGCGTCCGGCTGCCGGACCCACCGCGCTGGGTTCCCGGCCAGGACCTGTCCCGCACCGGCCACGCACACGCTCCCCAGCGCTGCCGACCGGTCTCAGTTGTCTCTTCGCCCGAGGGGCGTTGTGGACCCATCAGGGCGCTAGGAGCGTGGCGGTGAAGACCCGCGCGCGGCGCCGTGATGCATCGCATGGCAGCGTGCGCAACGCGCGGGCATGCGTCAAGTGGGTTTCACAGAGCAGATTTAACGGATTTCTTTAGTGGCTTGCCCCGCTCGCCTGCGGCTCGCTCGACGGAAGGGGGCTCCCCCTTCGGCCCTGAAGGGCCTACCCTCGTCTCCACTCGTTGCACTCGCTCGATAGACATGGGCCGCACTTTGCGCGACCCAACTAGGGGCTTCGCCCCCGCGTGCACCCCAGAGTCCGAGACGGGCACATGGGCCGTAGACCGCTCCATCGAGCGGGGCCTAGGCACGCGAGGACGAGGGTTCGGCGCCCGGAGGGCGCCCAGGGGGTTTCTCCCTTGAGACTAGCGAGCGTAGCGAGCGGGGAAATCCCCTAGTCCTCGTCCAGGTCGAAGGTGGCGTGCAGGGCACGCACGGCATCGGCCACCTGGTCGGCGCCGACGATGCAGGTGATGCGTATCTGCGAGGTGGTGATCATCTCGATGTTCACCTTGGCTTCGGAGAGCGCGCGGAACATGCGAGAGGCGTAGCCCGGCGCGTTCTGCATGCCGGTGCCCACGATGCTCACCGAGCCCAGGTGCTCGTCCGCCGTGCAATCGGCAGCGCCAATGGCCGAGGCGATGCCCTGGGATATCTCCAGGGCGCGCGGGGCGTCGGTCTGGTTCACGGTGAAGGAGACGTCGGTCAGGTGCTCGGCGGAGGCGTTCTGGACGATGGTGTCCACGCTGATGCCCGCCTCGGTGAGCGGTTCGAACAGCCGCGCGGCGACGCCCGGCTGGTCGGGCACCGCGCGCACGGTGATGCGCGCCACGCCGCGTTGGTACGTTACCCCGCGGACCTTGTTGCTTATTTCCATGCCGCCTCCCGTCTGCCGCGCAGCGGCCTCATCGTCGATGTCGTGGATCAGCGTGCCTGGCACCTCGTGCATGCTGGAGGCGACCAGGATGGGCACCCGGTACCAGGCGCCCAGTTCGATGGAGCGCGGGTGCATCTTGGCCCCGTAGGAGGCCAGCTCCAGCATCTCCTCATAGCCCAGTTCGACCATCTTGCGGGCGGTGGGCACTAGGCGCGGGTCGGCGGTGTAGATGCCGTCCACGTCGGTATACACCTCGCACCGCTCTGCCTCCAGCGCGGCGGCCAGGGCCACGGCGGTGGTGTCGGAGCCGCCCCGGCCCAGGGTGGTGATTTGCCCGTCCGGGGTGAAGCCCTGGAACCCGGCCACCACTACCACCTGACCCGCCTCCAGCGCCGCGCGCACCCGCGTCGCGTCTATCTGGGTGATGGAGGCGCGTCCGAATGCCTCGTCGGTGCGGATGCCCGCCAGGGTCGCCCCCATGCTCAAGGCCGGCACGCCCAGCTCGTGCAGGGCCATGGCCAGCAGGGAGCAGGAGATGAGCTCCCCCGTGGAGAGGAGCACATCCATCTCACGCGGGTCGGGCCGGGGGGATATCTGGGCGGCTATGGCGATGAGCTCATCGGTGGTGTGGCCCATGGCGGAGACGACCACCGCGATGGCATCACCCTGGGCGTGCCGCTTGGCCACCCGCGCGGCCACGTTCCTGATGCGCGCGGCATCGCCCACGCTGGTGCCGCCGTACTTCTGCACCACCACGCCCATCAGGCACCGGCCTCCGGCACGGAGTCCACCGTCTCGGCGCCCGTGGGGCTCGGCTCCAGCACCCGGAAGGTGCCGGTCATGCCGGCCTTGTCGGCGGCGTCGGCCATCTCATAGCCGATGGTGAAGGCACGGTTCTCCCCCCGGGTGGTCAGCGCCACCACGGAGGAGCCCGCACCGGACAGGAACACCCCTCGCGCACCCGCCTTGAGGGCGTTGTCGAAGATCACCTTCATCTCGTGGAACACCTTGCGTCGCTGGGGCTGGTGCAGCCGGTCCTGGGTGGCCAGGCCCAGGTACTCGGGCCGGTCCAGTGCGAAGGCGGCCACCAGCAGGGCGGCGCGGCCCACGTTGAACACCGCGTCCTCGCGGCTCACGGTCTTCTCCAGGACCGCGCGCGCCTTCTTGGTGGGCAGCGGCCTATCGGGGATGTACACAACGCACTGGAGGGAATCGGGTACCGGCACCGGGGCCGCGTGGACGTGCTCACCGTCGCTCACGGCGATAGACATGCCACCCATGAGGGCGGGCGCCACGTTGTCGGGGTGGCCCTCTATCTCCGTGGCCAGCTCCAGCAGGCGGTGGGGGGTGAGCGGGTAGCCCGCCAGGGCATTCGCCGCATAGACGCCCCCCGCGATGGCGCAGGAGGAGGAGCCCAGCCCCCGCGAGAGCGGTACCTCGGCCCACGATTCCATGCGCAGGGCGCGGCCCGTGATGCCCGCCTCTTCCAGCGCGCGCTGGGCAGCCCGGTAGCACAGGTTAGACGGGTCGGGGCGCAGGTGCTCGGCGCCCTCGCCGTGCAGGGTCACCTCCGGGCGCTCGGCCCACGAGAGGCGCACGTGGTTCCACAGCCCCAGGGCCATGCCCAGTGCGTCGAAGCCGGGGCCCATGTTGGCCGTGGTGGCCGGGACCCGGACGGTGATGGTGTCTGCCTGGGGGGTGCTCATGCGACGGAGCGTGAGTATAGCAAGTCCCTCGCGCCCTGCGGGCGTTCAGGCTTCCCCCGCTCGCTGCGCTCGCTCGGCACAGGGGACTCCCCTGCGCGCCTGCGGCGCTACCCCGTCTCCGCTCGCTGGGCGCTCGCTCTGGCAGCATTCCCATGGCCAGCGCGCAAAGTTCGGGGTGCGCAGCGGGGCGCAGCCCCAAGAATGCCGAAGGCCAGCGATGGTACGGGCTAGAGGGGTGCATTGGGAGGGGGCACCTCTCCCCGCCGGGGGTTCGGCGTTAACAGGGCGCTCAGGGGGTGCCCCCTTGAACGAGGCTGCCGCAGGCAGCTGGGGAACATGGGGAGTCCCCCATCCATAGAGCGACCGAAGGGAGTGGAGAGACGCTATACTTTCTTCATTTCGCGCGCACCCCCTCACTGGGCGCGCGCTGTGGGAGCGGGAATGGGCGTTCTCTACGTGGCTGGGGCTGTCGAGGGCGCGGGCGCGAGCACCGTGGCCGCGGGCCTGGCCGCCGCGCTGCGGGCCGCGGGCCATCAGGCAACGCTGGCCAGCGCCGATGCCGTCTCCGGCCCCCTGACGGTGGTGGACGGGCTGCTCCTAGGCGCCGATTCCGCCGCTGAGGCCCAGCGCCTGGATGCCCGCGTGGTGGGCGTGTTGCCCCATGCTCGGGACCTGGAGGCTGACGCCGGCGCGCTGTGGCGCGAGGTCTACGGGGAGCGGCTGGCCGGACTGGTGCTGAACCGCATCACCGTCAACGCGCAGGAGGACGCTGCCTCGCGACTCGTCCCGGCGCTGGAGGCGGCGGGTGTGCCAGTGCTGGCGGCCCTGGCCGAGGACCGGCTGTTGGGCGCGCCCACGGTGCGCTCCGTGGTGGAGGCGTTGGGCGCCACGCTGTACGCCGGGGAGGAAGGCCTGGAGGGACTGGTGGAGCACCTGCTCATCGGCGGGCTCATCACCGAGTGGGGTGGCAACTACTTCGGCCGTCATTCCCACCAGGCGGTGCTGGTGCGCGGCGGGCGCATGGACATCCAGATGTCCGCCCTCAACTTCCCCCTCTCCGCACTGGTGCTCACCGGTGCCGAGGTCCCCGCCCAGTATGTGCTCCAGCGCGCCGAGGCGCAGGAGGTTCCCCTCGCCGTGACCGGCAAGGGCACCACTGAGGCCGCGGAGGCGCTCGCCGCCCTGGCCCCCGCGCCCGTCGCCCATCCGGACAAGACCGGGCGAGCCGCTGCGCTGCTGGCCGGCGCCGTGGGCCCCGCGCTGCTGTCCGCCGCGGGGGTGGCCTAGCACTCGTGGCCCTCATCGCCGTCACCGCCACCGGCCATCGCGAGGCCGAACCGTACGCGGCGTCCGTGGAGCGCCGTGGGGGTAAGACGCGCGTGCTCACCCCCAAGACGTTCCCCGGTTTGGCTGCGGCCATGGACGGCGTGTCCGGTGTGCTGCTGTGCGGCGGTTACGACGTGCACCCCTCTCGCTACGGGCAGCAGGTGGACCCGGCCGCCGGGGTGGAGACCTACCCTGACCGAGACGAGATGGAGCTGGCGGTGCTGCGGCATGCGCTGGACGCGGGGATGCCCGTGCTGGGCATCTGCCGGGGCATGCAGTTGGTGAACGTGGCCTTCGGCGGCACCTTGATCCAGGACCTGCTGGGGCACGGACCGGGGCGAGAATCAGATGAATCCGACGAGCCGGTGCTGCACCCCGCCTTCGTCTCCCCCGGCTCCAAGCTGGGGGCCATACTGGGCGCGGGTGCCATCTACCGGGTGAACTCGCTGCACCACCAGGGCGCGCGGGAGGTGCAGCGCGCGCCGGGGCTGCTTGCCTCGGCCTATCATCCCACCGACGGGGTGATCGAGGCGCTGGAATCGCCCGCGCACCCCTACCTGATCGCCGTCCAGTGCCACCCGGAGCGCGAGCGCGAGGTGCCCCGCTCCTTCCTGCGACTGTGGGAATGGCTGGTAGGCTGGGCGGAACGTTACGAGGAAGGGAGCATGCCATGAGGAGGCCCACACCCCCCAAGCAGGTGGACGCGAGCGGACAGTGCCGCCACCTCTACCTGACGCGCGATGCCACGTGCGTGCACTGCGGCATGCGCTTCCGGCTGGCGTGGACGGCTCCCCAGCGCTGGGTGGTCTTCCCCTCTGCCCGCAACGGCACCATCACGGTGATGATGGTGCTGCTGCTGGCCGGGGCTGGGTCGCTGGGCATCGGTGTCGCGACACCTTTCCTGCTAGCGGGCGCGGTGGCCTTCGGCCTGCGCGCCATGCTGGGCGGACTGGAGCTGTTCATGCGCCACCAGTTCACCCCTGGAGTGCTGGGCAAGCTCCAGGCGCGCTCACCCCTGAACATTCTGGCACCCAAGCGCCACCTGGGCTGGGTGGGCGCGGTGCGATTCCCCATGGACCCGGCGCTGCATGGGCGCTTCGCCGAGGGCGAGACTCTGCTGGTGGAGTACCTGCGCTGGTCTCGCCTGCCGGTGGCGGTCTACAAGGGCGAGAAAGCGGGCTAGGGGCCGGGTTCCCCGCTAGCCTGCGGTTCGCTCGATGGAAGGGGAACTCCCTCTTCGGCCCCGAAGGGCCTACCCCCGTCTCTGCTCGCTGCCGCTCGCTCAAGCGACATGGGCCGCGCTATGCGCGGCCCAACGAGGGGCGTTGCCCCTCGCTCACCCCAGGCAATCCCGAACCATGCGTGCTGGCCACGCGCCTGCTGCCATTAGCGCCCACCCAGGGCGCGGAGACGGGGCAGCGCTGCAGGCGCGCAGGGGAGTCCCCTGGGACGAGCGAGCGCAGCGAGCGGGTTGCCCACATCTCTTCGCTGCTTCGCGCGCGCACGCGTGTCGTACGCACGCGCGATGTGCTATGGTTGGGCAGACTTCATCGCAGATATCGCTGCGCGTCGTTGACGCGCCACCAGATATGGTGTGATTGCCCCGCTGCCCACCGCGCTGGTGGGCCCCGCTGAAAGGAGCCCGCATGGTTCTCGGTTCCGGCAACATCCGCCCGGTCCGCATCGAGGAGGAAATGCGCTCGGCGTACCTGGACTACGCCATGAGCGTCATCGTCTCCCGTGCGCTGCCCGACGTGCGCGACGGCATGAAGCCCGTGCACCGGCGCATCCTCTACGCCATGCAGGGCATGGGGCTGCGCCCCGGCTCCTCCTACAAGAAGTCGGCGGCGGTGGTGGGTGAGGTGCTGGGCAAGTACCACCCCCACGGGGACTCTGCGGTGTACGACGCCCTGGTTCGCATGGCACAGGACTTCTCCATGCGCCACCCGCTGGTGGACGGGCAGGGGAACTTCGGCTCCGTGGACGATGACCCCCCAGCGGCCATGCGCTACACCGAGGCGCGCCTGGCGGCGGTGGCCGAGCAGGTGCTGGCGGATATCGACCGCGACACGGTGGACTTCGCCGACAATTACGACGGCTCCCAGCGCGAGCCCACGGTGCTGCCGACCCGGTTGCCCAACCTGCTCATCAACGGCGCCTCGGGCATCGCAGTGGGCATGGCCACCAACATCCCTCCCCACAACCTGCGGGAGGTGGCTGCGGCCATCGCGCACCTGATCGAGAACCCCGAGGCCACGGTGGACGACCTGATGGGGTTCATTCACGGCCCGGACTTCCCCACCGCCGGCATCATCATGGGCAAGGAGGGGCTGCTCCAGGCAGCCCACACGGGCAGGGGCAGGGTGGTGGTGCGTTCGCGCGCCAGCATCGAGGACATGGAGCGCGGGGACCGCCAGCGCATCGTGGTGACCGAGCTGCCCTACCAGGTGAACAAGGCGAGCCTGGTGGAGAAGATCGCCACCCTCTCCAAGGAGAAGAAGATCGAGGGCATCTCCGAGGTGCGGGACGAGTCCGACCGCGAGGGGCTGCGGGTGGTGATCGAGCTCTCGCGCGGGGCCGCGCCGGACCAGGTGCTCAACAACCTGTTCAAGCACACCACGATGCAGTCGGCCTTCCACGTGAACATGGTTGCCCTGGTGGATGGGCAGCCGCGGGTGCTCTCCCTGCGCGCCGCGCTGGTGGCGTTCATCGAGTTCCGTCGCAACGTGGTGCGCCGGCGCGCCGAGTACGACCTGGGCCGCGCCCGTGAGCGCGCCCACATCCTGGAGGGGCTGCGCATCGCGCTGGAGAACCTGGACGCGGTGATCGCCCTGATTAGGGCCTCAGCGGACACGGAGGCCGCGCGCAATGGTCTGATGCAGCAGTTCGGCCTCACCGAGACCCAGGCCCAGGCCATCCTGGAGATGCAGCTGCGCCGTCTGGCCGCTTTGGAGCGCGAGCGCATCGAGAACGAATATCGCGACATCATGGCCCGCATCGCGGATCTGGAGGGGCTGCTGTCGGACCCCGCGCGGGTGCTGGCGGTGGTCAAGGACGAGACGGCCGAGGTGGCACGCGCCTTCGGCAACCCCCGGCGCACCGAGGTCTGGGAGCAGGAGGCGCAGGACTTCTCCAAGGAGGAGCTGACGCCCCACGCCGACGTGGTCATCACCCTCTCGGACCGCGGCTACGTCAAGCGGCTGCCCATCGAGGCCTACCGGCTCCAGCGCCGGGG
>JAYNIL010000021.1:0-17153 GCA_038109085.1 Chloroflexota bacterium
AGCGGTCGATGAGGCCGTAGGTGCCGGAGTTGTCCCGATACAGCACCAAGTCCTCACCCAGGATGCGCACGGGCTTCGTCGGCTTGGCGTCCAGTTCACCCACGGCAGCGATAGGGTGCCAGTAACGGCGCATGAGTTCCCCCATAGGTGTGCCCGGGCCGACTTGGGTGAGGCGCTCGTTCTCGGCAGTGGTCAGCATGCGTATCTCCAGCGGGCAGGTGCCCAGTTGGCGCGAGTCTACACTGCGCCACGGAGGCCGGGCGAGAGTCAGGCCACCCGGGCGCTGCCCGGCAGAGCAACCAAGCTGTCGAGGGTGATTTCCCTGAGCAGTTTGCTTGAGTCTGCCTTCACCACGGGCCTAGCGCCAACCCGATATACCGCTACGGCCACCAGCACCTCGCCGATGGGCACGTCCGGGCTTGCGACGGGGCCGCGGCGGCTCAACAGTTGAGTGGTGGGCGTCTCGGCCCAGCGCTCGCGTGGCACGCCCTTCACACTGGTCAAGTAAGCACGCCGGCGAGGGTGACGTTATCCTCCTTCGTTAAGGCGTAATCGCGCGGACCGCCTTCCGACCTGCTCTCGATCAACTCGGCCAGGGTCAGACCATCCTGGGGCAGCGCGGACTAGTTGGCCTATGGCATTGGCCGCCTTCTGCCCTCATGAGCGCTTCCGCACGCGAAGCACGGGGTAGGACGGAGATACTGGGCGCGCCTGCCCCGCGCCCCACATCCGGGCAGGGGTCTCAGGCGCAGGCGCACCGCCGGGCTTCGGGCAGCGTGGCCAGGGCGACAAGGGCCGCCGTCTGGAGCAGCACATCGTGCATGGCACCAATCGCCCGTGCCGTCGTCAGGCGCGACTGTGCGCACGGAATTGGTTCTGCTGAGCGCGGGGGCTAGTGTAGCCTGGGCCCTACGGGGGTTCACCGGCATGCGCGTGGCGGTTCTTGGCGGTGCGGGCTACGTGGGGTTGGTCACCGGGGTAGGCCTGGCGGCGCTGGGACACACGGTGGTTTGTGCGGACGTGAACTCCGACAAGTTCGCCATGCTCTCCGGTGGGCGCTCGCCTATCGTGGAGGAGGGCATGAAGGAACTCCTGGCCCGCCAGCTTGCGGCAGGACGCCTCACTTTTACCACCGATGCGGCGTCGGCCATTACCGGAGCGGCGGTGGTGTTCATCGCCGTTGGCACGCCCCCCGCGCACGACGGTCAGTCGGACCTCTCCCAGGTGGTCACGGTGGCCCTCTCGATTGCCCAGCACCTGTCTCCCTACGCCGTGGTGGTGCTCAAGAGCACTGTGCCCGTGGGCACCGTTGACCTAGTGCGGGAGATACTGAGCGAGCGGGCGCGGGAGGGGGAGGACTTCGACATCGCCGCCAACCCAGAGTTCCTGCGCGAGGGAAAGGGGCTGGCCGACTTCTTCAAACCCGACCGCATCGTCATCGGGGCAGCGGCCGAGCGGCCCCTGGCGGTGCTGCGCGAGCTGTACGCCCCGCTGCTGGCGGGCAAGGCTCCTGGTCAAAGCGGCCCAGCCACGTTGGTGGAGACTTCCATCCCGACGGCGCAGATGATCAAGTACGCCGCAAACGCCTACCTGGCGACGCGCATCTCCTTCATTAACGAGCTGGCTTTGGTGTGCGAGCGCACCGGCGTTGACGTCGAGGAACTGACCCACGGGCTTGGGCTGGATCCGCGCATCGGCGCCTCTTACCTGCACCCCGGTCTGGGCTTTGGCGGCCCGTGCCTGGAGAAGGATCTGCGCGCCCTCGTGCACGTGGCTGAGTCCCACGGCTTCCAGCCTGGCCTGTTGCGCGCGGTGCTGGAGCGCAACGAGGGGCAGCTGGAGGAGGTGGCCAGTCGCCTGCGCACCGGGCTGGGGGGGCTGCTCTTTAATCGGGTGATCGGCGCGCTTGGCCTCGCTTTTAAGGCGGGCACCAACGATGTGCGCGACTCCATGGCCATGCGCCTGGTGGACCGGCTGGAGCGTGAGGGCGCCACGGTGCGCGCTCACGACCCGGAGGCCCTTGACGCCGCGCGGGCTGTCTTGCCCGGGCTCGCCTGCGTCGACGACCCCTACGACGTCGCCGAGGGCGCCCACGCATTGGTGGTACTCACCGAGTGGCCCCAGTACAAGGCGCTGGACCTTGTTCGACTGCGCGCGCGAATGGCGGGCGGGCTGCTGGTGGACACGCGCAACCTATTGGACCCAGCCCATGTGCGCGCCGCAGGGTTCACCTACGTGGGCATCGGGAGGGCCGCGTGATCCTGGTGACGGGGGCTGCCGGGTTCATTGGCTCGCAGGTGGCCACCTTGCTCCTGGAGCAGGGGCATGAGGTGGTCGGGGTGGACAATCTCGACGTCACCTACGACGTGCGGCTGAAGGAATGGCGCCTGGCCCGTCTGCGTGAGCAGCCGGGATTCACCTTTCAGCGGGTGGACATCACCGAGCGGGGCGCCGTTGACGCGCTTTTCGAGCAGGGCGCGCCGGAGGGGCTGGTGAACCTGGCCGCCCACGCGGGTGTTCAGGCCTCCATAGATGACCCCTGGGCTTACTACGCCACTAACCTGACCGGTACCCTAAACCTGCTTGAGGCGTGCCGCGCGCACGGGGTGGGAAAGTTCGTCCTCTCCTCCACTTCATCCGCCTATGGCGCGAGAGGGGGTGCCTTCCGTGAGGACGACCACACGGACCGGCCCCTCTCGCCGTATGCCGCCAGCAAGAAGGCGGCGGAGACGCTCTGCTACACCTACCACCACTTGCACGGATTGGATGTGAGCGTGCTGCGTTACTTCACCGTCTATGGCCCGGCGGGACGGCCGGACATGAGTATCTTCCGGTTCATCCGCCAGATCGCCGAGGGCGAGACACTCCGGGTCACCGGTGACGGCACCCAGAGCCGAGACTTCACATTTGTGGAGGATGTGGCGCGGGGAACGGTAGCGTCCCTGCGCCCCCTGGGGTACGAGGTCATCAATCTGGGCTGCGATCAGCCAGAGTCCATCAACGGCGTCATCGCCACGCTGGAGGGACTGCTGGAGAAACCCGCGCAGGTGACATACGTCCCCTCCCGCCCCGCTGACGTGCCGACGACATCCGCTGACATCACCAAGGCGCGTCGCCTTCTGGAGTGGGAGCCGCGCACGCGACTGGCGCAGGGCCTCGCCCGTGCCGTTGAGTGGTACCGCGTCAACCGCGATTGGCTGGTGGAGGCACCGCTGCCATGAGAGTGCTGGTCACTGGCGGAGCTGGCTTCATCGGCTCGCACTTGACCGACGCGTTGGTCGGGGCCGGCCATTCCGTAACTGTGGTGGATGACCTTTCCACCGGGCGGCGTGCCCAGGTGCCCGCCAAGGCGAATCTGGTGCAGATGGACATCCTAAACCCTGCGCTGGGCTCCCTGGTGGCGGAAACCGCTCCCGAGGCGGTCTTCCATCTGGCAGCCCACGCGTCGGTATCCGAGTCAGTGCGCGAGCCGGAACACGACGCACGCGTAAACGTGCTGGGCACCCTCAAGGTGCTGCGCGCGTGCGCCGGGGCGGGGGTCGGTCGGTTCGTCTTCTCCTCCACGGGCGGTGCGCTCTACGGCGAGCCGCAGGCGCTCCCCTGCACGGAGTCGCACCCGGTGCGTCCGCTATCTCCCTACGGGGCCTCTAAGGCCGCCGCCGAGGCGTACGTCCACGCGCTGGGGCAGGATAGCGGTATGCGCACGGTGATCCTGCGCTACGCCAACGTGTACGGACCAGGCCAGGACCCAGACGGGGAGGCTGGGGTCGTTGCCATCTTCGCCGCGCGCATGCTGGCTGGTGAGGCCGTCACGGTTTTCGGTGACGGGGAGCAGCAGCGCGACTTCGTGCATGTGGCCGACGTTGTGGATGCCAACCTGCGCGCCCTCACTCGAAGTGAGGATGGCGTCTACAACATCGGCACCGGCGTGGGCACCAGCGTAAAGGAACTATTCGCCTCCCTGGTGCGCGCAACGGGGTACTCGCGCGCCCCGCAGCACGTCCCGGCGCGCCCCGGTGACGTGGGGCGCGTGTGGCTCGACGTCTCGGCCGCCCGGGCTGGCCTGGGCTGGGCCCCGCGCACTCCGCTCGAGGTTGGCATCGGGGCCACTGTCGAGAGCATGCGCGCCAATCGTATCCAATAGAGCTTGCACATCTGTCCTGGAGAACCACTTCCGTGACAACCACTGACGACCCTGCCCTCCCGTCCTGCGTCGCCGTCATCGGCCAGGGCTATGTTGGCCTGCCGCTGGCCGCTGCCTTCGCCCAGCACCTGCGCACAATCGGCTTCGACATCGACCGCGAGCGAATCGCCGAGCTGCGCCGCGGCGTCGACCGCAACAGCGACGTGCCGGTGGGGGCACTGCGGCTGGGGCACCTGCGCTTCTCCTCCGACCCGCACGATTTGTCCGAGGCGGACCTGTTTGTGGTGTCCGTGCCGACGCCGGTCCATGACGAGTCCAAGGAGCCGGACCTGGGACCGCTGCGCGCCGCCAGCCGCACCGTGGGCGAGGCGCTGGCCCGTCGACGGGCTGAGGGACCCGCGCCTGTGGTGGTATTCGAGTCCACGGTCTACCCCGGCTGTACTGAGGAGGTATGCGTCCCAATCCTTGAGGAAGCATCGAGGCTGCACTGCGGTGAGGGCTTCTCCGTGGGCTACTCTCCGGTGCGCATCAACCCTGGCGATGCCCAACACTCCCTGGCGCAGGTGGTCAAGGTCGTCTCGGCGTTCGACGCACCCACATTGGAGCGGGTGGCCGCCGTATATGGGCTGGTGGCCACGGCCGGGGTCTACCGTGCGCCAGACATTCGCACCGCTGAGGCGGCCATAGTCATCGAGAACGTGCAGCGCGACGTGAACATCGCGCTGATGAACGAGCTTGCGCTTCTGTTACCCCGGATGGGCCTGGACACCCAGGCCGTGCTGGAGGCGGCGCGCACCAAGTGGGACTTTCTCCCCTTCACTCCGGGGTTGGTGGGTGGGGACTGCATCCCCGTGGACCCGTACTACCTCACCTACGCCGCCCGGCGCGCCGGGCATGACTCACAGCTGATACTGGCGGGCCGGCGGGTGAACGACGCTATTCCGGCGCACGTTGCCAGCGAGACCGTCCGGCTCCTGGAAGCGGCGGGCAATCCGGTGAGCAAGTCGCTGGTCCTGGTGTTGGGCCTCACCTTCAAGGAGGAGGTGTGCGATACGCGAAACTCCGGTGCGGTGGCGTTGACGCATGCGCTAATTGATGCCGGCGCCAAGGTGCTGGCCCACGACCCGTACCTGTCGGCGGCGCAGATAGAGGCGCTGGGAATTAAGCCCCACACCTCTTTCGCGCGTGGCTTCGATGCTGTGGTGGTGGCGGTGCCGCATCGCTCCTTCCGCGAGTCCGCCGCCAACTGGGTGCAGACCGTGACCCCCGGCGGAGTGGTCGCGGACGTGTGGGGATGCGTGGACCCGGCAGTCGCTGCTGCGAGGCATTTGGCCTACTGGAGGTTGTGAGAGCGATGGGCCTGCTGGCAGTGATCCCCTCTCGGGCCATGCCTGAGCGTGTGCCGCGCACGAACACACGGTCGATGCACGCCGTCTGTCTTATCGTTTACACAATTCATGCCGCCTAGGAGAGCGAGCTGTTCCAACGCATCCTCGTCAGCACCGATGATGAGTAAAAACGCGCTGCCTCCATGGAGGCCGGTGCTCAGGAAATCTGGGCGCTGCGCACGGCCCTCTCTACCCGGCCCCCGGTGTGAGGGCGCCGGGCTATGCCACCGGTCTCGTTGCTCTTTACACTACGAGCTTCTGCGTGGAAAATAAGCGCTTGACGGGCGGTTAGCTCAGCGGTTAGAGCGCTTGCTTCACACGCAAGAGGTCACAGGTTCAAATCCTGTATCGCCCACCAGTTGGTGTGCCGAGGTGGCGAAACGGCAGACGCGCTGTGTTCAGGGCGCAGTGTCCGCAAGGGCGTGCGAGTTCGAATCTCGCCCTCGGCACCAACAACAACAACCCGCCGCCGCAGCGTGCGGCGGCTAGTACACACCGGCGCTAGTAGCTCAGTGGATAGAGCGCGTCCCTGCGGAGGACGAGGTCGTGGGTTCGAGTCCCACCTAGCGCGCCACTTGCACCTCCCAGGCCCCGAAAGGCCCCTTCTGCTGTCTCCGACCTACGGGGGACGGCCGTTGACGCTTCCCCGCCTGGCCACCTAGCATCGGCCCCAGACCACCCAGGAGAGTCGCCATGGAGATCGGCATCGCGTTTCCCAAAACCATGCCCGGCGGGCGCAGCGAGCGCATTCTCGAGTGGGCGCAGCGCGCCGACGAGGGGCCCTTCTCCTCCCTGGCCATGATCGACCGGCTGGTGTACGGCAACCACGATGTGCTCATCACCATGACCGCTGCCGCCGCCGTCACCGAGCGCATCCGGCTGATGCCAACGGTGCTGGTGCTCCCGCTGCGCGGGGCCGCCGTCACGGCCAAGCAGGTCGCGTCCATTGACGCCATCAGCGGCGGGCGCTTCTCCCTCGGCCTGGGCGTGGGCTCGCGCCCCGACGACTTCGCCGCCGCGCAGGTGCCCATGAAGGCGCGCGGGCGGGCCTTCGAGGAGCAGATCAACACCATGCGCCGCATCTGGCGGGGTGAGGCCTACTCGGACGAGGCGGGCCCCATCGGCCCTGCCCCAGCCCGCAAGGGCGGCCCGGAGCTGCTGATCGGCGGGCGCTCCGAGGCGGCGCTGCGCCGCTCCGGACGGCTGGGCGACGGGTACATCTCCGGCTCTGCTGGCAAGGGCGCGTCCAACGCCTCGCAGGAGGTGGCGGGCTACTACAAGGTTGTGGAGGCGGCGTGGAAGGAGGCGGGGCGACCCGGCCGTCCACGCTTGGTCACCGCGCTCACCTGCGCCCTAGGCCCATACGCCGCTGCCCGCACCGCCGAGTCCATTCGCTCCTATTACTCGTTCCGGGGCGATGCCTCCACCATGGATGTGCCGATGCCCACCACGGATGAGGAGCTGCTGGAGGCGATCCACCACTACGAGGCCATCGGCGCCGATGAGCTCATTCTGGAGCCGGGCTGCGCGGACCTGGACCAGGTGGACCGCCTCGCCGACGTGGCGGCTGACTATCTCGCCGGAGCTTAGCGCAAGGGCCTAGCCCACCACCTCCATGATGGGCTGGGCGATGATCCACAGGCTCACCACGGTGTAGCCCACCATCAGTGCCAGCAGCGGGTACTGGGAGCGCAGCGCGGCCAGCGCCGTGGGGTAGGTGCGCGCAGCCTGCACGTGGGCCACGAACACCGCCACCACGTGGCCGGTGACGATGGCGACGATGGCCAGCACCCAGGCGAAGCGCGCGCCCACCAACCCGATGTTCACCTTGTAGTTCGCCGAGCCCAGCAGGTTCCAGTCCCACCCGAAGGGGTCAGACGCCAGGGGGATGATGAACTGCCCCTGGGTGATCAGGTAGGTGAAGTAGTGGGCAAGGTGGTATGCGAGGGCGATGGGCACCAGGCTCAGAGCGAAGGTGCGCGCGGTCAGCCCCACACCCGGCCCGCCCCTCGCGCTCAGGCGCATAAGCGCCGCAGTGAGCCCGGTGACGGCGACGAACGCCCCCGCCGTGCCGGCCATCCCCAGGGTGAGCACCAGGCTCACCGAGCCCAGTGCATCATGCAGCGTGGTGAAGAGGCTGGCCCAAAGGGGCGTGGCGGTGAGCCCGTCGTAGGTGACGGTGGAGAGCATCAGCAGGACGAAGACGGCCAGCGAGAGGTGCACCGGACCCTCGGCCAGCAATCCCGCGCCCGGCGGGCGCAGGTGCAGGCGGGTGCGCCCGCCGTCTCCGGCGCGGGCCTCGATGGGCGCGAAGCGGGCCAGCACGCCGAAGGCCACGGCGAAGGCCTCCCCGCCCCGCAGCCACGCCTCCCGTCCGTACACCGCCATCCCGGCCCAGGTGATGAGGGCATAGCCAAGGGTGCCCAGCGCCAGCAGGCGTGGCTCGGCGGCGCGCCCAGAGGCCAGCTCGAACCAGGCGAAGAGGGCGAAGAGGGCCACGGCAGGCCAGTGGCCCAGCCGTGCGGGGTAGGGGCGCTCCAGGGAGAGACCCTCTCCGGTCAGTTGCCGGGCCAGCCCTTCCGCACCCCTGAACAGCGCATCGAAGGGATTCAGCACCCGCCACACGTCGCCCACCAGGGCACTGACGTAGGCCACCCCCACCCACCAGATGATCCACACCAGCGTGGGCGCGATGTTACCCATCGCTGCGGTGGTGCCCACCAGTCCTGCCGCAACCACCAGAACCAGCAGCGCGGATGACACCACGCGCACGCTGAAGGCGCTGGCCGGGTAAGCCAGCAAGCGAAACGGGAGCCAGCGCGTGAGGTCAACGGTCGGATAGCCGTGGGCGCTGGGTGCGCCCCGCACGAACAGGCCGATGACCACGAAGGAGAGGGCTACAGCCAGGGCCGCGCCCGTCAGGTAGAGCGTGAGTGGCACGGGCAGGTCATAGCGCTGACCGAAGCCGTGGGCCTGCGCGGGCAGGGGCGCCAGCGCCAGGACCAGCAGTGGCAGTGCCCAGCGGGCGGAACGGAACAGGCGGTGCATGGGGGCCTCCGTGCCCCAGGCCGGGGAAACCCGGCCTGGGGGTGGTCAGGGTGAGGTTAGCGGGGCAGCACATCCAGGCGGCCGAGGTTCACCTCACTCTCCGTCTCAACGGCGTGGTCTTGCTCGTCCATGGCCATACCTTCACCTATCGCGGCACCCTCTCCCACTATCACGCTGGCGCTGGCGCTCACGGGGTATTCGCAGTGGGCATCGTCGGAGAGCGTCGCCACCAGCTCGTGCACGCCGGGCTCCAGCATCACAGTGGCGGACGGCTCCATGTACATGCCCACCGTCGCGCCATCGGCCATCAGGTGCCAGTGGCCAGATGCGATGGACCCGTCACCCTCGCCGAGGACGAAGTGCTCCACCTCCACGCTGGCCATCACCATGCCCGTCTGGGCGTCAGCAACGGCGCTCAGGTGCAGTTGCGGCGCCGGTGCGCCGGCAGGGAGCGTGGCCTCGCACGTCCCGGCGCCATCATCGTGGCTGTGGGCGCCGATGTGCATGACGAAGGGGAAGGACCCGGTGGCATCGGCGACGAACTTGATGGTGGTGGGCATGTTCGGCATCACCTCGTGCTCCTCGTCATAGCCGTGGAGGTGGAAGGTGAGCGCCTCGTCGGCGTTGACCACCAGCGTGACGGTGTCTCCCTGATGGGCGGTGAGGGTGGCGTGTGGCGATGCCAACGCACCATTGGCGATGGTGACCTCGAAGGTCAGGTGCTCAGGGGCGCCCCCGCCGCCGCAGGCGGCCAGCAGCAGGGCGAGGGAGGCCAGCAGGACGGATGCGATGGGACGGGACGGGTTGCTCATGGAGAGCCTCCTCGGTTGGTGTGGGGGACGCGTGTGCGCTGCCCCCCACGGCCGAGGGCGGCCGCTATGCGGGGAGTAGCGCGGTGAGGATGGCTCGCGGCGGTGGCGGGCCGGGCGGGCGTGCTGGCACCGGCAGGAGGGCCCTCAGCAGCGGCATCGATGCCCGCAGCAGCGGCAGCGCAGCGAGCATCACCAGCACCCCAGCCAGAGCCAAGGTCGCGCCGAACCCACCCAATCCCGGCGTTGCGTCGTCTTTCGGCGGTAGGTAGACGGTGCCTTCTCCACCCTGTGCCGCGCCGGAGGCGTCGTGGGTGTGCGATAGGGCCTCGCCACCAGGGTAGTGGTGCGTGTGGCCGGGCTGGCGTTCGGCGAAGTGCGGGTCCAGCAGCGGCCCGGCGACACCGGTGAGCGCCAGGCCCGCTAGGAGCAGCGCCAGCGCTGTGAGGGCGGTGCGCTCCCAGCATGGGCCGCTCCAGGCGGCGCTGAGTCCGGTGGGGGTGCTCATCCCTCTCATCCTACCACCGGCGTGCTAGGCTCTCGCCCATGAGCACGCCCGCGCCCACTCGCCGCACCCTCGGCACCTCCATACCCCGGCCCGACGCCCGTGAGAAGGTGACGGGCGCTGCGCGCTATGCCGCCGACGTAGCGCTGGAGGGCACGCTCACGGGTCGCGTGCTGCGCAGCCCCCACCCGCACGCACGCATCGTGGCCGTGGATGCAAGGGCTGCACGCGCCATCCCCGGAGTTCGCGCCGTGCTCACTGGCGCCGACGTGGCCGGGGCTATGGCGGGTCGGCGCATCTTCGACATGCCACTGCTGGCCCATGAGCGGGTGCGCTTCGTGGGCGAGCCCGTGGCTGCCGTCGCGGCGGTGGACCGTGAGAGCGCGGAGCGTGCCCTGGCGGCCATCCGGGTGACCTACCAGCCGCTCCCGGCGTTGCTCACGGCCCAGGAGGCCATGGCGCCCGGCGCGCCGCTGCTGCACCCGGACTTCAACGCCTACCGGGGCGTGAGGCCCCTGGAGCACCCCTCCAACGTGTTCGTGCACCCGGTGTGGGGCGCGGGTGACGTCGAGCAGGGATTCGCCGAGGCTGAGGTGGTGCTGGAAGGCACCTACCAGACCGCACTGACCCACCAGGGCTATATGGAGGCGCACGCTTGCACTGTGCGGGCGCTGGCGGACGGGACGGCCGAGGTGTGGGCTTCCAACAAGGCCCCGCATTACACCCGCGAGCAGGTGGCCCTCGCTGCGGGGCTGGAGCCGGAGCGGGTGCTGATGCGCCACGCAGTTATCGGCGGCGACTTCGGCGGGAAGGGCTCGCAGATGCAGATGGCCATCGCCTACCGGCTCTCCCGCCTGGCGGATGCCCCGGTGCGCATGGTGCTGGACTACGCGGAGGAGCTGGGCGCGGCCAACCCGCGCCACCCGGCCGAGGTGCACGTGAAGGTGGGCGCGAAGCGCGACGGCACCCTCACCGCGGCCCAGGTGCGCGGGGTGTTCTCCACGGGCGCCTACGCGGCGTTCCTGCCCCTAGGCTTCCTTCCGGGCCCGCGCCACTGTGTGGGGCCCTACCGCATTCCCCACGCGCGGGTCGATGCGGCCCACGTCTACACCAACCGGGTGCCGGCCGGGCACATGCGCGGGCCGGGCGAGCCACAGGCCATCTTCGCCTTAGAGTCACACCTGGACGAGGTAGCCCATACACTGGCCATGGACCCTGCCGACCTCCGCGCGCGCAACCTGGTGCGCGAGGGCGACGCCAACGGGCTGGGGGAGCGGTTCGAGCACCTGCAGGGTGATGCGACGCTGCGCGTGGCGCTGGAGGCGTCGGGCTACCACACTCCGCTCCCCGCGCGGGCGGGCACCGTGGTGCGTGGGCGGGGCGTGGCGCTGGGCGAGCGCACCCCCGGCGGCGGGCAGACCCACGCGGGGGTGGCGGTTGACCGGGCGGGTGCCATCACGGTGCGCACCTCGGTGTACGAGCAGGGCTCCGGCACCTACACCACGCTTGTACAGATGTGCGCCGACGCGCTGGGGGTGGCGCCGGAGGGGGTGCGCGTGCTGGCATGGGAGCCTGGTGAGACGGGCTTCGATTCCGGCGCAGGCGCATCGCGTAACTCGCGCATGGTGACCCACGCCCTCACCGGCGCGCTGGATGACCTGCGTACCGCGCTGACCCAAGCAGCCGTTTCGGCGCTGGGTTGGCCCGCCGCGAGCGTTTTGGTGACCGATGGCGCGATGCGGCGCACGGACACCGGCGAAGCGCTGCCCCTGGGCGCGCTGGTGGAGCGCTCCGGCCAGGAGGCCATCAGCGGCGCGGGTGACTACGACGATGCGACCCACGCACACTCCACGGCGTTCACCGTTCAGGTGGCACAGGTTGCCGTGGACACCGAGACGGGCCAGGTGCGCCTGGAGCGGCTCACCAGTGTCCACGACGCGGGCACGGTGCTCAATCCCCAGGGCCACGAGGGCCAGGTGCGGGGCGGTGCGCTTCAGGGCGTGGGGTACGCACTAATGGAGGAGCTGCCAGTGGCCGAGGGGCGCGTCGGCACACTCTCGCTGGCCGACTACCGCATCCCCTCCACCGCTGACCTGCCGGACGTGCGGGTGGTGACGCTGGAGCACCTCGGCGCGGGCGTGGGGCCTCTGGACATCAAGGGCATCGGCGAAAACCCGCTCTCCCCGGTGGCGCCGGCCATCGCCAACGCCATCCGGGCCGCCACCGGCGTGCGCGTGCGCTCGCTGCCCCTCTCGGCGGAGAAGGTGCGTGCCGCGCTGCGGGAGGCGGGGCGCTAGGGCGTTACTACGACCACTTGGTAACGGGCTGCTCCTGGGTGACCCCGTCCACCACAAGCTCTACGCGCTCGTTGAAGAAGGCGATGTGCCCCGCGATGGCATCGCAGGCGGCCAGCGGGTGGTCGTAGTGCCAGGCGATGTCCCTGGCCTCCTTACCTCCTGCCTCCACGCTGAAGTACCCGGCTTCACCCTTGTATGGGCAGGCGGTGCGCTTCTCGCTAGCACGCAGGACGTCCTGGCGCACGTCGAGGCGCGGGATGTAGTAGCGGGTGGGCAGGCCCGTCTCGAAGAGCACCACGGGCCGGTGCGTCTCGGCCAGCGTCTCCCCGTTCACCCGCACCACCACGTGACGCGATGAGGGCAGGGCATCCACGCGCTTGTACGGGTCGCGCGGGTGGACGTAGATCTGCTCGTCCTCCTCGAACCAGGCGTCCACGTGCCGCCAGTAGAACGCCACGTACCCGCGCAGGTCGGGCGCCTCGGCGTCGAGGGGCTCCGGGTAGGCCCACACCGCGTTCTCCCGCACGCCGGAGGGTGCATTGATGCTCCAGTAGCTCGCATCGCCCTTGTAGGGGCAGTAGGAGGAGTGCTCCGTGGGGCTGAGCAGTTCTATGCGCACGTCGGCCTCGGGCACGTAATAGACGGGGGTGTGGCCCGTCTCGAAGAGCAGCAGCGCCGCGTGGGTGTCGAACAAAAGCGTGCCGTCCACGTACCCGCGCACCCAGCGCTCGCTGGGCTCCGTGCGGACGGTGTGGCCGGGCTGGCGGGTGCGCCGGGGGGCTGCCTGCGTCATGGGTTCCTCCGGATGGCGGTTATCGCATGCTCAGATGGCGTCAGGATACGCCGCGGTGCAAGCGGAGAGGATGCAAGCGCGCCCAAACCTGCTATCTTGCGCGCCTATGGCCGCCACCCCCACCTCCACACCCGCGCCCGAGCAGCCCCGCATCAGCCGCTTCTGGCCCTTCCGGCGCGTGTACTACGGCTGGGCGGTGCTCTCTGCTGCGCTGCTGTCCGCCTTCGCCACGGTGCCCACCCAGGGCCCCATCATGGGCCTGTTCGTCAAGCCCATCACCGAGGATCTGGGCTGGAGCGCAACGTCCATCTCCGTCGGGTTCGTCCTGGGTTCCATCACCGGCGGGGGCATGTCCTTCGGCGTAGGGCGCATCCTGGACAAGCGCGGAGCGCGCGGGGTGAGCGTCGTGGCGGGGATGCTCATCGCCGGGAGCATGATCGGCCTGGCGCTGATGACCGCGCCCTGGCACTTCTGGGTGTTCTTCGGCCTGGCGCGCGGGGCCGCGGCCGCGGGCGCCCAGCTGGGCACAATGGTGGCGCTGGCCTCCTGGTTCGTGCGCAAGCGCGGTCGGGCCACGGGCATCCTCGGCACCGGCCAGCGTCTCGGTCAGGCCGTGCTTCCGCTGCCCATCCTAGCCATCATCCTCACCTACGGTTGGCGCTGGGGCTGGGTGGCCTTGGCCGTGCTGGCCGTGGCCTTGGTGGTCGTTCCCTCCGGTATGCTGATGCGCCGGCGGCCCGAGGACTACGGTCTGCGGCCCGACGGCGCGCCTTCCCGCGCACCGCGCGCCGATGGCTCCGCCGCGCCCGAGGAGGCAGAGGTGCAGTGGACGCTGGCCCAGGCCAAGCGCACCCGCACCCTGTGGGCGCTCATCGTGGCCCAGGGCGGCGTGGTGCTGGGGCTGAACGCCGTGAACCTCCACATCACCGCAAACTTCCAGGAGAAGATAGGCGACGTGCAGGGCGCCATCGTCACCACGACGTTCGCCCTGGTCTCCGCGCTGATGACGCTGCCCGCCGGGCTCCTGATGGAGCGCGTCCACACGCGCTACCTCGGCCTGCTGGCCACGGGGCTGTTCATCGGGGCCATGTGCATCGCCATCGTGGCCTCCACCTTCCCCCTGGGCATCGCCTTCGGCCTCACCTACGGCCTGGGGCTGGGCTTCTGGACGGTAACCTCCCGGATGCTTTTCGCCAACTACTTCGGGCGCTCCGCCTTCGGCTCCATCAGAGGCTTCGCCGCGCCAATCATGACGGCGGTGAACCCGCTGGGCCCCGTGCTGGCGGGGTTGGTCAAGGACTCTACCGGCTCCTACACCATCGCCTTCATCGCCTTCGGCGTGGTGTTCGGCATCTCCTTCGTGGCCTTCGTGCTGGCCACCCCCCTCAAGGCACCGGAAGCCCCGGCTCCGGAACTGGCCGCCTAGCGCGCTTGCCACTTGGCGCGGGTGTGGTAGATTCCCGCAAAACGTCCGCCGGAGACGCAGCTATGGCGAAGATCGTTCTGGGGGTGGGCACCTCCCATAGCCCCATGCTCTCCACCCGGCCCGAGCAGTGGCCGGAGCACACCAAGCGTGACTACGCGAACTCCGCCCTCTGGGCGTGGGACGGTAAGCCGCACGATTTTCCAGAGCTGGCCGCCATGACCCCGGCGGCGGTGGCCGTCGAGTCCTCGCCCGACTCGTGGGCGCGCCGTCACGCCGCTTGCCAGGACGGCATCGCTCGCCTGGCGCAGGTCATCTCCGACGCCAACCCCGACGTGCTGGTGGTGGTGGGTGATGACCAGAAGGAGGTCATCTCCGACGCCAACATGCCAGCCATGCTGGTGTACTGGGGCGATACGGTGATGAACCGTCCGCGCGATCCGCAGCGCCTGCCCCCCTCCATCCGCCTGGCACAGTGGTCCAACGAGTTCGAGGAGCCGCGCGAGTTCCCGGTCCAGTCAGACCTGGCGCTGCACATCATCGAATCCCTGATGAACGATGAGTTCGACCTGGCCCATTCCAAGATGCTCCCGGAGGGGCACGGGGAGGGGCACGCCTTCGGCTTCATCCACCGGCGCATCCTGGAGGGGCGCCAGGTGCCCATGGTGCCCATCATGCTCAACACCTACTACCCGCCCACCCAGCCCACGCCCAACCGGTGCTACAACCTGGGCGTGGGGCTCAAGAAGGCCATCGAGTCGTGGCCGACAGACGCGCGCGTGGCGGTGCTTGCCTCCGGCGGGCTCTCGCACTTCGTAATCGACGAGACGCTGGACAGGGCCGTGCTGGCAGCGCTGGAGAACAAGGACGACGCCTATCTGCGCCACATCCCCACCAACCTGCTGAACGCGGGCAACTCGGAGATTCGCAACTGGATTGCCGTGGCGGGGGCCGTGAGCGATCTGAACTTCCACCTGGTGGACTACGTCCCGTGCTATCGCTCCGAGGCGGCCACGGGGTGCGCCATGGGCTTCGCCTACTGGGACTAGACGCCGAGGCGCCGTGCGGAAGAGCGCACGAGGGGCGGGTGCTCAGCACCCGCCCCTCTCTCGTGTCCGGCTCTGGTGAGGAACCCTAGCGGGCGGCCCCCACGAAGAAGTCCTTCTTCAATTCCTGCCACGGCGTCTCCGCCGGGAGGATGCGGTCGATGGCGCGCAGGCCGTAGTACTCGTCACGCGCGCCCAGCGGGGTGCCGCCATCGGCCACGGTCTTGGCCGCCTCCACCAGCAGCTTGCGCGCGGCGATGATGGCGCGGTCCGAGGTGCCCAATCGCTCCAGGGAGCGGTCGGCGACGATACCCATCGTCTCCTGCAGCGCCCGGTCCTGGGTGTTCACGCCCGTGATGCCGGTGAAGGTCTTGGTGCGCTGCACATCGCGGTCGATGCCGTAGAAATTGCCGCGGTTGTACTTGGAGCGGAACGTCTTCGGGTCGATATCCACGCCGAAGGTGTTCCCGGTGCCCAGGTGCGTGCGGTCCTCCTCGGACAGTGGCTTGTTCTCCCAGGTGTAGGTCCAGTTCCAAACCATGGTGTTCTCGTCGTCGATGGGGACCCAGCAGTGGCCGTTGACGCGCGGGTAAGGGACGGGCTCACCGGAGCGGCCCACCTGACCGGCGCGCACCTGGTGGAAGGGCATCACGTAGTGGTAGGTGCGCACGTAGTTGCCCTCCTGCTTGTTCAGCGGGCGGGTGGAGGAGTAGGTGAAGCCCCAGGGGGTGTTCTCCACCTCAAGCGTCGGCGCTGTTGAGCGCGAGCGCAGCAGGGTTGCATCGGACAGGTTGTTGTTGTGCAGGAAGGAGGAGTGGGATGTGTCGATGCCCCCCTCCAGCGCCTGGAGCCAGTTGCACTCCTGGATCAGCTTGGTCACGCCGCGCTGGGCAGCGGGCACCAGCGTCCACTCGAAGTTGGGCGCCGGGGGCTGCTGGTCCTTGGGGCCCAGGTAGGCCCAGATTACGTTGCCCTGCTCCACGGTGGGGTAGGAGCGCACGCGCACCTTCTGTTCGAAGCGGGAGGTCTCCGGCTCGTTGGGCATGTCGGTGCACTGGCCGGTGACGTCGAACTTCCAGCCGTGGTAGACGCAGCGCAGGCCCTCCTGCTCGTTGCGCCCGTAGAAGAGCTGTACGCGGCGGTGGGGGCACGCGTCCTCAAGCAGGCCGACGCGGCCCTTGGTGTCGCGGAAGGCCACCAGCTTCTCGCCCAGCACGCGCACCTGCACAGGGTCACAGTCGGCCTTGGGCAGCTCCCAGTCCAGCAGGACGGGGATCCAGTACCGGCGCATCACCTCGCCCATCGGCGTGCCGCGCCCGACCCGAGTCACCAGTTCGTTGTCTGAGACGGAGAGCATCGTTCCTCCTCCTGTCTGTTCACTCGGCCCGGCCAGCCCGGGCAACCGTTCGCGCAAGACTACCACAACCGGCCGCGCGCGGACGCGGGCCGTCGGGGGGGTGAAGTGAAGGGCCCCGCCCCGAGGCGGGGCCCCGAGGGGTGGGGAGGGTGCCCCATACGGACGCGCTGCCGCTGGCCGAGATCAAGCGACTCCAGGACGAGATGTCACCGCGAGCGTTCGCGCGGGAGTTGCTGTGCGACTTCACGGCGCAAGGGGATGACCAGTTGATCCCGCTGTCGGATGCGTTCGCGGCGTCCGAGCGGTGCTACCGGGAGCAAGACATCGCGAAAGCACCGCGCAT
>JAYNIL010000021.1:17163-25304 GCA_038109085.1 Chloroflexota bacterium
CCCCCCCCCCCCCGGCCCGCCCCCCGCCCCCCCCGCGGGGGCTAAAAAAACGGTCCCCGCCAGCGGGCGGGGCCCTTCGTGCGTTCAGGAGCGAGGACGGTGCGCTAGAGCTCGCCCGCGATCTTGCGGAGCAGGTCCAGCACGTCGGAGGGCAGGCCGGTGACGCTGTGGATGCGCTCCAGGATCTCGGCACCGGAGCCCACACCGTACTCGTCGTTGTAGTTGGCGTTCCGCATCCCTTCAATGAACGCATCGTCGGTGACGGTGGCCTCGAAGGCATCCTGCCAGTACTTGACCACGTCGTCCGGCACGCCCGGCGGCAGGACGAAGGTGCGCTGGAAGGTGACCAGGTCGACGTACCCGGCCAGGGCCTGACGCTGCTGCTCGGTGGCGGTGATGCCCGGCAGGTCCAGCACGTAGGGCACCTCACCAGAGGCCACGCCCATGGCCTTGATGTGGTTCGGGTCCTCGGGCAGCCGGTCGTAGAAGAGCGGCACCATCTGGTTCTCGGTGAGCCACTCCGGGTAGAACTGGGTGGCCTCGGGGCCGCAGCGGGAGGTGGCGTCCACCTCACCACGGTCGAAGGCGGCGTAGATCTCAGACGTGCCGCCGTACCCGTAGACCATCTTGACGGGCCCGCCAAGCTCCTGGAGGAACTCGGCACCCACGGAGTTACCGGGGGCCAACTCACCCACGGTGAGGACGATCTTCTTGTCCAGCACCTCCTGCCAGGAGCCGGCGACATCGCGGCGCATGCAGTAGAGGCTGGGGGTCTTCTTGAAGGTTGGCGAGCCGATGATGTTCACCGTGGAAAGGCTAAAGCCCTCCACGTTGTCGAACAGCAGCGCCTGCTGGAACCATCGCGGGTGCGTGGGGCCCGTGGTCAGACCGTCGGGCTTGGAGTTCATGACCTCCTGCAGGCCGCGTAGCTGCCCCGCGCCCGGCAGGTTCACCACAATGAACCGCGTGCCGTCAGGGAAGTGCTTGGGCGCCACCTTGGCGAAGATGCGCAGGATGATGTCGTATCCGCCGCCGGGGCTGGTGCCCGTGATCAGGCGGATGGTCTTGCCGCCGAAGTAGGCGTCAGCGTCGAAGGACGGAGCTGACGTCGGCGTGGCGGTGGGTGAGCTGTCAACCGGCTTGGGCGTTGCGGTGGGGGTCGCGGTGGGGTCACCCCCACAGGCCGCCAGCACCAGGGCCATAAGGACGGAGATCGCTGCAGTGAACAGACTCGCGCGGTGGCGCAGCATCGTATCCTCCTGAATTCATACGATTCGCCCGGCCGCCACCCGGCCGCGCGTGAGCAAGACCCTACGGGGGCTGGTACGGGCGTGTCAACGTGGATGGGGGTAAGGAGGAAGGCGCATGTCAGACGTGCTGTCGGGAGGACTTGAAGGGAAGGTGGCGCTGGTGACGGGCGCCGGCGGGGAGCGCGGTTTCGGCCGGGCCATCGCCCGCCAGCTGGCCGCCGACGGGGCCGACGTGGTGGTGAACGACGTGCAGGTTGTGCCCTATGGCGCCGCTGATGGGGTCTGGGGAGGCGTGGAGGCCGTGGCGGATGAGGTGCGCGCGCTGGGCCGGCGCTCCCTTGCCGTGGTGGCCGACGTGTCCGACGCTGAGGCGGTGGAGGCCATGGTGGCGCGCACCGTCGCTGAGCTGGGCAGGCTCGACATCCTGGTCTGCAACGCGGGCTCGCGTCCCGGCCCCGACCGGGTGCCGGTGGTGGAACTGACGGAGGAGGCGTTCGACGAGGTGCAGCGGGTGAACGTGAAGGGAACGTTCCTAACGGCGCGCGCCGGTGCGCGGCACATGCTCTCGCGCCCCGGTGGCGGGCGCGTCATCATCACCGCGTCCACGGCGGGCAAGCGGGGGCTGGCGCGCTATGGGGCGTATACGGCCTCCAAGTTCGCCCTGGTGGGCTTCACTCAGGTGCTGGCGCACGAGCTGGGCCCCCACGGAATCACCGTCAACGCCGTCTGCCCCGGCCTTGCGGAGACCGAGCGGGCGCTGTTCATTGCCGATGCCATCAAGGCTGAGGGAACCTCAGCCCAGGAGCACCTGGCGATGATGCTGCGCCAGCGCGCCACCAGCATCCCCCTGCGCCGTGCTACCACCGCACAGGACGTGGCCGACGCAGTCGCGTTCCTCGCCTCCGAGCGCGCGGGGTTCCTCACGGGCCTGGCGCTGCCCGTCGCCGGGGGAGAGGTCATGTCCTAGCGCCCAGGCGCGCACGCCCGCATGGGGGAAGAAACAGAAGGGGCCCGGCTCAGCGAGCCGGGCCCCTGCACACCGCTGATCGGTGGGCCTCACTTCATCTGGGCGATGGTCTTCCCGATGATGTTCAGGTTGGTGCCGCAGGTGGGGCACTTGCCCTTGATGATGGGGCGGCCGTTCTTGGTCTTCTCCTCGCGGGGGTTCTGCATGTCCCGCTTGGTCCGGCACTTCACGCAGTACGCTTGCATGGGCTTACCTCCAGGCGCATTCCCGGCCCTTGGGCCGTTGGTGCTGACCATCGTAGCGGGTCAGGAGTGCAATGCAACGCACTTTTGAACCACTTTTGCCCGCTTTTCCACGCGTGGGCCAGGCGTGGAGGCAAGGGTAGGGCCCCCCTAGCTGAGGAAGGCGAAGGTGAAGGTGTTGTTGGTCTCGTCCGTCTCGGACAACGCGTCGCCCCCGTCCACTTTGATGGTCATGGAGCGTTGTCTCGCTGGGCCGGAACCGATGATGGTGAGCTGGACGCTTTCCCCCGCTTCAATCACCGGGATGGCCAACTGGGATGCGCGGGTCGTCGCCCCGTCCAGGTACAGACGCATCAGACTGGCGGTGGAACGTCCCTCGCCCCGGTTCACCACGATGAGACTGAAGGAGAAGGCGTCACCCGCCGGGTTGTTCAGCACTTAGGTGGGGGAGATGAGCAGGTCGGGCAGCGCCGTCGATGCGTAGGTGACGGAGACCTCATTGTTGGTGTCATCAGACTCGGCCACGTCACCGTCGCCGTCGGCCACGAACCGGAATGAGTAGGGGTTGTCGCTGCCGGTCCAGGTGAACTGGGCCGTGGCCGACTCGCCCGGTGCCACGGCTGGGTAGGAGAGGAATTAGTTCAGGGTGGTGGCTCCGCCGTCGAACGCTTGGACGCGGGAGGTTCGCGCGCGTTCCGTGCCCTAGTTGGTGACCGTGACGCTCACGGCGGGGAGGATAATCTTCAGGCGCATGGGGCGCTGCCTGCTCCTTGCTGCGCGCTCACACTCGCCGAGAGGGCAAACTCTCCCCCACTGCGCTCCCTCGTAATCGAGCGCAGTGGGCGCTCTGTGCGCCTTCGGGCCCACCCGCAACCCGCCCCCAAGCCTGCCCCAAGCGCGGGCCTTCCCACCCGCCATCGCTGGTGTAGACTGCGGCCCGCGAACCGAGCACCCCACGCGCCAGGAGGCCGCATGATCTACGAGTTGCGCACCTACAACCTCAAGCCCAACACCCACGCCGAGTACGAGAAACGCTTCGCGCGCGCCCTGCCCGTGCGGGAGAAGTATTCGCGGCTGGTGGGCTTCTGGCACACCGAGATCGGCCCCCTGAACCAGGTTATCCACATGTGGGCCTACGAGGACCTTCAGCAGCGCTGGGAGGCTCGTGCCGCCGCCGTAAAGGACGCCTCCGGCAAGTGGCCGCCACTGGGGATGGAGATGATCGAGTCCATGCACTCCGACATCCTCACCCCCTCGTCGGTCAACGACCCGCTGGACGGCCCGCGCGAGTGGGGCAACCTGTACGAGCTGCGCATGTACACGTTCCCCTCGGGGACGGTGCGCGGCATCCTGGACGAGTTCGCGGAGAAGTCCGTGGAGCGGCGCAAGCTCTACCCGTTGGGCGGCTTCTTCGCCTCGGAGCTGGGCGAGCTGAACCGCTTCTACCAGCTCTGGCCCTACAAGGACTGGTCGCACCGGGACGAGATCCGCAAGAAGGCCGCCGCCGCCAAGGTGTGGCCACCCCACACCGAAGTGCGGGCCGAGCACCAGCTGGTGCGCCACCTGGTCCCGGCGCCCTTCTCCCCGCTCCACTAAACAGGCGCCCCCCGCGGGAGCCCCAGGAGGCTGGCATGAAACTGGTGAGTTTCGACGACTATCGCATTGGTGTGGTGACCGAGCGTGGCGTGGTGGACGTGACGAGCGTGGTGCCCGAGGTGCCGCGCTCTCTCAAGCCCATGCGCATGCTGGTGCTGATCGAGGAGTGGGACACCCTGCGCCCCCAGGTGGAGAAACTCGCCGCCTCCGGGAAAGGCGTGCCCATTGACTCGGTGCGCCTCTTGGCCCCCGTGCCCGCCCCGCGCAAGGTATATGCGGCCCCGGCCAATTACGCTTCGCACTCGGCGGAGATGCAGAACAGCCAGTGGGGTGGCCAGCACCACTCGGGCGATTACGGCATGTTCCTCAAGGCGGCATCATCCGTCTCCGGCCCGTCGGACACGGTGCTGTTGCCCTACGGGCCCAACCGGGTGAACCACCACGAGTCCGAGCTGGTGGCCGTCATCGGCAAGGGCGGGGCCGACATCCCCGTGGGGGAGGCGCTGGGCCGGGTGTTCGGTTACACCTGCGGGCTGGACATCACCGTGCGCGGGGCGGAGGACCGCTCAAAGCGCAAGTCCTTCGACACCTTCTCGCCCACTGGCCCGTGGATCGTCACCGCCGATGAGGTGCCGGACCCCGCGGCGCTGGAGATAAAGCTCTGGGTGAACGAGGAGCTGCGCCAGCACTGCTTCACCAAGGACATGATCACCGACACCCCCAACCTCATCTCCAACATGAGCTGGGTGACCAAGATGGCCCCCGGCGACCTGCTCTTCACCGGCACGCCCGACGGCGTGGGCCCCATCGTCGATGGCGACCTGGTCACCATCAAAATCTCCAGCGTGGGTGAGCTGTCGGTGCGGGTGGCGGACCGGCCGGTGATTGGGAGCCGTTAGGAGCGCGGGCGCGCCGCGAGCGCGTGGGAGGAACTTCATGCCCAGGAGCGAGCCGGAGTTCGTCGAAGCGCTCAAGGAGGAGGCCTCGGCCTTCCCCCTCTGGCGCTTCCACAACGCCAAGGTGGAGCGGCCCAAGGTGCTCCCGCACGTGTGGCGCTGGTCCATGATGGAGCGCTTTGCCCAGGAGGCAGGCGACCTCCCGGAGCTCAAGGGGCAGGGTGACCGGCGCGCGCTGGTCATGTCCAACCCCGGCCTCAAGATGCCCTTCTCCGGGGCCACTAAGACGCTCACCTCGGCCATCCAGATAGTCTGGCCGGGGGAGATCGCCACGGCCCACCGCCACACCCCGGCGGCCATCCGTTTCATCATCCAGGGTAATGGCGCCTTCACCGTCCAGGACGGCGAGCGGTTCATCATGGACCAGGGTGACTTCACCCTCACCCCGTCATTCGTCTGGCACGACCACGGCAACCTGACCGAGAAGCCCATGATCTGGCTGGACGTGCTGGACGCACCGCTGGTGGGCTACCTGGACGCCTCGTTCTTCGAGGACTTCCCGGAGGACGAGCAGCCCATCATCCACCCGGAGGGCTACACCAATGTGCGCGTGGGCCACGGGCTGATGCGGGGGCTCGCCGACCGGCCCGCGCACAACCGCCCGCTGCCGGTGACCTACAAATGGGACCAGGCCTACGGGGCTCTGCGGGACTTCGACCAGTCCACGCCCTTCGACGGCGTGGCGATGGAGTACATCAACCCCATCACCGGTGGGCATTGCATGCCCACCGTGGCCGCCGTGCTCTCGCGCCTGCGTCCTGGTGAGCGCACCGGGGCCCACCGGCACACGGCCACCACCATCTACCACGTGGCCAAGGGCTCCGGTTTCTCCATCGTCGACGGCAAGGAGTTGGCCTGGAGCAAGGGCGACACCTTCACCCTCCCGTCGTGGACGTGGCACGAGCACGGCAACGGCTCGTCCACCGACGACGCGGTACTTTTCTCCGTCAGTGACCTGCCGCTGCTGGAGGCGGTGGGCCTCTTCCGTGAGGAGGAGGGCAATCCCCAGCAGGTGACGGGCAGCTTCGACTAGTCCGCACCCACCCCACACCAGGAAGGCCCCATGAGCAACTCGGCTGTCAAACCCCTGCGCATCGGCATCATCGGCATCGGCGTCGGTGCAACGCAGATCATGCCCCAGATGGACGCGCTGGACGAGATATCCATCGTGGCGGGCGCGGACACCAGCGCTGAGGTGCGTGCGGCCTTCGGGAAGCGTTACCCGGACGCGAAGGTTTACGAGTCGGCCGAGGCGCTGGTGGCGGACCCGGACGTGGAGGTGGTGTGGGTATCCACGCCCAACCACTGGCACGCCCCACACACCATCCTGGCGGCCAACGCCGGCAAGCACGTGGTGTGCGAGAAGCCCATGGCGCTGAACCTGAAGGAGGCCGCCGCCATGGTGGAGGCCGTCGACAAGGCCGGGGTGAAGCTGCTGGCCGGGCACACCCTGGGCTTCAGCCCGCCGGTGATGGCCATGCGCCGGGTCATCCGCTCCGGGAAACTGGGCGCGCTACGGGCCATCAACGGGTGGATCTACTCCGACTGGATGCTCCAGGCGCGCCAGCCCGAGGAGCTGGACGAGGCTCGAGGGGGCGGCGTGCTGTACCGCCAGGGCCCGCACCAGATCGACAGCGTCCGCCTGCTGGGCGGCGGGCTGGTGCGCTCGGTCCGGGGCGGCGCGGGCAACTGGTGGCCGGAGCGCAGCGCCGTGGGCTACTACTCGGCGTTCCTCGAGTTCGAGGACGGTACCACTGCCAACATCACCAACGACGGCTACGGCTACGCCCTCACCGCCGAGCTGGTGCCCTGGGGCGATGACCGGGGCATCCTGGAGCGCTACACGCCTGAGCAGCGGGCCGAGGTGCGCCGCCAGATACGCAGTGGCACGCGCGATGAGTACGCGGGTAAGCAGTCGCTGCGCATTGGCAGTGCCCACGAGCGTGAGAACTGGCTCTCCAAGTCCAAGGAGCGCAAGCAGTGGGTGCCCTCCAACCTGGGCATCCTGATGCTCACCTGTGAGCGGGGCGACATCCGCCAGTCGCCGTACGGGCTTTACGTTTACGGCGATGAGGGGCGTGAGGACATGGACCTGGGTGACATGGGTTACCGGCCCGGCACCGAGGATCTGATGGAGCTGTACAACGCCGTGCGCAACGGCGCGCCCGTCTATCATGACGGGGCGTGGGGCATGGCGACGCTGGAGGTCATCACGGCGATACGCGAGTCGTCCATACAGCGCAAGGAACTGCGCCTCTCGCACCAGGTGTCCATGCCTGCCGAGTACGACGTCTAAAACCGACCAACCGGTCTTTTAATAAGCAGCAGGAGGCGGCGTGCCGGAGGGCAAGGAGCAGGGCGGCGAACGCGAGCTGCTGGGGGCGGGTGAGATTGTGGTGCACCATGGCCACCTGACCATCTTCGCCGCGCGCATCTCCGACGGCTGGTACGCCCGCATGGAATCGTCCATCGAGGGGCCCATCTTCGAGGGCCGGGTCGAGGAACTGTCCGACCTGCTCATGGGCAACGTGCCGGAGCACCCGCAACTGGACGAGAAGCAGGCCTAGGCGACCCGGCCGGGTGTGCGCGGCTTGCGTGCCTTCTTGGCCGGTGCGCTGGCGGCGCCCGCCAACCCCTGGCGCACCCATCCGGCCAGCGCGGCGTCGTCCCGCAGCGCCTCCGCGGCCATGTATACGAACCCCTGAATGGGCTTGCCGGTGAAGTCCATGGGCCGCACGCCCGGGCGCGCCAGCGCCTCCTCGTCGGTGCCGGTCTCGGTCGCCAGGAGGGCGCGAACCCGGCACGCCAGCTCCTCGTCGTAGGCCATCGCTCGCTCTTTCTATTCCCCCTGGCCGTTCCCTCGTGCCTAGGCGGGGCGGGGCGGGCCCGCGGCGATGCGCGCGCGCACCTCCCCGGCGTCCGGCTTCGTCCAGGCCGACTCCACCCACCACGTCGCCCCCGCTTGGGCGAAGGCGGGCACCAGCGCGGACACCAGCTCCGGCTCTGCCCACGGCTCCACCAGGCACTCGAACCCGTCCATACTGCCCCGCTCCGCTTGGATGGCGGCCAGCATCGCCCGCACGTCATCGGGCGTGAGGGGGCGCGAGCCCCCCGGTACCTGCGGTACCAC
>JAYNIL010000022.1:0-25030 GCA_038109085.1 Chloroflexota bacterium
GCCGCCGGCATCGGTGCCGACAATCATCGGCGCCAGGCCCGTCGCCGCCGCCGCCTCCCCCGTCAGCGTCCCCGCCGGTGCGCCGGGCGCCGGCACGGGCGGCAGCAGTCGCGCATCCACCCCCAGCGTCGCCAGCAGTCCCGTGGGCACGCTGGTGCGCACATCAGCTAGCCCCTGCTCATTCAGTGAGGCCGCCGTCTCGGCGGGTGCGCCGGTGAGCGTGGCGACTGCCCACCCGCCGAGGCTGGACACCTGGGCGATGCGCTGGGCCGTGGCGGGCCGGTTGCCTCGCCACCAGGCGAGCTTGGCCGGCGTGAAGAACATGCCTGGCAGGTGGCCGGTGGCGGCGTGGAAGGCGGGCCCGTGCGCCTCGTCCAGCGCGGCACCCTCGAACACGGCGCGCAGGTCGGTGTTGGGCCCCAGGTGCAGCGTGCGGCCCTGAGCGTCCGCCAGCGCCGTCCCCCCACGTTGCGCTGCGATGCCCACGGCGCTCACCGAGAGCCCGCGTCCGGCTGTGCCTACGGCGGCGAGCAGCCGGGAGCGCAGGCCGGCGGGCCGGTAGTGCTTGGCCAGCCCCCCTGGCTCGCGCACCAATGGGTAGGGGGCCACGGCAGGTGGGCCCAGAGGTGCGAGGGTTTCGGCGTCATAAGCGCGGGCACGCAGGGAAGACGAACCCAGGTCAACGGCGATGACGGCGCGTGCTGGCGGCATGGTGAACGCAAGATAGCACCGTGCTATGTTTGCCGGTGCATCCCTCGTCCCTGGAGCGCACCGTGGCCAAGAACGGCTTCCGCATATTCGACTCGGACATCCACATCGTGGAGCCCGCAGACCTGTTCGAGAACCACCTGGAGGCCCCATACCGCGACCGCATGCCCCGGGTGCAGCGCTCGGACGTGACCGGGGTGGACACCTGGGTCATCGACGGGCGTCCCTTCCCAATATGGAACGAGTGGCCGGAGTTCGCCGCCGCCAACGCTCGCCTCACCGAGCGCAAGGCCGGAGCGCCGCTGCAGGTGAAGGCCTTCGAGCGCGGCTTCGATGCCGCCACCACGCTGGAGGCCATGGATGCCGAGGGGGTGGATGCCACGGCGCTCTTCCGCACCATCGGTGGCACCGGCATCATCGGCATGGACGGGCTGGGCGACGAGTACGCCACGGCGCTGTGCCGGGCCTACAACGACTGGCTGGCCTCTTACTGTGCCGCCGACCCTTCCAGGCTCAAGGGCGTGGCGCTGCTGCCGCTCCAGTCGGTGGACATGGCCATCGAGGAGGCGCGCCGGGCCGTGAATGAGCTGGGCTTCGTGGGCGTGACGGTGCACTGCGAGCCCGTGGACGGGCACATGCTGCACGATGCGCGCATGGAGCCGCTGTGGTCGGAGCTGGAGCGCCTCAACGCCCCCCTGTGCCTGCACGGCACCTCCACCGCACCGGGTGAGTTGGACGTCTCGCGCAAGTTCCTGCGCCATCCCGCAGCGCGGACCCTCACCCACACCGTGGCCTTCCCTATGCAGATCATGGGTGCCTTCGCAGGCCTGGCCCTCTCCGGTGCGCTGGAGCGCCACCCTCGCCTGCGCGTCGCGCTGCTAGAGGCCAATTGCTCCTGGCTGCCGTGGTTCCTCTACCGGTTGGACGACCAGCAGCGCAAGTACAACGACAGCCCCCTTCCGCAGCCTCCCTCGGCGTACTTCCATCGCCAGTGTGTGGTGAGCATGGAGGCCGACGAGGCCCTCGCCCTGGAGGCGCTTCCGCACCTGGGACCCGACCATCTGGTGGTCTCCACGGACTACCCGCACCCCGACTCGGGCTTCCCCCACGTCATGGACGAGTTCTTCGAGATGGAGCTGTCCGATGACGCCCGCAAGCGCATCCTGTGGGACAACTGCATCTGGCTCTACGGGCTGGAGGGGAAGCTCTAGCGACGGCGCCGGGCCCACACGGCCCGGTTGGCCATCAACCGGGGGCGGAGGCCCGCCTCAAGGCGAGTCAGGTCCTCGGCCACCATGCGCGAGTGGCGCGCCACCGTCTCGGCGGTGGCCCCGCCGATGTGTGGTGTGAGCACCACGTTCAGCCCTTCACGCGCGAGCGCCAGCAGTGGGGCGTCGGGCGGTATGGGGTGTGCCTCGTGCACGTCCAGCGCCGCGCCGCCCAGCGCACCGGAGCGTAGCGCCGCCGCCAGCGCGACCGTGTCCACCACGCCGGGGGCCGTCACGTTCACCACCAGCGCGCCGGGAGGCATCAGGCCGATGCGCCGCGCGTCCAGCAGCCCCGCCGTGGCCTCGTTATCCGGCACGTGGATGCTTACCACGTCGCTGTCCGTCAGCAGCACATCCAGGCTCACCAGGCTCACTCCTGCTGTGCCCCGCGCGCCGGGGCGTACGTAGGGGTCGTGGGCCAGCACCCGCATGCCCACGGCTCGGCCCAGCCGGGCGACTCTGCGGCCGATGTCCCCCAGGCCGATGACCCCCAGCGTTCCCCCCGCCAACTCTCGCCCAGCGAAGCGGGTGTAGGCGTCCGTGGGGTCGTCCCAGCGGCCCTCGCGCACGTACGCCGCCGCGGGGTGGGCCCGGCGCGCCAGCGCAAAGGCGTGGCTCAGCACCAGTTCGGCGACGGCCTGGGCGTTGCGCCCCGGCGTGTGCAGGACGACCACCCCGGCCTCGGTGGCCGCCTCCAGGTCCACCTGGTTCAGCGCGGCGCGGCAGATGGCGGCTGCACGCAACCGTGGAGCCGATGTAAACAGCTCATCGAACAGAAAATCAGCCTCCACTACCACGGCGTCGAACCCCTCGTCCTGAAGGCGAGCGCCCAGCTCCTCCGGGTCAAAGAGGCGCTGGGTCTGTGTCCATGGCTCGCACGTCACGCCCCCCAGGGCGTCCAGGGAGTCCAGGCCCTCGGCGGAGAAGGGGGCGAGCACCAGTGTCCTCAACGGGTATCCTCCAGCACGGCCCCCGCAGCCCGGTTCCCGGAGCGCACGGCGCTCTCCATGGTGGAGGGCCAGCCAGTGTCCGTCCAGTCGCCAGCGAGGTAGAGCCCCGGCACCGGCGTGCGCTGGGGCAGGCGCGCCGGGCCTTCGGGCGGCGATTGGAATGTCGCGCGCTGCTCCTTCACCAACACCGTGCGCTCCACCCGCGCGGAGCGCGCGGCGGGGAGCACCTCGGCCAGGCCCGCCAGCACTCGCTCGCGCAGCGCCTCCTTGGGAATCGGCCACCACTCGTGCGCCCCCGAGAGGGAGACGGTCAGGTACTGGCCGAGGCCGGGCAGGCCCGCGATGCGGCTGCGGTTGAACACCCACTGCACCGGGCTGTCCAGGAAGGCGGCGAAGTCGAAGTCCGCCACCGGCCGGTCGTACCAGACGTGCAGATTCACGATGGGCGCATAGGTGAGTGCGGCTGCGGGGGCGAAGAAACCCTCGTTCGCCAGCACCGGTGGCAGCAGCGCGCCCAGGGCGTGGGCGGGGACGGCCAGCACCACAGCGTCGGCCTCCAGCACCTCACCCCCCGCGAGGCGCACACCACGCACGCGCTGTCCGTCCAGCGCCAGCCCCTCGACGGTGCGGCCCAACGCCAGCGTCACGCCCCGCTCACGCAGGCGGGCGGCGGCGGGCTCGCCCATCACGGCGGAGAGCCCCTCGCGGGCGTAGCCGATGTCCGCACCGTGCGCATCACGCAGCAGCGACTCCTGGAACACCATAAAGCCCATGCTCGCCGATACGGCATCGCACGCATCGTTCAGGGATGGCAGAACGATCAGCTCCCACAGGTGGGCGATGGCGCGCGTGCTCTGGCCGTGCGCCCGCAGCCACGCGCCGAAGCTCTGCCCCGCCAGCGCCGGGCGCTCCCGGTGGCGCTCGGCGCGTATCGCCAGCAGCGCGCGGGCCGCCGATGCCTTCTCCCGCCACGAGAGGTGCGGGTAGGCCGCCAGTGAGAGGGCCAAGTGCGCGGGGGCGGGCAGGGGGAGCGCCGAGAGCACGCCCGTGGGCCCGCCGGGGCGGCGCACCTCGACCCGCAGGCGGTGCTGGCGCCAGGTGCGGTCCAAAGTGCTCAGTTCGGCCAGCAGACCGGTGTAGGCGGTGCAGCAGCCGAGGAAGACGTGCTGGCCGTTGTCCACCTCAACGCCCGTTTCCGGGTCGCTGAAGGAATAGGCGCGTCCGCCTAGGTACCCCCGGCGCTCCACCAGCGTGACGGATGCACCGCCCTGGGCTGCCCGCAGCGCCGTGGTGATGCCCGCCAGCCCGCCTCCGGCCACCACCACGCGGAGTGCGCTCACTCGCGCACCCAGGGCCGAGCGTTGCAGAGCCACAGGCGGGCGGCTAGGAGCAGCTTCTCGCTGTTGGGCACACTGAAGCGTTGGGAGAAGACGTCGAAACCGCGCGACTCCATCAGGTCAAGCAGGCGGGTGTAGAGGTGGGCGAGGCCCACGGCGCACCCGCGGGAACGGGGGTGCAGGCGCGGGGCCAGCAGCGCGCCGGAGGCGAACAGCTCGCGGGCTCGCGCCGCCTGGAAGGCCATGAGCTCCCGGAACGGGGGGGTGAGCCTCCCTGCCGACAGGTCATCCTGGCTGACGCCGAAACGCGCCAACTCGTCCAGGGGCAGGTAGACGCGCCCGATGGCGGCGTCCTCGGACACATCGCGCATGATGTTGGTGAGCTGCATCGCCAGCCCCAGGTCCACGGCCCGGCGCGCCACCTCCGGAGAGCCATCGTTGCCGAAGATCGCCACGCTAACCAGCCCCACGGCGGAGGCCACCCGGTAGCAGTACTCGCGCAGCGCGGCGAAGTCGGCGTAGCGGCGGGGCTCGATGTCCATCTCCACCCCGTCCAGCACCGCTTCCAGGTGCGCGGGGTGGATGGCATAGCGCGTCACCGCATCGGCGAGCGCCGTGAGTACCGGGCCTTCGGGATCGCCCGCCAGCGCCATCCACAGCCCGGCGCGCAACGCGTCCAGCGCGGCGTGCTTAGCCGCCGGGGCATCCGGCCCGTCGGCGATGTCGTCCGCCTGGCGGGAGAACGCGTAGGCGGCGTAGATGGCACGCCGGCGCGGGGCGGGCAGGGAGAGGAAGGCGTAGTAGAAGTTGCGCGCCTCCCGCCGGGTGATGGCGGCGCACGCCCGGTAGGCGGCTTCGAGGGCCGTAGCGGAGGTGCTCACGCGGCCCTCCGGCCGGCCAGCACCGGCAGGCTGGAGAGGGCCAGCCACGCCTTGCGCCATCCGCTCACCGTGGGGCGGGATGTCAGCACGTCATAGCCCTGCGCCTCGATGGCGTCGAGTACAGCGATGCCACCCTGGCTGAAAAGGAGTACGTCCAACCGGATGCGCCCTCCCAGCCTGCGGGCCAGCGGCAGCCCCTGGGCGAACAGGTCGCGCGTACGGGCCACCTCGAAGGACATCAGCTCCCGGAAGGCGGGCGTGGCGGTGCCTGCGGCGATGTCCGCCTCGCTCACGCCGAAGCGCGCCATGTTCTCGGCGGGTAGGTAGATGCGACCCTTGGCGTGGTCGCGCGCCACGTCCTGCCAGAAGTTGGCAAGCTGGAGCGCGGTGCAGGTGGCGTCCGACAACGCGCAGTTGGCTTCGTTGGCTTCACCCGCCAGCGCCAGCACCATGCGCCCCACGGGCGTGGCTGAGTGCTCGCAGTAGTGTAGGAGGTCGGCGTGGGTGGCGAAGCGCCCGGTGCGCTGGTCCATGCGGTTGGCCTCGATGAGCCGTGCGTACAGCTCCGGCGGCACGCCGTGGCGCGCCGTGGCGTCGGCCAGCGCCGTAAGTACCGCATCGCCGTCGGGCGCCGGGAACCCGGTGGGCAGGGCGGGGGGCTCCCCCGTCAGTGCGCGACCCAGCGCAGCCTCCCAGGCGTCCAGTGCCGCCAACCGGTCGCCGGAGGCCTCGTCCCCAAGGTCATCGGTGAGGCGGCAGAAGGCGTAGACGGTGTGGAACGAGGCTCGCAGGCGCCGGGGCAGCAGCCAGGAGACAACGGTGAAGTTCTCGTAGTGGCCACGCGCGATGGCGGCGCACCGCGCGTAGGCGTGGGCCAGGGGCAAGGGGGCCGGGTCGGTGGTGGTCACCGCCACGGGTGCCTCCTAGGCGCCGAGGATCTGGACCAGCACCTCGCGCTCGCGCGGGTGGTCGAGCTCGATGAGGAACACCGACTGGTAGCGGCCTAGCTGGAGCGCCCCGCCGATGAGGGGGATTGTCTCCGAGGTGCCGAGCAGCAGGTGCGAGCAGTGGGAGTGACCGTTGGGGCACTCGTCGTCGTTCATGTTAACAGTGCGGATGTCGAAGTCGTTGTGCGCGTAGTACTGGTCCGCAGGGGCGATGCGCGCAAGGAACTTCTCCATGTCCGTGAGCAGCAGCGGCTCGTGCTCATTGATCTTCACCGCCGCCGTGGTGTGGCGTGAGAAGACGCACACCAGCCCGTCGCGCATGCCGCTCTCGGCCACCAGCGCCTTGACCTGGTCGGTGATGTCGATGAACTCGGGTGCCCGAGTGGAGGTGAGCGATATCTTGGATACGAGCGCGTTCATGGGCTGGGTATCCTCCCGCGGCGGCTGCCCACGCGGCCTGGCTGACCGGCCGGACAGTAGCACAACGGCGCTTGTTGCTTCAACGAACCGGCGCCGGTCTATGGTATGAGCCCCCCTGAGGGGCACCTTATTCTACCGCCTCTCGTATACCCCGTGGCTAGCGTCCCCTTGGCCGTCATCGCCTCCCTGCTGGCGCGGGTGCTGGTGGCGCCCCAGCGCCCAGAGGGGGAAGTAGTCCCGGTATAGGTGGTAGTTGATCATGAATCCCGCGCCTAGCTCGAAGCCCTGCCAGGTGCTATCGCCCGCCGCCTTGTAGCGGGAAGGCTGGTCACCCGCCCCGTAGCCGGGGAAGCCGCAGCCGGTGAAGGCCTCCTCATCCCAGCCACCGTCCGCCCGCTGGGTGCGCGCCAGGTACGCCAGACCTCGTCCCACGGCGGGGTGCTCACGCTCCCCCGCGGCCAGCAGACCCACCAGCGCCCACGCCGTCTGCGAGGCGGTGGAATCGCCCCGGCCACGCAGCGTGGGGTCCACATAGGAGGCGCACGTCTCGCCCCACCCGCCGTCATCGTTCTGGTGCGCCAGTAGCCAGACCACCGCCCGTCGCACGCGCTCGGCGCGCATGTCCTCGCCCAGCGCCGCCAGGGCGGGCAGCACCGCGCCCACCCCGTACACGTAGTTCACGCCCCAACGGCCGAACCACGCCCCGTCCGTCTCCTGCTGGGCGTACAGGTACGCCAGGCCCCGGCGCACCGGCGGGTGCTGGGCCGTATAACCCAGGCGTCCGTACATCTCCAGCACGTGGGCCGTTACGTCGGCGGAGGGCGGGTCCAGCACCTCGCCGAAGTCCGCGAAGGGAATTTTGGCCAGATACCCCGTAGTGTTGTCCCTATCGAAGGCGGCCCAGCCGCCATTCTTCGATTGGAGCCCCTCCAGCCAGGTGAGCGCCCGGTTGATGGCCCCCAGCCGCGCGGCCTCGTCCTTCGGTGCATCGAAGCGCACCGCGTCGAGCGCCATCACCACGATGGACGTGTCGTCGATATCCGGGTACAGGTCATTGTCGAACTCGAAGGCCCAGCCCGAAGGTTCCACGTCCGGCGCCCACACCGCCCAATCGCCCCGCACGCGTATCTCCTCGCGCAGCAGCCAGCCGGCGGCCTGGCGCACCATGGGGTCATCCCCCGGCACGCCCCCATCCAGCAGGCCTAGGAGGGCGAGGGCCGTGTCCCACAGGGGCGAGAGGCACGCCTGCACCCGCAGTGCGGCGCCATCTTCTGAGGGGAGCGACCAGCGCGCCCTGAATCCGGCCAGGCCCGCCGCCATCACTGGGTCTTCCAGCGGGCGGCCCAGCACGTGCAGCGCGATGAGTGCGTAGACCCAGGGGGGCTGGATGCCGCCCCAGGAGCCGTCGGCCTCCTGGTGGGCCACCAGCCAGCGCTCGATGCGCCGCAGCGCCCGCGCGCGTAGCGGCTTCACCGGCGCGCGCTCCAGCACGCGCAGCGCCCGGTCCGCCAGCATGAATGCCCCCTCGATGCTCAACCGCGAGTGGGAGCGCCGGGGCAGGGCCGTGTCCACGGGGCCGGGCGGGTACAGCTCCGCTATCCCCAGCGCCGGGGGCACCGGGCGCGTGGGGCGGCGGGCCAGAATCACCAGGAGCGGGACGATGGTGGCCCGCGCCCAGGAGGCGAATCGGTAGATGGAGAAGGGCGCGCGCTCCGGCAGCAGCACCAGCTCCGGGGGCATCGCCGGCGTGCCCTCCCAGTCCCACTGGCCAAACAGCGCTAGCCAAATCTTGGTGAAGATGCGCGCGCGGGCGGGCCCGCCGCGCTCCAGCACGAAGGCCCGTGCGCGGGCCATGTGGGGCGCCTCCGGCGCATCGCCCGCCATCTTGAGGGCGAAGTAGCACTCGATGGTGGTGGAGAGGTCGCCCGGCCCGCCGTGGTACATGCGCCAGGAGCCATCGGGGCCCTGGCGCCGGCGTATGTCCTCGGCCACGCGGGGGATGCGCTCGCCCTCCTCGGAGCCCAGGAACCGCGTGAGTAGGATGTACTCGGCCTCCATGGTGGAGTTGGACTCCAGCTCCCCCCACCAGTAGCCCTCCGGCGCCTGGGTGCGGCGAAACCTATCGATGGTCCGCTCCAGCGCGGCGGCAGGGTCGTTCGCCAACGTACTCATGCACCCACCGGCGTGGCGTCGGTGGGTCGGGGCACAGCGGGCCAACCGGCGGGAGCGGGCGCGTGGCCACCCGCGAAGAACCAGTCCGCCGCGTCCCACACCGCCTGGGCCACGGGCCGCTGGGGCAGGCCCAGCTCGGCGATGGCGCGGGAGGGGTCGGCCCACATGTGCTTGCGGGCCATGCGCGTCCCCTCCAGGGGGATGCGGGGGGAGCGCCGCAGCAACCAGCCCTCCACCAACGCGTCCAGGTGGGCCATGCCCACGGCCAGGCTCACGGGCAGCCGCAAGCGTGGGGCGGGCAGGCCGGTCATCCGCGCCAGCATCGCCAGCAGGCTCGCCAGTGTCAGGTTCCCGTCCCGGTGCCCCAGCAAGTAGGCCCGTCCCGGCTGTCCGCGCTCCAGCGCCAGCGCGTGCCCCTCGGCAACGTCGGCCACGTGCACCAGGTTGAGCCCCGTGTCCACGTAGGCGGGCAGACGGCGGCGCAGGAAGTCCAGGATCACCTGCCCCGTGGGCGTGGGCCGAGCGTCGGCGGGACCGATGGGCGCGGTGGGCTGGACGATGACGATGGGAGCGCCCGCCGCGGCCATGCGCCGGGCGATGCGCTCGGCCTCCCACTTGGTGCGCTTGTAGGGGCCCACCATGTCGGCGGGGCCGCCCCGGTCATCCTCGATGGCGGGCCGGTCCTCTGGGAAGCGCAGCGTGCCCACGGTGGAGGTGTGGACGATGCGCTCCGCGCCCGCCCGCACCGCCTCCTCCAGCACGATGCGCGTGCCCTCTATGTTGGTGAGGAAGGGCTCGTCGTCCTCGCGCTCCCAGAAGGAGTAGCGCGCGGCGACGTGCACCACGCCCCAGCACCCGGCGGCGGCGGCGGCCACGCTGGCGCGCTCGCGGACATCGCCCGCGGCTACCTCCACTCCGTCCAGGTGGGCGGGCAGGGCGGAGCCGTGGCGCACCAGCGCGCGCACGACGTAGCCGCGTTCGGTGAGTGCGGTGGCCACGTGGGCGCCGACGAACCCGCTGGCCCCCGTCACCAGCACCGTGCGGGTCACTCCTCAACCTCCGGGGCGAGGCGCGCCACCAACACGGCGGCAGCCCGCTCCAGCGCCGCGCCAGCAGCACGGGACTGGCCCGCCAACCCCACAAGCGCGGGGATGCGCTGCGGGCCAGAGAGCACCGCGCGTGCGGCGTGGAGCCACTCATTACGCCCACCGTCTGCGATGATGGCGCCCACCATTCCTGGCAACTCCTGCGCTCGCCCGTCCAGCACGGCGCGCACCGCCACAATCGGCACCCCCGCCGCATCGGCCGCGCGGGCCAGTTCCAGCCCCTCCATGTCCACGCACGCCGCCCCCGTGGCCTCCCACGCCGCGCCCTTGGCCTGGGGCGTTAGCAGCGGGCCAGCGGTGGTGAGCAACGCGCCGGTCTCGTGGGCGATGCCCGCCCCCTCTAGCGCCTGCTCAGCGCGGGCCGCGGCATCGGGGTCGAGGCCCAGGTCAGCGCCCTGATCGTCCTGGCAGTTCCCACACACCACCAGGCTCCCGGTGGCCAGCCCCCCGGCCAGGCCCCCCGCGTAGCCCAGGGAGAGCACCAGTGTGGGGCGCCGGCGTGCCAGGAGGCCCGCCAGCGCATCGCCCGCGCCGTGGCCCACGCCCACGATGCCCGTGGCGACGCCACGGGCACGCTGGTTGTGGACCCCGCCCAGCTCACGCTTGGTGGGCGCGATGACCAGCAGTCCGAAGGCGTCGGAGCGCATGCTCAGGCCTCTTTACCCTTGAACCGGGGGTTCAGTATGGCCACCACGTCGCGGTTGCGCTTCCAGGCGGCGTAGATCTTGCCGTCGGCCATGTCCTTGCCGGACAGGTGCACCGCCGTCACCTGCTCGTAAGGCACGCGCACCTCCTCGCCGCCCTCGCGCAGCAGCAGCTCGAGGTACGGTGCGCCGTGGCGCGGGTGCGCGTCACGGTTGAAGAGGAACCCCTCCAGGGTGCGTCCGTTGCTGGTCTTCACGCTCACGTCGCCGCGGTAGTGGAACGCTTCGTCGATGGCCGCGCCGATGTCTCCTGGCATGGCTACAGCCTCCCGGTGAGGGTGGCGGCTGCGGCGTCTCTGATGCCGCGCCAGGAGTTGAAGGTGAGGTGGACCGCCGTCGCCTCGTAGCCGGAGTGCACCATGCACGAGGCGCAGTGGGGGTTGCCGGAGGCGTGGCCGAACTCCTCCCACGCCGTCTCGTCCATCAACTCCTGGAACGTTTGGGCGTACCCCTCCTGGAGAAGGTAGCACGGACGCTGCCAGCCGAAGATGGTGTAGAGCGGCATGCCCCAGGGTGTGCACTCGTAGTCGCGCTTGCCCATGAGGAACTGGAGGAACAGGGGCGATTGGTTGAACTTCCAGCGCTTCTTCTTGCCCGAAAGCGTAGCGGAGAAGAGGGCGCGGGTGCGCTCCCGGTCCAGGAAGTTGCCCTGCTCAGCGGCCTTCTCGTAGGCATAGCCAGGAGAGAGCATCATCCCCTCAACGCCCAGGTCCATCATAGCGTCGAAGAACTCGCGCACCCGCACCGGCTCGGCGGTGTTGAACAGCGTGGTGTTGGTTGTCACCCGGAAGCCGCGCTCCAGCGCCATGCGGATGCCGTCCACCGCCAGGTCATAGGTGCCATCGCGGCACACCGAGGCGTCGTGTTCCGGCTTGAGGCCGTCGAGGTGCACGGAGAACGAGAGGTATTTGGACGGGGTGAACAGCCCCTCCTCCATCTTCTCCCGCAGCAGGATGGCGTTGGTGCACAGGTAGATGTACTTCTTACGCTTCACCAGCTCGGTCACCAGTTCGGCGATGTGGGGGTAGAGCAGCGGCTCGCCCCCCGGTATGGACACCACGGGCGCGCCACACTCATCCACGGCGGCGAGCGCCTGCTCCACGGAGAGGGAGCGCTTGAGCACGTGGGCGGGGTATTGGATCTTGCCGCACCCGGCGCACGCCAGGTTGCAGCGCAGCAGCGGCTCCAACATGAGCACCAGGGGGTAGTGCTTGCGGCGTCTGAGGCGCTGGGTCAGCACGTAGCGGGCGATGGTCCACGCCTGCGATGCGGGTACGGACATATCGGCTCCCTGCCCGCGAAGGGAACGCGCGCGGGCTCGCGAGAACGTCTACTTCAGGCGGGTGACGAAGAACTCCGCCATCGCCTCCAGCTTGCGACGGGCCTCAGGGGCCAGCCCCAGTGTAGCAACCGCCTCAAGAGCACCGGCCGCTTGCGCCTCGGCCTCCGCCTGCACGGCGGTGGGTACCTGGTGGCGTTCCAGCAGCGCCATCACCCGCTCAAGCGCGGGGCCGCTCACCTCATCGGCCCCGTAGGCACCCTCCAGCCAGGTGCGCTCGGTTGCGCTGGCGCGCGCGAACAGGGTGAGCACCGGGAGCGATTGCTTCTTGCGCCGGATGTCCGCCCCCACCGCCTTGCCGGTTAGCGAGGGGTCTCCCCACACCCCCAGCCAATCGTCGCGCACCTGGAAGGCGAGGCCCAAACGTCGCCCGCAGGCACCTAAGGCGCCCGCCGTGGCCGTATCGCCCGTGGCCGCCAGCGCGCCCAGGTACATGGCAGCCTGCACAAGAGCGCCGGTCTTGCGGCCCACCATGTCCAGGTAGGAGTGCACGCTGACCCGCCGCTCGGACTCGAACGAGAGGTCCAGATACTGGCCCTCGATGACCTCCAGCGTGCGGGCCGTCAGCTCCGCCGAAGCCCGGGCCGCCAGGGCAGGGGCAAGCCCCGCGCCCGCCAGCAGCGTGGCGTCGGCTATGGCTCGCATGCCGTTGCCCACCGCCACCGCCTGCGGCGTGCCGAACACGTTCCAGGTGGTGGGCCGCCCGCGCCGGGTGGCGTCGCCGTCCTGGATGTCGTCATGGATCAGCGTGAAGTTGTGGATGAGCTCCAGCGCGGCGGCGGCGGGCATGGCCTGCTCGGCCTGCCCCCCCGCCAGCTCGCACGCCATCAAGCACAGCACGGGGCGTAGCGCCTTGCCCCCGCCACTGTCGGGACGGCCCTGCGCGTCCTCCCAGCCCAGGTGGTAGCGCATGGGCCGGGCGACGGTGAGCCGCGTGGCGTCCACGGCTTCGCGCAACGACGCCTGGACGGCGGGGCCGAAGCGGGCCTGGAGGGCGGCTACTTCCTGTTCAGCCGTGGCGAGCACCGGAACCTACTCCCATCCGGCATGACCGTTGCACGTGGCCGTGAGGCCCTGGAAGGGGCCTGGCACGGCAGCCTAGCCCCGCCCCTGGGGGGTGTCAAGGCGAGGGCTCACGCCCCGCCGTCCAGGCGGCGCTCATGCTCCAGCCGCTCGATATAGTCGGCCAGGGGCCAGCGCCCGAAGGCCAGGGTGATGAACAGGATGATGTTGGCCACCGGCACCAGCATTAGGAACCCCAAAAAGGGCGGATAGCCCGCGCGGGCGAAGATGCGCGCCCATCCGTAGGCGTACACCGCCGCGGTCATGATGCCCAACGCAACGTAGAACGGCACCTCAGCCCCCCTTCTTCCCTGCACCCATGTCCGCCAGCAGCTGGGCGGTGTGCAGGATGCCCAGACGGAAGTAGTCCAGGCGGATGTTCTCGTTGGGCGCGTGGATGCGATTGCCGGGGTAGTCCACCCCGCAGGAGGCCACGGGCACCCCCAGCAGGTGCTGGACGGGGTGCTGCGGGCCCGTACCGGTGATGGACGGCTGCACGTAGGGCTCCGTGCCGTAGGCGCTCCGGGCGCTGGCGGCCACCAGCGCCACGAAGGGGTCGTCCACGCTGGTGCGGGCGGGATGCTCGGACGAGTGCACCCGCACGCTGATGTCCGAGAAGCCGTGCTCGTCTAGGTGGGCGCGTAGGGAGGCCAGCACATCGTCGGGCTCCTGGTCGGGAACCAGGCGGAAGTCCAGCTTGGCTCGAGCCACGGCGGGCAGGATGGTCTTGGCGCCCTCACCGGCATAGCCCGCCGTGATGCCCGCGATGTTGGCCGTGGGCTCCTGGATGAGCCGTCGGCGGAATTCGAACCCGCTCGCCTCGCCCACCGCCACCTCCACGCCCAGGTTATGGAGGAACTCACGGGAGGTGTCGGGCAGGGCGCGTATCGCGGCCGCCTCGTTCCCCAACATGGGGCGCACCCGGTCGTAGAAGCCACGCAGGGCGATGCGCTCGCCCGCGTCCTTCAGCGAGCCCAGCGCCCACACCAGCCGCCAGGCTGGGTTGGGCACCACGGGGGCGTAGGAGGAGTGCGAGTCCGTGGAGGCGGAACGGCACTCCAGTTCGACGTAGAGCATCCCCTTCACCCCCAGGGTGAGAAGGGGGCGACCGTCCCAGTTCACCCCGCCGCCCTCCCAGATGCACCCATCGGCCATCAGGCGCTCGCGGTTGGCCTCTACGAAGTCGGCGAAACCGGGGGAGCCTATCTCCTCAGCCCCCTCCATGAGCCAGCGCACCCGCACGGGCAGGGTGCCGTTCACGGCGCGCAGCGCCTCCACCGCCGCCAGGCGCGCGGCGATGGGCCCCTTGTCATCGGACACGCCACGCCCGTAGAGAAAACCGTCACGCTCCACCGGCTCGAAGGGCGGCGTCTCCCACTCCTCCAGCGGGTCGGGGGGCTGGACGTCGTAGTGGTTGTAGAAGAGCAGGGTGGGGGCGTCTGTGGGAGCGTCACGGTGCTCGGCCACGATGGCCGGGTAGTCCGGGTCCGCCGTGGGTGCCACCTCGACGCTGAAGCCCGCCTCGCGCAGCATCCCGGCCACCAGCTCGGCGCACCCGCGCACACCCTTGCGCTGGGCGCTTATGGACTGTTGGGCCACCAGTTGTTTGAGTCGTTCGATGGTCTGGGGCAGGTGGGCGTCGATGTGCTGGGTGATGCGCTCGTCCACAAGCGTGCTCCTGGAGGCGTGTGCGGGCAGGATAGCAGGGGATGAAGCTTGCAGACCCGCGCTATTCTGGGCCAGGGGGGTGCAGCGGGGGAGGGCACCTGCCCCCGCCGTGGGTAGGCCCAGTGCGTCAGTGCGGGCACCGGACCAATAGGCTAGCTTGCGGACTTGGCCTTGCGCCGGCGTTCGGCGCGGGTCTCAACTATTGCGGGGAAGGCGGACTCGGCCTTGGTCACGGCGTCATTGGCCGCACCGCGCATGTCGACCAGGAACACCTCACGGGCAGGCTCGCCGGAGGCCTTCACGTCGTTCTCGTGCATCCAGCGGTGGACGGCCCGGTGGGCGTCGGGCATCTGCAGGTGCGGGCCCTCGTACACCGTGGAGGCGGCCTTGATGGCGGGCAGGGTGCCAGTGTGGACGCGCTCGTTGCCCTCCACGTCGGCCTCCACCACGAACCCGGCCTCCACGTCCACCACCACGTTGCCCACCTCGTAGTAGACCGCGAAGCCGTGACCCTTTGGCTCGATGCCCTGGGAGGCCAGGTAGACGGACGTCTCCTGGAGGAGCTGCCCCACCTTCTCCGGCACCTTGTTGAGGGTGGTCTTGACCCGGATGGCGGCCATGCGCTGGGCCGGGTACTCCTTCACCTTCACATTGAAGTCAGCCATGAATCTCTCCCTGCTTTCCTGCTCGCTGCGCTCGCTTGAATGGAGGGGGACACCCCCCCGCCCGGCCCTCGCTACCGCATCCGGGCCTACCCTCGGCGTGGAGAGGTGCACTCGCCCACTGCACCCCTCTAGCACAGGCCGTGTCCCGCACGGCCCGTGCTAGAGGGGCTCTGTCCGTCTGCACACCCCAGGGAGCCCCGTGGTATGCGTGCTGGCCCTGGGCCTGCTGCCATGAGCGCCCGCCCAGGGCACGGAGACGGGGTAGCCACCAGAGGGGGCGCAGGGGAGTCCCCTGGAAAGAGGCTGCCGTAGGCAGCCGGGGGAGACGCCGAACAGCCAACCCGGGGGCGCCCCCCTCTAGCCCCCGCCGCCGGAGGCGCCCTCCACGATGCCGGGCGCGGTCATGCGGGCCGGGTCCAGCAGGGTGGCGAGCTGCTCGTCGGTCAGGCCCGCCTTGGTCTTAGCCAGTTCGCGGATCGTCACGCCCTTGGCTGCGGCCTCCTTCGCGATGGCCGTGGCGGCATCGTACCCGATGGCCGGGGTGAGGCCCGTCGCCATCATCAGCCCCTGCTCCACCATGTCGGGGCCCTTGGAGGTGGCCTTGATGCCGCGCAGGCACTGCGCCTCGAAGTTGCGCACCGCGGAGGCCAGAAGGGTGATGGACTGGTGGATGTTGTAGGCGGCCACCGGCCAGTAGGTGTTGAGCTCCAGGAAGCCGCCCTCGGCGGCAGCGGCCACGGCGGCGTCGTTGCCAACCACCTGGCAGTAAACCTGCACCACCGACTCGGGGATCACCGGGTTCACCTTGCCCGGCATGATGGAGGAGCCCGGCTGCACCGTGGGCAGCTCCAGCTCACCCAGGCCAGCGCGCGGCCCGGAGGCCAGCCAGCGCAGGTCGTTGGCGATCTTCTGTACGCTCACCGCCGCACCGCGCACGGCGCCGGAGGCCGCCAGCAGCGCGTCCAGGGTGTTCTGCGCCTGGAAGTGGTGGGGCGTCTCCTTCACCGGGATGCCCAGCTCATCGGCCAGCACCTTGCAGGCGCGGGCGGAGAACTCCTCGTGGGCGTTGATGCCGGTGCCCACGGCGGTGCCGCCCAGCGCCACCTCGGACAGCGCCGCCACGTGGGGGGCGAGGCGCTGGCGGGAGAGGTCCAGCTGGGAGGCGTACCCCGCGAACTCCTGGCCCAATCGGATGGGCGTGGCGTCCTGCAGGTGGGTACGGCCCGTCTTGATGATGTTCCAGAACTCCTTGGACTTGGCCTCCAGGGTGCGCTGGGCCTGCTCCAGGGCGGGGAGCAGTTCGTCGTTCAGCGCCTTGGCCGCCGTCAGGTGCGAGGCAGTGGGGATCACGTCGTTGGAGGATTGGGCCATGTTCACGTGGTCGTTGGGGTGCACGTTCACCCCGGCCCCGGCGATCTCGCGGGCCCGGCGGGCGATGACCTCGTTGGCATTGGTGTTGGAGGAGGTGCCAGAGCCAGTTTGGAACAGGTCCACCACGAAGTGGGTGTCCCACTTGCCGTCCACCACCTCGGTGGCGGCGGCGATGATGGCGTCCGCCACCTTCTTGTCCAGCAGGCCCAGACTCTGGTTGGAGCGGGCAGCCGCGCGCTTGACCTGGCCTAGGATGTGGACGAAGTCGGCGGGGTAGCGCAGGTTGGAGATGGGGAAGTTGAGCACGGCGCGCTGGGTCGATGCGCCCCAATACGCGTCCGCTGGGACTTCCATCTCCCCCATGGTGTCCTTCTCGATGCGGGTCGGCTTCTGGCTCATCCGTGGGCTCCTGTTCGTGATGCCGCGCCGGGGCCACTTCAGTGGCTCGAACGCACGGATACTCATGCTATACGCCCACGCGGGGACTGCCAAGGACGCTCCCGCTAGTGCAACGAATGGGTGAAAGGCGCTCCGCAGTCCGGTGCAATGGGCCCGAGCCTCCCTGCTAGAATTCACGAACACTCCACGGGACGCTTCCAGGAGATGCTGATGACCGACCGCACGCCAACCCGCCAGCTGCTCTACGCCCTCGCTATCTCTTTCGCCGTCCTGGTTCTGGTGGTGCTGACCAGCTGGCTGGCATGGCGGGTGGATGCGGCAGTGGGCCATGGCCCACTGCCGCCCAGCGTGCCCTACCGGAGCGCCTACATCCTGGCGGTGCTGGTGAGCCTGCTGGGCATCGCGTCCGGGGCCGGGGTCATCGTGGGGGTGCGCCAGGCCAAATACATCACCTCCCAGTTCGCCTGGCTCGCCTATGCCATCGTGGGCCTGCCGCTGCTGCTGCTCTCTATCGTGCCGCTCCAGCGCTACGGTGACCCGGCCTGGGGCGGGCTGCCGGAGTTCCTGGTGAGCGTGCCTGCCCGCAGCGTGTTCGTCATGGCCCTCGGCGTGCTGCTCTTCGGCGGGGTGGACATCCGCCGCCTCCTCTCACGCAGCACTGGCCCCGCAGCAGAGGGCGGTCAGGTGCGTGTGAATGCCACCGCCGTCCGTGGGCTGCCTGGCCGCTTCACTCCGCCCGCCTGGCGCGCGCTCTCGGTGATGCAGGAGGAGGCGCAGCGCTTTGAGCACGCCTACATGGGTACCGAGCACCTGATGCTGGGGCTGCTGCGCGACCTGCGCTCCCAGGCCTCTCGCGCCATCGTAAACCTGGGCGGCGACCCGGGGCAGATGCGCAGCCAGCTGGAGGCCGCGGTCGGCCGCCGGGGGAGCCTGTACACCGGCACCACCGGCATGACCCGCCGGTGTCAGCGGGTCATCGAGTCCGCCGCGCGCATCGGCAAGGCGGCCGGTCAGCGCACCGTGGGCACCGGGCACCTTCTCCAGGCGTTGGTGGAATCACCGGAGGACGTTGCGGGCCAGATGCTGGAGAGCGCGGGCATCACCGCCGACCGCGTCGCGGCCGAGCTGCGCCGCCTGGGCCCCGAGACCGAATAGCCCCAAGTCCACGCGTCGAGGCTGCGCCCGCGCGCCGGGTGCGGCATACTGTTGTCCCGCGTCGACGCAAGTTGGTGCGCCACGCGCTCGCGGGCCCGTAGCTCAGTGGTCAGAGCTGGCGGCTCATAACCGCTCGGTCGCAGGTTCGATCCCTGCCGGGCCCACCATCCCCATCCTCCGGTCTGTCCGTGCCTGTCTAGGGCTCCGCGCGCACGTACCCGTCGGGTCCGTAGGTGGAGATTGCCAGGTACGAGAGGCGCTGTGTGCCCGTGTTGACGATGGCGTGCGAGCGTGTTCGGGGGATGATGACGCACTGGCCCGCGCGCACGGGCACGTCAGGCCCGTCCTCCCCGCGCCGGTAGGTGCCCTCGCCGGTGAGCACGTAGAACACGTGCAGATTGGCGGGATGCCGGTGGAGCCCCTGGGTCTGCCCCGGCTCCAGGTTCCACACCACCACCGATGCGTCGGGGTCGTCGTGGTAGAGGCGCACCACGTTGGCCGCGTCTGAGGAGAAGCGCTGGAACCCGCCCGGGTCAACGACCCCGCTGCCCAGCGTCTGCGGCGTCAGGGAAAGCGAGTGGTCAGCGGGCATCGCGCACCTCCTGCGGCGGGTAGCCGCTGGGGCGATTCTACCGCCAGCCCGGCTCAGTCCTGCGGGGGGCGGTGCTCCTGCACCAGGCGGGCTATCTGCCTGCCCAGGAGCGCGGCGTTGAACGGCTCGGTGATGACCTCCGCCACGTTGGGGATTCCCTGCAGGGTGCTCAACACGCCCTGGTCTTCCCCGCTGAATAGGACGATGGGCACCGGCGCGGTCGCCGGTTAGGCTCCCAGCGCGTGGGCGGCCTCCCGCGCGGGCAGATCGGGCAGGTTGAAGTCCAGCAGGATGACATCGGGCGGGTCGGCCTGGGCCAGGGCGAGCACTTCGCGGCCGGTGGCGGTGGCGTCCACGTGGAAGCCACCCCGCCATCTCCAGGACCAGGCGCACCACCTCCACGATGTCCGGGTCATCGTCGAAGAGGAGCAGCCGCAGGGGGCCAGGAAGGGGTATAGAACAGGCGCCCCAATGGGCACGGCGCGCGGGTTCCACCCGCCGTCTGGGAAAGTCTACCTATGCGGTTGCGCTCCTGCCACCGGGCGAGGGTGCGTTTCAGGAGCCCTGCTCGTCGTACCAGGACGGGGGCACGCGCACGGCCACCATATCGCCCGTGGCGCACTCCACGCCGGCAGAGACCAGGCTGATGCTCACCAGCGACTTGCGCGGGTGGGCCTCCCGCACCCAGGCATGCACCGTCATTGGTTGGTCGATGGGCGTGGGCTTGCGGTAGGAGACGTTCAACGCGCCGGTAACGAACCAGACCAGTTCGCCCTCGCCCACGGGGCGCTCCTCCCGCCGGTACACATCCCCGATGGCCGTCCAGATGCCGTGACAGTCGATGACCGAGGCAATGGTGCCGCCGTACACGATGGTGCGCGGCCCGGCCGCGAACTCCGGACGCGGGGTCCAGATGCACACCGCCTTGTCCGGGCTGGCCGGGTCCCAGCGCGTCTTCAGGCGCAGCCCGCCTGGTACGTCGGGCCCGCACCCCCAGCAGTGGTTGCGGGGCATCACGTCCTGGAAGGCGGTCTGAAAGTCAGGCTGGGTCATGGGGTGAACGCTCCTGGGCGGGTCTGCCCCGACGGTACAGGCGCGTTCGCCGGGGCGTCAACGCGTCGTTTGCCCGGCCGGGCCGGGGCGGGCATACTCTGCGATCACAATCATCCCCCTTCACCGAGAGGTGCCCATGAAAGCGATACGGTTCCACTCCTACGGCGGTCCCGAGGTGCTGCGGCTGGAGGAGGTACCCACCCCCACGCCGGGAGAGGGCGAGGCACTGGTGCGCGTCGCCGCATCCGGCGTGAACCCCTCTGAGGTGACGCGCCGCTCGGGGAAGGGCCAGCCGGTCCAGTTCCCGGCCATCCCCGGCATCGAAGCCGCGGGCGTGGTGGAGGCGGTGGGGCCGGGCGTAACCTCCGTGCACAAGGGTGACCGGGTGGTGGTGCGCCAGCCCGCTTCCTCCTACGCCGAGTATCTGGCGGTGCCCGCTTCGCTGCTGTACCCCTCGCCCGAGGGCCTCTCGCTCACCGAGGCCAGCACCCTGGCCATCGCCTACACCACGGCTTGGCACGCGCTGGTGGTGCGCGGTGGGGCCAAGAAGGGCGATGCGGTGCTGGTGCAGGCGGCCGCCTCTGGCGTGGGCATCGCGGCTATCCAACTGGCCAAGGCCTTGGGCTGCACGGTGCTGGGCACCTCCTCCAGCGCGGAGAAGCTGGCCTGGGCGGCAGGCTACGGCATGGACCACGGCATCAACTACGCCGAGGCCGACTTCGCCGAGGAGTCCAGGCGCCTGACGGCCGGGCGGGGCGTGGACGTCATCGTGGACGGGGTGGCGGGCGACGGCGTGGCCAAGGGCCTCTCGGCGCTGGCCAAGGGCGGCCGCATCGCCATCTTCGGCGGCGCGGGCGGGCGGCAGGTCACCTTCGCCGTCACGGACCTGTACCGGGGCCACCAGGCCGTGCTGGGCGCGGGCGGGGCCGGCACCAGCCGGGAGGACTTCCAGACCATCCTGGACTGGTTCTGCGAGGGCAAGCTCAAGCCCACCATCGACCGTATCTGGCCGCTTGCGCAGGCGGTGGAGGCGCACCGCTACCAGGAATCGCGCCAGATCAAGGGCAAGACGGCCCTCGTCGTCAGCGGGGAGAAGTAGCCATGGCCTTCACCTACGAGCAGGTGGCTGGGTTTCTGGCCGAGCACCACCTGGCGGTAGTGGCCACCGTCGGTGCGTCAGGGCGAGCCCAGAACACGGTGGTCAGCGCGGGGCCCGTGGACGGGCGCATCGCTTTCGTCTCCCGAGACCAAACAGCCAAAGTGCGCAACTCGCGCCGCACCGGTCGCGCCACCGTCACGGTGGTGAACCCCGCCAATAAGCGCTACGTCACCGTGGAGGGGCCCACCGAGCTGCACCCGTGGGACGCGGCGCGCGAGGCGGCATGCATCGCCCTGCTGGGGCGTGCCTACGCGGCGGCGGGCCGTCCGACGGAGCGCTGGGAAGACTTCCCTGCCACCATGCGCGAGGAGCAGCGCACCGTGGTGCTGGTGACCCCGGAACGCATCTACGGGAGCCTCTAGCCGTGTCGGGTGGGGCAGGGTAGTCTTGCGCCCGCCAACGAACCAACACACCGGGGCCCCGGATGGCCCACAGGAGAGCGCATGGACATCGAGACGACCACCACCTCGGACGGGGTGAAGCTGCACGGGGTCTGCTTCTTCCCCGACAAGCCGCGCACCGACCTGCTCATCGACGGGCTCATCATGGTGCACGGCTCCTCCGGCAACTTCTACTCCTCAGCCTCCACCGACCGGGCACGACACTTCTGCGAACTGGGCATCCCGGTGGCGGTGTTCAACACACGTGGGCACGACACCATCGCGGGGGCGTCCCAGTCGGGTGGGCACAAGATCGGCAACGCCTTTGAGCGCCTCTCCGAAGCACATCTGGACATCAAGGCGCAGCTGGACTGGGCTGAGGCGCGCGGCTTCAAGCGCATCGGCCTGCTGGGCTCCTCACTGGGCGCAGTGAAGGTGGTGCTGTCCCAGGCCAAGCTCCAGGACCCGCGTGTGGCGTGCGTCATCTCCGTGGGCCCGCTGCGCTTCTCCCAGCGCTACTACGCCGCGTGCGAGATGTCCGCCATGCACATGGGCTACAAGGCCCAGGCCGAGGCACTGGTGAAGGCGGGCAAGGGTGATGCCATCATGAGCGTGGACTTTCCCAACGACGGAGCGCACTTCTCGGCGAGCGTGTACCTGGACCGGCACTGTTCCGAGCACTACGACATCTGCGCCGGTCACACAGACCAGATCCGCTGCCCCGTGCTGGTGGTGACCGGCTCCGAAGAGAAGCACCCGCGCATGCGGGACGTGGGTCGCGACATGAACGCCCTGGCCGCGAAGAAGAACCCAGGCTACCGTTGGTCCCACACCCAGGGCGGTGGGCACGGCCTGCACGAGCACAACGACGTGTTCTTCTCGGAGATTATGGGGTTCCTGGGGGCCACTTGGTGATCAACTTGGTCTGGTGGTCGATGAGGGTGCGCATGTTCACGCCCACGAAGTAGGGGGCGGTGGTGGGCGAGTCAACCATCTTCTCGTAGAAGGAGGAGACGGTCTGGCTCACGTTGGCGAAGCCGCCGTAGCGCTCGAACATGGACTGTGGTGCCAAGGGGACCTCCGTCGGGCAGAGGGCTTCCCGGTGAGCCTGCCGTGCGCGGTCACAGTAGCCAGGCGAGCGTGGCAGAGTCTATGCGAGGGCCCCGGCGCACCGCGCCGGGGCCCTCGTGCTCGCTCAGGCCAAGGAGGCTAGTGGGCCGAGCCCGCCGCGCGCTCCTTGGTCAGGTACTCCTGCCAGCCCTTGATGACCTGATCGGCCATCGGCTTCACGGGGCCGTAGTCACCGTCGATGGGCTGCAGGGGCGGCCGGTACGCCAGGCGCGCGGGGTCGATGCCGCCCACGCCTCCCTCCTCCAGCGGCAGCTTGATGCCGGTGGCCTCCTCAGCCGTGCGCATCACGCCGATGGGGTCGCCGCCGTCGTTCACCGTCTGAATCTGCTGCTCCAGCAACCGCCGGAACAGGATGATGCCCTCGTCGGAGCGCCCTAGCTTCTCCAGATCGCGCCGGGCCAGCGGGCCCTGGGCAACCCAGGCGGAGGCGTCCTGGTTATTCACCGTGTCCATGTGCAGGCGGCCGCGCTCGTCGCGAATGGCCGCGTAGTAGTAGGGCACCTTCTCCTGAACGGGAGCGGTGCGACCGGGCGCGGCCGTGTAGATGGTGTAGCGCATGTAGATGGTGTTGGTATCGTCCACCGGGATGCGCCACTGGAAGTTGCAGGAGACCTCGGAGCCCTGGAACAGGGTGTAGGGCATCAGCAGCGGGTGGCCGACGGCCCACAGGTCGTCCTGCTCGCTCGCGCCCTCCAGCAGACGGCGCTTGATGACCCCGTACTCGTACACGTCGAAGCCCACCTTCTCGTGCATGTGGGGCTTGATCCAGGCGGACTTGCGCCCGCGCTTGTTGCGTAGGTACTCCGGGTAGACCCCGTGGAGCCACTCGGTGTGCACCGGGTCCAGGGAGTTCTCCACGCCCTGGAGCCAGTTGCAGGGCAGGTGGGAGATGGATATCTCCCGCACTGCGTTCTCCCACAGGAAGGCGTCCCACTTGGGCAGCTGGGGTGCGGGGGCTGGGCCCATGTAGGCCCAGATGAGCCCCGCGAATTCCTGCACCTGATAGCCGGGCAGGCGGATCTTCTTCATGAAGTTCCCGGAGGGGTCCTGCTTGGTCTCGAAGGGCTGCTCGATGCACTGGCCACTCTCGTCGAACAGCCAGCCGTGGTAGGGGCAGCGCAGTCCGTCCTGCTCCGGGATGCCGTAGAGCATGTCCATGCGCCGGTGCGGACACACGCGGCCAATGAGACCCAGTGTGCCGGACGCGTCCCGGTAGAGCACCAGGTCCTCACCCAGCAGACGCACGTCCTTCACCGGGTCCTCGTCCAGCTCCGCGGCCGGGGCCACGGGGTGCCAGTAGCGGCGCATCACCTCGCCCATGGGGGTGCCGGGTCCCACGCTGGTGATCCGCTCGTTGCGGGTTGCGTCAAGCATCGTTCCTCCTCGTTAGTCACCGCAACACGCGGTGCACTCGGCCCCGGTCAAGGGCCGCAGGGTGCGCGCCAGTATACCCCTTCGAATGGCACCGACACGCCGAATCCCCACCATCCCCGTTTGGGGTGTAGCATCCACCCAACCCAGCCAGGAGGCCCGCAGTGACCACCGCACCCAAGCTTGCCCTCTCCCTCGCCTTCGGGGCCAACCCGCGCTGCCAGCCCATATTGGACGGAACGGTGGGCGTGGAGGGCGTGGCGCTGGCCGCATCCGACGTGCACGCCGCGGAGCTGTTCCACCGCCAGCTGGCGCACCAGGAGTTCGACGTCTCGGAGATGTCCATCTCCTCGCTGCTGATGATCATGGCGGCGGGTAACACCGATTGGGTGGCCCTGCCGATCTTCACCACCCGCCACTTCTTCGGCACCGGGGCGTACGTGAATGCCGACGCGGGCATCACCAAACCCGAGGACCTGCGCGGGCGGCGCATTGGCCTGAACGAGTATCAGATCACGGCGGGGCTCTGGTCACGCGGCTACTTCCAGCACGAGCACGGACTCGACCGCTCCAGCGTGGAGTGGTGGCAGGAGCGCACCCCGGAGACATCCCACGCGGGGGCATCCGGCTTCCAGCCGCCCGCTGACGTGACGGTGAAGCAGATACCAGCCTCAACATCCATGGGCGAGATGCTGGTGGCCGGGGAGCTTGATGCAATCTTGGTCTACTTCTGGGGCGGCGGGGTGAACCGCTCCACCATCGACCTGGCCAAGCACCCCAAGGCCCGCCTGCTGTTCAAGGACCCGGCGGCTGAGGCTGCCCGCTACTACGCCAAGACCGGCATCTTCCCCTTCAACCACACGGTGGTGGTGCGGCGGAGCATCTACGAGCGCCACCCGTGGGTGGCCCGCAGCCTGCTGGAGGCCTTCGAGAAGGCCAAGCAGCGCTCTTACGCCGTGATGCGTGATGCCGTGGGCGCGTGGGTGGACACGGGCATCGTGCCCCAGGCCCCGGTGCGTACGGGCCTCGCCAAGGACCTCTACCCCTACGGTCTGGCGGCGAATCGCAACGTGGTGGAGACGGCGATGCGCTTCTCCCACGAGCAGGGGCTCACCCCGCGCGTGATGACGCCGGAGGAGGTGTTCGCCCCCGCGCTGCTGGACTCCTAGGCCGCTGGTGCGGCGCGCAGGCG
>JAYNIL010000023.1:0-24802 GCA_038109085.1 Chloroflexota bacterium
ATGCTCGACATGGTCAACCTGTCGCGCCTCTCGCACGGGGTGCGCGCGGCGGCGCTGGACGGACGAGTGCGCACGCGCCGTGGCGCGCTGGCGCTGGCCAAGCGATTGGCTAGGAGCAACTGAGGACGGAGGCCCTGATGAGAGCAGCGTTCATCCGCCAGCACGGCGGCTCCGAGGTCATCGAGGTGGGCGAGCAGCCCACGCCCACCCCCGGCGAGGGACAGGTGCAGGTGCGCGTGCACGCCGCCGCGCTGAACCGGCTGGACCTGTACACCCGCGCGGGGCTGCGCGGTACCCAGGTGCCCGCGGAGAAGATGCCCCACGTGCTGGGCGGCGACTGCGCGGGCGAGGTGAGCGCCTTGGGCAAGGGCGTCACGGGCCTGCGCGCCGGGCAGCGGGTGGTGGTGAACCCGCTGCTCTCCAACGTCCCCTACCCCAACATGGTGGGCACCCACGCCCCCGGCTCCGACGCCGAGTACGTGGTGGTGCCCGCGGCCAACGCCGTGCCCATCCCCGACGCCCTCTCCTACGAGCAGGCGGCGGCGCTGCCAACGGTCTACCTGCCGACGTGGTCCATCATCATGCGCGAGGGCCAGATGAGGACGGGCGAGACCGCGTTGGTGCTCTCCGCCTCCAGCGGCGTGGGGACGGCGGCGATTCAGATCGTGAAGGGCGTGGTGGGCGGGCGGTGCATCGCCGTCACCTCCACCCCGGAGAAGATAGCCGCCGCCAAGGCGCTGGGCGCTGACGAGACCATCAACTACAAGACCGAGTCGCTTGCCGAGCGCGTGAAGGAGCTCACTGGAGGGAAGGGCGTTGACCTGGTGGTGGACTCCACCGGCGCGCTCTTCTTCGAGGACGCCTACGCCTCCCTGGCGCGCGGCGGGCGCTACGGCATCTGCGGGGTCACCTCCGGCTACAAGGCGAACCTGCACCTCGGCCAGCTGTTCACCAAGGAACTGCGCATCTTCGGCGTCTTCATGGGCACCAACCGCGAGCTGGGCCAGATCGTGGAGGCGGCGGGCGCGGGCAAGGTGGCCAGCGCCATCCACCGCAACGTGGGGCTGGAGGGGCTGGCCGAAGCCCACGCCGAGATGGAACGCTCGGAGCACTTCGGAAAGTTCGTCGTCACCATCGACTGATGGCAGACGAACCCACCTCCCCCGCACCCAAGCGCAGGCGCTACTACGGATGGGTCATCGTCCTAGTGGTCTCCATCATCTCCTTCGCGGGAGGGGTGGAGACCAACCCCGTGCTGGGCGTGTTCCAGGGCCCCATGACCACCGAGTTCGGCTGGAGCCGCGTTACCTACACGCTGCCCATGTCCATCGGCTCCTTCGTGGGCGGGCTCACCTCTCTATTGGTGGGGCGGGTCATGGACAAGCGCGGGGCGCGCTTGGTGATGACCATCGCCATCGTGCTCATGGGCCTCACCTTCGTGCTCATGGCGCTGGTGCAGGCCTACTGGCAACACTTCGTCCTCCAGCTGGTGGGCCGGACGGTCATCGCCTCCACCTTCTTCATGGTGGTGGGCGTGGTGATACCCAAGTGGTTCGTGGTGATGCGCGGGCGCGCCATCGCCCTGGCCAACCTGGGCCAGCGGGTGGGACAGATCGCCTTCCCCGTCATGGCAGAGCGCATCCTGCTCACCGGCTCCTGGCGCACCGGCTGGTGGGCCATGGGCCTGACGGTGTGGGGCATCGCCCTGGCCCCCACGCTGCTGCTGCTCAAGCGCAAACCGGAGGACATGGGCCTGCTGCCCGACGGGGTTGACCCCGCGGCTGCCCACGCCAAGGCGGAGACGGACCGGCGGGCGGGCAAGGTGCTGGCGGAGCGCTCCTTCAACGGGCGCCAGGCGTTGCGCGCCCCGGCCTTCTACCTCATCACGGCGGCGGTGAGCATCCAGTCGTTCGTCACCACGGCGGTGCACTTCCACTGGTTCACGTACCTCACCGGTGAGGGCGTCTCCTCGGCGGCGGCGGTGACCAGCCTGTCCATCGCCCCCTTCGTGGCGATGCCCATCTCCCTGGTGGCTGGCGTGTGGGCGGAGCGCGTGCCCGTGCAGAAGGTGATGGCGCTCTCCTACGCCATCATGGCCGGGGCCATCGCCCTCTTCGTGGTGACGGACACGGCGCTGGAGGCCTACGCCTTCGGCCTCATCTTCGGGGTGGGCACCGGCATCCTGTTCACCGTGATGCAGGTGGTGTGGGCCGACTACTTCGGCCGTGAGTCCATCGGCGTCATCCGGGGCATGGTGGCGCCGATCCACCTGTTCGGCAACGCGCTGGGACCGCTGGTGGCGTCCTTCTCCTACGACGTCACCGGCAACTACCACCTCATCTACACCGTCAGCGCCATGCTGGCCGGGGTGGGCGCGCTGCTCATCCTACTGGCCCAGCGCCCCCGCGAGGGCGCGACGGCCTAGATGGGGCCGATGCGCGGGGTCTGGTCAGCCAGCACCACCGTAGCGGTAACGCACGGCTCATCGCCCACGGCGATGGTCCTGTGTCCCTTGCCCGTGATGTTGTCCATTAGCCGCGCCTCGCCCGCGGTGAACACGCGCTTACTCCCGTCCGGGTAGGTGATCTGGAGCCCCCCAGAGAGGATGATGACGAACTGGCGCTTGGGCGCGGGGTGCCAGTCCTGCTCCACGTGGGGCGGGCGTATGCCGAAGGTGATGGTCTCGGCCTTCATGCCCTTGAGCCACTCGGCCTGCTGGGCCAGCTCGATGGGCTGCCAGGTGGTATCGCCCGCCTTGTCGGTGTACATGCGTGAGGTGCCCATGAGGCCTCCTTAACGATGTTGTTCGCCCGCCAGCACTCTTCCCCCGCCCGCCTGACGGCGGGCTCGATGGCAGGGGGACAAACTCACTCCACCCCGGCCCCCCACGTCTTCCCGAAGTCGGCGCGAGAGACGATGCGCCCGGTGTAGGGGACGCGCTGGGCGGCCAGCCAAACGGCCGAGTCCTCGAACACGGAAGGCGGGTCCGCGCCCGGACGGCCCAGGTTCATGTCCGTCTCGATGATGCCGGGGTTGATGGCGTTCACCGCCACGTTCTGCTGCCGCACCTCGGCGGCCAAGTTCACCGTGAGCCGGTTCATGCCCCACTTGGTGACGGCGTACCCCACGCGCCCCTCGGCCATGCCAGAGGCCGCTCCGGAGGAGACGTTGAGGATGGCCCCACCGCCGCCCGCGATGAGGTGCGGGAGGGCCGCGCGCGTGGCGTAGAAGACGGCGTTGACGTTGATGTCCATGAGTGCGCGCCAGTCGGCGGGGCTCGTCTGCGCGATGGTGGCCTTGGGGAAGATGCCGGCGTTGTTCACCAGCACGTCCAGGCGCCCGTACTCAGCGAGCGTCGCGTCCACGGCGGCCTGCGCGCCTGCATAGGTGGTGATGTCGCCCGCGATGGCGAGGAACCGCGCGCCCGCCTGCCGGGCAAGGTCGCGCGTCTCGGCCAGCGTACCGCCCACGCCGGGCGAGGACTCAAGCTGACGCGCGGTGCCCGCCAGCGCCCCACCCCGGCGCGCGATGCCCAGCGCCAAAACCCGGCCCAGCCCACGAGAGGCGCCGGTGATGAGCACCACCTTCCCGGAGAAGTCCGGCATCAGTCCTTCCATGTCAGTCGCTCCGGGAGGGGTTCAATGGCGATGCCGGGGCCCCAGGTCTCCCCGAAGCCGCGCTTCTCCGCCTTGCGGCCCGTGAAGGCCGTAGGCTCCTGGGTGAAGAGCCACAGGAACGAGGGGACGACTGCCTCCACTGGGTCGCCGCGCCCGTCGGTCATCTCGGTGGCCGTGAGGCCCGGCGCCCACGCCACCACCTGCACGCCGTCGGCCATGACCTCGCGGGCCAGGCCGTAGGAGAGCCGGTCAAGCAGGGCCTTGGAGACGGCGTAGGCCAGCCGGTCGGGGTAGACCTGCGAGCCGAGGTACGAGGAGACGTTGATGATGCGCCCGTAGCGCTGCACCTGCATCTGGACCGATGCGAAGTGGCACAGGTCGAACACGGCGTTGACGTTCACGGCCATCAGCGCGTCCCAGTCGCCGGGGGTGGTGGTGACAAGGGGCCCGCGCGGGTAGATGCCGGCGTTGTTCACCAGTATGTCGAGGCGTCCGTGACCGGCAACGATGCTGCTCACCAGCCCCTCGCAGGCGGCAGGGTCAGTCAGCTCGGCGGGAACGGCCTCAGCGCGCCCACCCGCCGCCCCGATGGCAGCGACGGTGCCCGCCAGCGTGCCCGCCGACCCGTCACCCGTGGCGCGGGCGGTGCACACCACCGTGGCCCCGCACCCCGCCAGGGCCCTGGCGAGCTCCGCACCGATGCCACGGCTAGCGCCGGTGACCAGCGCAATCTGTCCTGACAGGTCCGGTTCCACGGCATGCTCCTGGTGGGGATGGGCGGCCAGGATAGCACGGGCCTCCCCGCCCGGCTGCGCCGGGCTCACTCCTGGCAGCAGGCGACCGCCTACCCCCTACTCTCCTCCCGGACACGCCAGAACAGGTAGTGGTTGGCATAGCCCGCGTCCGCTCCGAAGCGCCCCTGCGCCCAAGCGCGGATTGCCGGGTAGGATAAGCGCTCCGGCAGCGCGTACCACTCGCGCAGCACGCGCAGCACCCACCGGTCGGCGGGGAAGGCCTCGGAGCGGTCGAGGGCGAAGAGCATGACACAGTCCGCCACCTTATCGCCTACGCCAGTGAGGCCCGTGAGCGCCTCCAGCACGCTCGGGTACGGTTGCCCGCGCAGCGCGTCCAGGCGCAGGCGTCCGTCGGCCACGGCCTCGGCCGCGGCGGCCAGGTAGGGAGCACGGAAGCCGCAGCCGAGGCGGCGCAGGCGGCGCTCCCCCGCCTCGGCCACCTGCTCCGGGCCAGGGAAGGTGCGCCGCCACGTCCCGCCCAGGCGCACCGGCTGCCCGAAGGCGCGGGCCAGCGCCTCCACGGTGTGGTGGATGCGCGGGATGTTGGAAACCTGGGAGAGGATGAAACTCGCGAGCGTTTCCCACGGGTCCTGGCGCAGCATCCGCAGGCCGGGGTAGGCCCGTATCCCCTCGGCGACGTGCGGGTCGGCCGATAGGCGCGCCTGTATCGCCAACAGGTCATCATCCAGGCGCAGGTAGGCGGCCATGGCCTCGGCCAGCTCACCCGGCGGGGTGGGCGCCGACTCCACCAGTACGCCACCGGGAGTGCGGGTAAGGCGCACGACATCGCCGCCCACCACGCCCACGTAGCGCCCGCGCGCGTCGAGCTGCCAGCGGAACGACTGCCCCCAGGCCAGCGTGGGCTCCAGGTCCAGCGGCCCGGCCACGGCCAACTCCATCCCACTCACCCGCCGCGCTCCGCAAGCCAGCCCTGGACCGCCTCCAACACCTGGGGCAGCGGTGCGGCGATGCGCTGCATCTGGGGCAGCGCGGCCAGGAACATGCGCCCGTAGGCCTTGCCCGTCACGCGGCTATCCAGCAGCACCACGGCGCCGTAGTCGTCTTGCCCGCGTATCAGCCGACCGAAACCCTGCCTGAACCGCAGCACCGCCTGGGGAACGGCGAACTCCATGAAGGCGTTCTCGTACCCCTCGGAGCGGGCGGCGAACACGGGCTCGGTGGGCACGTTGAAGGGCAACCGCGCCACCACCAGCACCTTGAGCGCGTCGTTGGCGATATCCACTCCCTCCCAGAAGGAGGCGGTGCCCAGCAGCACGCAGGCTGGGTCGGCCTGGAAGCGCGCCACCAGCTGAGCGGGCGGGCCGTCCACCCCCTGGGCAATCACGCCGATGCCGGTGCCCCGAAGCGAGCGCCGCAGCGCCGCAGCCGCCGCGCGAACCGCCGCGTGGGAGGTGAACAGCGCCATGGTGCGCCCGCCCGCCATGCCCGCCAGGTGCGCCAGCACGTCGGCCACCGCCTCGGCGTAGCCGGGGGCGTTGGGCTCGGGAACGCCGGTGGGCAGGCACAGGAGGGCAGCGCGCTGGTAATCGAAGGGGGAGCCCAGGGCCAGCTCCTCAGCCTCGTCCGCTCCTAGGCGTGTCTTCACGTGGGCGAAGCCCTCGCGCTCCGCCAGCGTCGCGGAGGTGAGCACCACGGCGCGCTTGCGCTCGTACAGCCCCTCGGCCAGCAGCGGGCCCACATCCAGGGGCGCGCCATTGAGCGAGAGGCCCATGCCGGTGCTGAGCCAGTAGACCATGTCATCGCCGGGCGCGGCCACGAAGGAGGCCGTGTAGCGGCGCAATTCGCCCTGGTCGGTGCGCCACTCGGCCAGATCGCCCATCAACCCCTCCAGCCCCGGCACGCTGCCCGCCTCCAGCCCGTCCAGCGCGCGGGCCAGCCCGTCGGCCCGCTCCGCCAGCGCGGCGGCGGCGCGCTCGAAACCGTCCCACGCCACCTCCGCCTCGGACCAGGCGGGCTGGGCGCGCGCCCCCTCGGTGATGCGCACCTCCCCGTCCTCGCCCGCCCGCTCCCCCGCCGCATGCGCCGCCAGCATCGCGCACAGCGCGGCCCACCTCTCGCGGACTGGGGGGAGCGCTGCGCCCAGCTCACCCAGGCGCTCGTCCACCGGGGCCCGGCGCTCCGGGCCCACGGCACCCACGGCCAGTGCCGTCTGCACGTCGTGGGAGAGCGTCCCCGCCCGCTCGGCCAGCTCCTCCAACCCCGCCTGAGTCACGCGGAAACCGAACTGGCGCGTCGCCTCGTTCTCCAGGTTGTGCGCCTCGTCCACGATGAGGTGCTCGTAGTCGGGCAGCAGCGAGCCGCCCACCTGCAGGTCTGAAAGCAGCAGCGCGTGGTTCACCACCAGCAGCTGCGCCCCGGCGGCGGACTCGCGCGCGTGGCGGTAGAAGCACGCCCCCTCACGGGCACCGGGGCAGGAGGCGTAGCCGGAGGCGGAGCAGCGCTCCCAGACCCCGGCCTCCTCCGGTGAGAGCGCCAGCTCCGACCTTTCGCCGGTGCGCGTGGCACCCAGCCAGCCCAGCGTGCGGGCCAGGAACCCCGCCTCGGTGCCGGACATCGTGTCGGTATGCAGCAGCCGCTCCCAGCGGCGCAGGCACAGGTAGTTGGCCTTGCCCTTCTGCACCGACACCCGCAGCCGCTCGGCCCCCAGACCCGGCACGGCCCGCAGGGCGGCGGCCAGGTCCGGGATGTCCTTAGACACCAGCTGTTCCTGCAGGTTGATGGTGTTGGTGGAGATGACGATGCGGGTGTTGTTGCGCAAGGCGAACAGCATGGCCGGGAGCAGATAGGCGACGGACTTGCCGATACCCGTGCCGCCCTCCACCAGCAGTTGGCGGGGGGACTCGTCCTCCGGATTCCCCAGGGTGCGGGCCACGGCGTGAGCCATGGCCATCTGCTCCACCCTCGGCCGGTAGGCGGGGAAGTGTGCCGCCAGGGGGCCATCGCCCGCCAGCAGCGCCGACAGCTCCGCCGGGTCCACGGGGCCTCCGTCGCGCGGTGCGCCCAGGGGGCGTGGGCGGCCCAGGCGCCCGTCCATCTCACGGGCGTCGAAGCCGCCAACTGCCCCGGTGACGCCACTGTTGCCCTCGGCGAGGGCCGCCACCAGTGAGCCCAGCGGGTCATGGGCGCGGGAGAGCAGGTCGGCCAGGCGCCGCAGCGTGGCCGAGGGGAGGCGGCGCGCGTGGGCGCAGGCGGCAAGGTGCAGCGACCGCACCCCGTCGGCCTCCGCCTCCAAGCCGCTCCCCTCCGGCGATGGTACGGGCGGCATGCCCGGCAGCAGGCGGGCCAGCGCACTGGCATCCCACGCCACGGTGGGGGCCAGGGCGTCGGGCGCGGGTCCCTCGGTCACCAGCGGGTCATCGCCCAGGAAGCCGGGCAGGCCGGAGAGGGGCCCGGCGTAGTGGTCCAGCACCCGCTCACCGTGGAAGCGGACGGCGGCTGCGCGGCGGGTCCGCACGGCGGCGGCCACCACCGGCGCATCCAGCGGGTGCACGCGAAAGAGGGGGATGCGGGTGGGCTGCTCGCTCACCCCGGCAGTTTCCCACGGGGCTCCCCCGCGCGCCAGCGCGGGCTGACGTGCGCTAGGCGCTGGGGCCCGCGACGAGTGCCGTCCACAGGTACATGGGACGCCCGTTGTCGGCCACGGGGTAGTCCACCCGGGCGGGGATGAACCCTGCCTGCACCAAGAGGCGCTCCCAGTCGGCGATGGAGAAGATGCCGGTGACGTGCCGGTCCACCTCCACGCGCAGGGTGCCGCCCTCCTGTATCAGGTAGAGGAACGCGCCCTCAAGGCGCGAGCCGGTGGGGTCGGCGTGGGTGTCGAACTCGATGGTGGTGAGCTGGACGCCATCGGCGGCGTTGGTGTCCACCTGCACCGAGGGGGAGACGAACGAATCGGTGTAGAAGTCCGGGGCCACCAGCAGCAGGCCGTGCTCGTTCAGGTGCACCCGTGCGGTGGTGAGGGCCGCCAGCAGGTCGGCCTCGGTCACCATGTAGTCAACCGCGTCGTGGATCAGCACCGCGTCGAAGGTGCGCCCCAGCCGCACGGTGCGCATGTCCCCCACCACGTGGTGCACGGTAGGGTTCAGGCGGCGCGAGTGCTCCAGCATCCCGGCGGAAAGGTCCACGGCGGTCGCGTCGAACTCATGGGCGAACTGGTGCAGGTTGTGCCCGCCACCCACGCCCATGTCCAGGATGGCGTGGCGTCCCGGCCCCAGGTAGCGGCGCAGCTCCCGATACCAGTACCCAGCCTCCTCGACGTAGTCCTCCGGGGGGCTGACCAGTGGCCACAGGTGCACCAAGTCGTTGTACAACCTGCGGACGTCGTCGGGGTCGCCTCGCCCTTCGGCAGGCTCCATCGTCCGCCCCGGCTCGCTAGTGAGCGACATACGCGACGGCCTCTATCTCCAGCAGGTAATCGGGATTGGCGAGGCGCGAGACCACCAGCAACGTGGAGGTGGGTGGCTGGGAGCCGAACTTCCCGGCGCGCGCGGCACGGATGGCATCGAGGTGCTCAGTGCCCGCGACGTACACCGTGGTCTTCACGATGTCCGCGAGCGTGCCACCCACTGCCTCCATGGCGCGGGTGAGGTTGGCGTAGACCTGCACCACCTGGGCGGCGGGGTCGCCCTTCCCGACGACGTTGCCTGAGGCGTCCGCCGCCACCTGCCCGGCGATGTAGACCCACGGGCCGACCCGCACGATTTGCGAGTAGCGGTTGGCGTTGTCCGGCATGCCCGCCGGTTGCAGGTGTTCCAGGGAAGCCATCGGGTCATCCTCCTGTGCGTGCTGGGGCAGGTGGGCCACCACATCTATCTCCACCTTGTAGGCGGGGTTGGCGAGGCGAGTGATGTTCACTGAGCTGGACGTGGGTTTTTCCGCGGGGAAGGCAGCGGCGCGCGGGCCGCGCACGGCGGGCCAGTCGTCGACGCTCACCAGGTAGGTGTTCATGGCGACCACGTTCTCGAAGCCGCCCCTCACGCTGGCCAGGGCCACCCCGATGCGCCGGTACACCTCGGCCGCCTGGGCACCGGCGTCCTCGCCACCCACCACGCCGCCATTGGGCGCACCGGCCGTCTGGCCGGAGAGGAACACCCACGGGCCCACGCGCACCAGGTGCGAGTACGCGCCGTTGACCGGGGCGGGCAGCCCCACTGGGTTGGAACGCTCCACCCTCGCCATCACGACTCCTCCTGTGCAGCCAGACCTTCAGTGCCCCACGCGGGCAGCAGCGGCGCGGCCCACCCATGATATCCGGCATCGCGAACCCGTGAAGCCAACGCTTCGGCCCCGGCCCGCTCGCGGCACAGCGCGAAGCAGCACGGCCCCGCACCGGACACCAGCGCCTGGCGCGCGCCGTCCTCCGCCAGCAGCACCAGCATGGGCGCCACCGGCGTGAACGCGCGCGCGGCAACCGGGCCGAAGGCGTTCACCAACGCGCCATCCACCGGCTGCCCGGCCCTTAGGCGCGCCTCCAACGCGCGCGTGGCCTCGCCGTCCGTGAAGTCGGACGGGGTGAGCAGCCCATACATGTTGGCCGTCTTGTCTGCGGGGCCGCCACTCGGCGGTGCGGCGATGACCACCCACCCCTCGGCGGGCGCGGGCAGCGAGGAGAGCACCTCGCCCCGGCCCGTGCCCAGCGCCGTGCAGCTCCGCAGGAAGAAAGGCACGTCGGAGCCCAGGCGCGCAGCGATAACCGCCAGCGCGGCGTCATCGAGGCGCAGGCCCCACAGGCGGCGCAGGCCCGTCAGGGCAGCGGCGGCGTCGGAACTCCCGCCGCCCAGCCCGCCAGCGGTGGGGATGCGCTTAACTAGGTGCATCGCCGCGCCCTGTGCGCAACCCGTGGCCTCTCGGAGCGCCTCGGCGGCGCGCAGCACCAGGTTGCCGTCAACGGGCGCGGAACCCAACGGCTCCACAACGAGCGAGAGGGTGTCGGCGGGCTCCAGCGTGAGCACGTCGGCGAGGCCCACCGCCTGGAGCACCGTGCGCACCTCGTGATAGCCGTCGGTGCGCCGGCCCAGCACCTCGAAGGCCAGGTTCACCTTGGCGGGGGCTTGGAGCGTAATGGCGGGCATGGGACGATGCTACCCGGCACGCCAGGCGCGGTACAGCGCGCCCCACTCCGCCAGCGCCAGCGTCTCGGCCCGGCGCGTGGGGTCTATACCCGCCACCTTCAGCAGCGCCTCAGCCTGGGCTGGCGGGATGGAGAGCCCTCCGGCCAGCGTGTTGCGCAACTGCTTACGGGGGGCCGAGAAGGCCGCGCGCGCCAGGCGGAAGAAGGCGGGCGTATCGTCCACTCCCTCGGCGGGGCGCTCGTACACCTCCACCGCCACCAGCGCCGAGGTGACCTTGGGCGGCGGGGAGAAGGAGCCGGGGCGCACCAGCCGCACAATGCGTGGTGAGCCGAACAGCTGCACCCCCAGCGAGGCGAGGCCCATGGCGCCGGGGGCGGCGCAGATGTTCTCTGCCACCTCGCGCTGCACCAGGAAAGCCGCACGCATGGGCGGGCACTCCGACTCCAGGAAGGTGCGCAAGATCGGCAGCGCCGCGTAGTAGGGCAGGTTCCCCGCCATCAGGTAGGGCGAGCACCCGCCCAGCACCTGCGCGGGAGCCGTGGCGCGCGCGTCTGCCTGCACCACAGACACGTTGGCGGGGAGCGACTCACGCAGGTGCGGCACCAGCTCGGCGTCCAGCTCCACCGCCACCACGCGGCCCGCGCGCTCCGCCAGCACATCGGTCAGCGATCCGCGCCCCGGCCCCACCTCCACGACGGTGTCGTCGGGGCCAACGCCCAGCGCATCGGCCACCGCCGCCAGAATGTTGCGGTCGGTGAGGAAGTGCTGGCCCAGACGCTTCTTGGGGCGCGGGAGCGGCATCGGCGCCTCCTGGAAAAGATGCGCGGCGCCCCGTGGGGCGCCGCGCTGGTGGGAGGGGTAGTGGCCGTGCACCCTCCGTCGAGCCGGTGACCTGACGCTTGCCCCATTGGACGGCACTCGAACCAGGCTGGTCTGCGGCACCCGGAACGCTCCGCTTACCGCTGCTTCCTTCCGGACCTGACGGGGTTCACAGGGTTCCGCCGCGCAGGGCCCGGCCGTCAACATGCCGCCCGAGACAGAGGCGCCAGGGCCGGACCTTGGGAGGGGCTTCAACCCCGCTGAAGCGGATTGCGGGTGCAGGGAACCGCGAACTCCCCGTCTAGCACGGCCAACCCCATATTACCCCGCTAAGGGGGTGGGGGCCAGCGGGAGAGCACTCAGTTGCTCGCTGCGCGGGGGCGCTTGGCCGGCAAGAGGCCTGATTGACCGCGCGGGCGCGGGACTCGGCAGCGCGGGCTCAGTGGGGCTATGAGGGGGCACCTAGTTCTGGAGCGCCCAGAAGCCGACGCCTGCGAGCGGAAGCCCCAACCACGCTTGCCCTGACGCGGCAGCGCATGCCCCCTGCCGTCCCGGGTGGTCGGCACCCAGGCCCGTAGCGGCAAGGACGGCTCGATGGGTGAAAGGGGGTGTGCCGTTAGGGGGACACCCCCTCAGACCCCCGGCAGAGGGGGCGTCCCCCAACCGGCACGGGCAGGACCCACCCGCCCTAACCCCGCGCCCGCACGGTGAGCCGCACCAGGATGCATGGCACACACGCGCCAACGCCCAAGAAGTAGGGTTGCCCCACACCCGAACCACGGGCCCGCACCGCCCACGCTGTCCCCTTGGGGAGCACAATGGAAGCGTCTCCCGTGCGCGAGCACAGGAAGGATGCCTCATCCGCATCACGGTCGCGGCACTCGTCCTCGCCCTCGCGGTGCTGGCATGCACTGACCAGCGGCCCGCCACCGCGCCGGAGCCCGTCTACACCAGCGAGGAGGCGGTGTCGGCGGTGAGCTCTTTCATCCTCACCTCGCAGTCCGACCAGTGCCGCACCCTGGGGCGGGGCACCGTGGCGTCGGCGACGTTCCTCCCCGAGTCCAGGGCGTGGGAGGTACGCTTCACCACCAGCGGCGAGGACTCCTTCGCGTTCGACGAGGCTACGCGCAAAGTGAGCGCCACCTACCCGTTCTGCCGCTAGTAGGCACGCCCTCCCCTTCCCACCCCTGCTATCCTCTCCACCGCTATGGGCACCAAGCAGGTTGGGACGGCGGTCATCACGGCGGCGGGCTTCGGCACGCGGTTCCTGCCCATCTCCAAGGCTGTGCCCAAGGAGATGCTGCCCCTGGTGGACAAGCCGGTGATCCAGTACGCGGTGGAGCAGGCGGTGGAGGCCGGCATCACCCGCGTGGTGCTGGTGACCTCGCGCGGCAAGGGGATGATGGAGGACTACTTCGGCCCCCACCCGGAGCTGGAGCGCACGCTGGAGGAGCGCCAGAGCCCCAAGCTGGCCGAGCTCCAGCGCATCGCATCGCTGGCCGAGGTGGTCTCGGTGCGCCAGCAGTACCCGCAGGGGCTGGGCCACGCGGTGCTGACGGCCAAACCCGCCGTGGGCGATGAGCCCTTCGTGGTGCTACTGCCCGACGAGATACTGCTGGGCAGTCCCTCCCCCACCCGCCAGCTGCTGGACGCCTCGGCGCGTCTGGGCGGCTCGGTCATCGGCGTGGGGCGCGTGGCGCGCGAGGACGTCTCACGCTACGGCATCGCCTCAGGCGAGCCGGTGGACGAGCGCACGCTGCGCCTCGGCCGAGTGGTGGAGAAGCCGCCGGTGGCCGAGGCGCCCAGCGACCTGGCCATCTTCGGCCCCTACGTGTTCAACCCGGCCATCTTCGATGCGCTGGAGCACATCGAGCCGGGCGCAGGCGGCGAGCTCCAGCTCACCGACGCCATCGCGCTGCTGGCCCAGAGCGAGCCGGTGTTCGCCCACCGGTTTGAGGGGCACCGGCACGATGCAGGCACGCCCTTCGGCCTGCTGACCACCGCGGTGGAGCTGGCGTTGGAGCGCCCCGACTACGCCCCGCAGGTGCGCGCCTGGCTCACGGCGTTGACTGGCCGTTTGGCCGGGGACACCCCTCCCGCCGCGCGCTAGACTGCCCCCACCGTCCCTTGTGGGCCCCAGGAGGCTGGCATGGGCAAGCGCATCGTCATCTGCTGTAATGGGACGTGGAATCGGCCGGAGCAGCCGGTGCCCGCTGCCATAAGCGAGCGCCGGGGGCGCGCTAGCGCCTGCGCGAGGCGATGAACTCCGTGAGCCCCAGCAGCATGGAGAAGCCGCCGAAGATGAAGCCGACGTAGCCCTCGTCCAGGGTGACGACGGAGGCCACCAGGAACGCGATGATGATGACGGCGCGGGTGAGGGCTCCCATGAGCGGCCTCCTGCGGATGATGTGCGCAGGCTAGCGCCAGGGCAGTCTAGTTGGAATCCATCTTGAGCACCGCGAGGAACGCTTCCTGCGGCACCTCGACGCGCCCGATGCGCTTCATGCGCTTCTTACCCTCGGCCTGCTTCTCCAGCAGCTTGCGCTTGCGGGTGATGTCGCCGCCGTAGCACTTGGCCAGCACGTTCTTGCGCATGGCGCGCACCGTCTCGCGGGCGACGATCTTGGCACCCACGGCAGCCTGTATCGGCACGTCGAACATCTGCCGGGGGATCAGCTTCTGGAGCTGGGTCACCAGGGCGCGCCCGCGCACGTAGGCGGTGTCGCGGTGGGTGATGAGGGAGAGGGCGTCCACTGGCATGGTGTTCACCAGGATGTCCAGGCGCACCAGGGGTGAGGTCTGGAAACCGGTGAAGGCGTAGTCCAGAGAGGCATACCCCTTGGTGCGGGTCTTCACCTGGTCATAGAAGTCCACCAGCACCTCGGCCATGGGCAGTGAGGCCTCCAGCAGCACGCGCGGGTCGGTGGAGGGGAGCGCGTCAGCCGCCGCCGAGCCGCCCGAGCGGGCCGTGTCCAGGTACTCGGTACGCTTGAACTCGCCCCGGCGGGTGGAGATCAGGTCCATGAGCGGCCCCACGAAGCGCGAGGGCGTGAGCAGGGAGATGTCCAGCCACGGCTCCTCGATGTGGTCGAAGGAGCCGGGGTCTGGCAGGTCGGTGGGACGCGAGACCTCACGCACGGTTCCATCCATCATCACCACCCGGTAGGCCACGGACGGGGCCGTGACCACCAGGTCCATGTTGTACTCGCGCTCCAGGCGCTCCTGCACGATCTCCATGTGCAGCAGCCCCAGGAACCCGCAACGGAAGCCGGGGCCCAGCGCGGGGGAGTTCTCCGGCTCGAAAGAGAGGGCGGCGTCATTCATCTGGAGGCGTTCCAGCGCCTCGCGCAGCTCGTGAAAGTCCACCCCCTCGGTGGGGTAGAGCCCCGCGAAGACCATAGGCTTGCGCTCGCCGTAGCCGGGCAGCTGCTTGGTGGCCCCGCCCCGCGCCAGGGTGATGGTATCGCCCACGCGGCACTCGCCCACGGACTTGAGGCCCGTAGCGATATAGCCCACCTCGCCCGCCGTGAGGGAGCTCACCTTGCGCATGTTCGGGCCGAACACGCCCACTTCCAACACGTCGGCGTTGATGTTAGTGGCCATCATGCGGATCACGTCAGCCCCGCGCACCTGCCCGTCCAGCACGCGCACGTAGGCCAGCACACCCTTGTAGGAGTCGTACTTGGAGTCGAACACCAGTGCGCGCAGCGGGTCGGCGGGGTGCGCCTCCGGCGGTTGCACCTGGTCAACAATGGCCTCCAGCAGCGCGTGCACGCCGGTGCCGTCCTTGGCCGATACGCGCAGCACCTCCTCCCGCTTGAAGCCGAAGGCGGAGCGAAGCTCCTCCTCCACCCGCTCCGGGTCGGAGGCGGGCAAGTCGATCTTGTTGATGACCGGGATGATGGTCAGGTCGTGCTCCAGGGCCAGGTACACGTTGGCCAGGGTCTGGGCCTGGATGCCCTGGGTGGCGTCCACCACCAGCACGGCGCCCTCACAGGCGGCAAGGGCACGGGATACCTCGTAGGAGAAGTCCACGTGGCCGGGGGTGTCGATCAGGTTCAACTCATACTCGGCCCCGTCGCGGTGGGTGAAGGCCATACGCACGGCCTGGGCTTTGATGGTGATGCCCCGCTCGCGCTCGATGTCCATAGAGTCGAGCACCTGCTGTTGCATCTCACGCGCGGAGACGGTGCCGGTGATCTCCAGCATCCGGTCGGCCAGGGTGGACTTGCCGTGGTCGATGTGGGCGATGATGCAGTAGTTGCGGATGCGCTGGGGGTCCATCAGGCTCCATGATAGCAGGGCGCCCGGCCTCCACTGGGGGGCCGGGCGCCGGTGCGTTCAGCGTGGTCTCCGGGCTTTAGGGAGTGGATAGTGCCGCGCCCTGCAGGTAGCGGAACAGGTCGGAGTCGGGCTTGAGGATCAGGGCGTCGTCGGAACCGATGATGGCCTTGTAGGCCTCCAGGGAGCGCCGGAAAGCGAAGAACTCCGGGTCGCGCTCCAGCGAGGCGGCCAGGATGCGGATAGCCTCGGCCTCACCCTCACCGCGCAGGCGGTCGGAGGTCTCCTCGGCCTCGGCCGCGATGACCTGCACCTGCCGGTCCACGTCCGCCGTGATGGTCAGGTAGGTCTCCTCACCCTCGGCGCGCAGCTTCTGCGCCTGCACCTCGCGCTCGGTGCGCATACGGGCGTACACGTTCTCCAGGATGGTGTCGGGGAAGTCGGCGCGCTTGATGCGCACGTCCACGATCTCGATGCCGAAGCCCTGTGTCTTCACGCGAGCGTCAACGCGCTCGCGGACCAGCCGGGTGAGCGCCTCGCGAGCCGCGACGCTCCCCTCCAGGATGGGCTCCACGCGCGTGACGCCGTCGGCGCCCACGGTAATCTGCCCGCCGATGATCTGCGGGCGGGTGCGCTGACCCACCTCGGCACGCAGCTGGGAGGTGACGATGTCGCTGATGCGAGAGGCAGCCTGCGTCTCGTTCACCAACGTCTCACGGAAGGAACGGGGGTTGGTGATGCGGTAGCGCACGTAGGCGTCGATCACCAAGAACTGGTTCTCCACGTCAGGGAACCCGCGTGCGTCCACGTCCACGCGCAGCAGGCGCTTGTCCAGGCGCACGGCGGTGTCGATGAAGGGCACCTTGAAGTTGAGGCCAGGCTCAGAGATGGAGCGCTGCACCTCACCGAAGCGGGTCACCAGCACGTGCTGGGTCTGGTCCACGGTGAAGGCGGTCTGGGGCACGACGATGGACGCCGCGATGACCACCATTACCAGGGCGATGAGCGTCTTCATCAATTCACCCCCTGCCCGGCCGACGGGGTGAATGGGACGAGCGTCCCCACATCTGGGTCCACCACGAACAGCTGCACGCCCGGCAGTATCTCCTGCATCGCCTCAAGGTACAGGCGCTGGCGCGTGACCTCGGGCGAGGCCTGGTACTGAGTGAGGATGGCGTCGAACTCGGCCGCCTCACCGCGGGCTAGCGCAATGCGCGATTCCTTGAAGCCCTGGGCGGTCTGCACCACCTGCTGAGCCGCACCCTTGGCGCGCGGAAGCTGGTCCTGCTCATAGGCGCGGGCCTGGTTGATGCGCGATTCCTTGTCGGAGCGGGCGGCCACCACGTCATCGAAGGAGGCCTGCACCTCGGCGGGCGGGAGCACCTGCTGCAGGGCTACTTGCTGGATCTCGATGCCGGAGCCGTACTCATTCAGCATGCGCTGGAGCAGATCGCGTGCGTCATCCTGCACCTGCTCCTTGCCCACGGTGAGCACGTCGTCGATGGAGCGCTGCCCCACCACCTGACGCAGGGCCGCCTCGGAAGCCTCCCGCAGGGTTCGCCCATCGGGACGCCCCTCGCGCGTGTCGATGTCGCCAGGGTCGTCCACGTTGAAGAGAAAGTCCCCCAGGTTGAGGATGCGGTACTGCACCACCATCTGGGCGTCGATGATGTTCAGGTCGCCCGTGATCATCACCGCCTCGCGGGGGCGAGTGTTGGTTGAGGTGTCACGGAAGCCCAGGTCCATGCGCTTGGTGAGCGTGACCTGCTCCACGTTGCGGGTACCGACGGGCGAGGGGAAGTACCACTTGAGGCCAGGCCCCTCGGTGCCCTGGAACTTGCCAAACAGCCGCAGCGCGGCCTGCTCGTCCGGCCCCACGGTGTAGATGCCCGTGGCGAGCCACGCCGCCAGGAGCAGCGCCACCGCCACACCAGCGATGACGCCCACGCTGCCACCGCCGGGGAAGCGCCCCTTGTTGCGCTCCCACCACACCTTGGCATCGCGCATGAGCTGGTCTGGGTCGAACTCCGACCGCCGTTGTCCGTACATAACCCTCTCAACTACCCTGCGTGTTTCTCGGGACTGTGTGCAGGTCTATGGCAGTGTACGGGGGCATTCGAGCAGGGGTCAAACCGCACCACTGCTCGTTGACGCGCGCGCGAGGGGGCACCTATCGTCAGATGACCCCCTTCTAAGGAGCCCCTGTGGAGACCCAGCGCTACGACGTGTACGGCATCGGCAACGCCATCGTGGACACAGAGGTGCGGGTGGATGACCCGCTCATCGCCGCGCACGGGCTGCGCAAGGGGTACATGTCCCTGGTGAGCGCCGATGCCCAGGCGGGGCTGCTGGCAGGGTTGGACGGCTACGCGCGTAAGGCCGCGGCCGGTGGCTCGGCCGCCAACACCATGGTGGGCGTGGCGCAGTTCGGCGGTACGGCGTTCTTCACCGCCAAGGTGGGCACGGACATGGACGGGGCGCTCTACCGCGAGTCAATGGCCGAGGCGGGCGTGGGCTTCGACGTGGGCGGGCACATCGGAGCGCCCACGGGAACTTGCCTGGTGCTGGTGACCCCCGACGGCGAACGTACGATGCAGACGGCCCTCGGCGCCTCGGCGGACCTGACCCCGGCGGACGTAGACGCCGCGCGCATCGCACGCTCCCAGCTGCTGTACGTGGAGGGCTACCTATTCGGCTCACCCACGGGCACGGAGGCCGCCTGGGCGGCCATCCGCGCCGCCAAGGAGGCAGGCGTGGGCGTGGCCCTCTCCCTGTCGGACCCCGGCATGGTGGAGGCCTTCGGCGATGCGTTCAGGAAGGCCGTGCGCGAATACGCCGACATCGTCTTCTGCAACGAGCACGAGGGTCGCATCTACGCCGGAGCGGACTCCCGCGAGAGTGCGCTGAATGGGGTGGCCAAGGACGCCGCGATGGTGTTTATGACCACCGGGGCTGACGGGTGCCTGGTGCAGGCGGGGGCCGACGTGCAGGCGGTGCCTGGCCACCGGGTGCAGGTGGTGGACACCACGGGGGCAGGCGACGTTTTCGCGGCGGGCGTGCTGTACGGGCTCACCCACGCACTCGCGCCCGCCGACGCGGCGCGCCTGGGCGTCTTCGCCTCAGCCCGCATCGTCACTCAGTTCGGCCCACGCCTGGAGGCCCCGCTGAACGAGGCCGTCAGCGCCATCCTAAACGGGGCCAAGCCCTAGGCGCCCTGCCCTACCAGAGCCGGGCGCTGGCGATGCGCGCCCCCTCGGCCAGCGCCTCCAACTTGAGGTACGAGACGTCCGGGTCCAGCTTGCCGAACCCGGCGAAGGTGCCGAAGCCGCAGTCCGACGAGGCGATGACCCGCTCGCGCCCCACGATGTCCGCGAAGGTCTCGATGCGCTGGGCCACCAGCTCCGGGTGCTCCACGAAGTTGGAGGTGGTGTCCACCACCCCGGGCAGGAGCACCAGGTCGTCCGGCAGGTCGGCGTCGCGCCACGCCTTCCACTCGTGGGAGTGGCGGGAGTTGGCCGCTTCGAAGGAGACGGCACCGATCTTGGAACGCAGGATCAGCGGCAGCACCTTGGCCACGTCGATGTCGTGGGTGTGCGGGCCCTCGTAGTTGCCCCAGCACACGTGCATACGCACCTTCTCCTTGGGCACGTTCACCAGCGCCGCGTTCAGCGCCTCCACCTGCAGCTGCGCCTGGGCCAGGAACTCGGCCTCCGGCAGGTCCTGGAAGGTCGTGTGGCGGGCCATGGCCAGGTCCGGGGCGTCCACCTGGAGCAGGAACCCCGCCCCCACAATGGCCTCATACTCCTCACGCATGGCATCGGACAGCGCGCCGAGATACGCCTCCTGGGAGGGGTAGTAGTCGTTGGACTGGAACACGGTGATGACGCCGGGGCTGGCGGCGTTCAGGAACGCGTCGGTCATGTGCTGGCCCTTGAGCGCGGCCCCGAAGTTGGCCAAGTCGCGCCGGAGCGGCTCGCGGTTCACCACCGCGATGGGCGCGGTGCACACCGCCCGCTTGAAGGGTTGCTCGCCGGTGATGCGCGCCATCTTCTCCCGCAGGCGGGGGAAGGGCGCCACATCCAGATTTGGCTTGCGCGGCCGGTGGCCGGAGAAGCCGGATAGGCGCTCCTGGATGTAGGTAGAGTAGGCGATCTTGCTCATCTCCCCGTCGGAGACCACGTCGATGCCCACCGCCACCTGCCGCTTCACCGCGTCGGCCACAGAGCGCGCGACCACCGCCTCGAAGGCGGCCGGGTCGTTCCCCTCGCCCTTCTCCTTGGCCAGCAGCGCGGCGGCCAGGTCGTCGGGGCGGGGTAGCGAGCCCACATGGGTGGTGAGGATGCGGTCGGTGCTCAGGTGCACGGCGGCCTCCGAGTGGCGAGATGCCCCGCATGCTAGCATCCCCCCAGCCAACCCTGGAGGCCCGCCATGCCCGCGACCCTCAGCCCCGCAGCCGTCGCGCTGATCCGCGAGCCGGTGCTGGCCCACGTGGTCACGCTCATGGCCGACGGCTCACCGCAGGTGACGCCCGTGTGGGCCGACACAGACGGCGAGCACCTGCTTATCAACACGGCGCGCGGACGGCTGAAGGAGCGCAACCTGGCGCGCGACCCGCGCGTGGCAGCCTCGGTGCTGGGCTTCGCGAGCGGCACGCGGGGCGTGCAGCTGCGCGGGCGCGTGGAGGAGATGACCACCGAAGGCGCTGACGAGCACGTGGCGTTCCTCACGCGCAAGTACGAGGGGAAGGACAACTACGACCACGCCGCTGTGGGCAAGGAGCGGGTACTAGTGCGCATCGCGCCGGAGCGGGTGCGGGAGGTGGGCATGCGTGAGGGCGCGGGCCAGCCGCCCCAGGCCACCACGCCTCGGCCCTCGGGCCTGGCAGCCCAGGTGAAGGGCTCGGCGCTCACCCCGGAGATGGCCGCCTACCTACGGGAGAACGTCTTCGCCCACCTGGCCACGCTGATGCCCGACGGCAGCCCGCAGGTCACCCCCATCTGGGTGGGTACGGACGGGCGACGGGTGCTAATGAACTGCTCCATAGGCGCGCAGAAACAGCGCAATGTCCACCGGGACCCGCGCGTCGCCCTCTCCATTATGGGGCTGGACGACCCATGGCGCTGCCTGTGGCTGATGGGACGTGCCGAGGAGGTCAGCGAGGGGGCCGAGCAGCTCATCGACGACTTCTCGCTCAAGTACAACGGGCAGGCGCGCTACCCCCGCAAGCCGGGCATGGTTCGGGTGACGCTGGCGGTCACACCCCAGAAGGTGACGGGCCGGCGCCTCTAGCGGTTCAGGAGGCGTGCGGCTAGCGCCCGCAGCCCCAGAACGGGCCGGAAGGCGGCTGCGGCCTCCTCCAGCCCCGCCACCTCATCGGCGCGCAGGGTGATGTCGGCGGCGGCGGCGTTCTCCTCCATATGCCGCACGGACTTGGCGCCGGAGATGACGATGACGCCCGGCTGGCGCAGCACCCATGCCAGCGCCACCTGGGCGGGCGTGGCACCGTGGGCCGCCGCCACCTGCACCAGCGCGTCCAACACCGGCGAGGCACGGCGCAGGTTGCCGGTGGCGAAGAGCCGGTTGGCACGCCGGTAGCCGCCGGGGCGCGCGCCGTCCGGCCCGTAGCGGCCCGACAAGAGCCCCTGGGCCAGCGGACTGTATGCGATGACGGTGCGCCCCACCGTCTGCGCGAAGGACACCAGCTCACGTTCCGGGTCGCGATGCAGCAGCGAGTATGAGACCTGGTTGCTAATCACCGGGCTCCCCAGCGCCGCCTCGGCGCGCTTCAAGCGGGCGAGGCTAAAGTTGGACACCCCGACGGCGCCGATCCGGCCCTCGTCCAGCAGCGTGCGCATCCCAGCCATGACGGGTCCGATGGGCGCCAGGGGGTTGGGCCAGTGCACTTGGTAGAGTCCCACGCGCTCGACGCCCAATCGCGCGAGGGAGCGGGCGGCGGCGGCGCGCACCTGGCGGGCCAGCACCCGGGTGGGCCACACCTTGGTGGCGATGAACGGCTCGTGCCCGCTCGCCGGGGCGGCGCGCAGCGCGGCACCCAGCACCCGCTCCGACTCTCCAGCCGCGTACACCTCGGCGGTGTCGAATAGATTCACGCCCAGCGCCAGGGCGCGGGCGACGATGGCGTTCGCGTCGGCCGGACCGAAGTCACGCCCCCAGCCCCACCCGCGCGAGCCGAACTGCCAGGTGCCGAGGCCCACCACGCTGACCTGCTGCCCAGCGAGATCTGCATAGCGCATGAGTTACCCCTTGAGGTAGCGCCACCGCGCCACTCGACGGCGCGGCCCATCCTACGTGGCCTGGGGCACGGGTTAGGCCTTCAGGTAGCGCCACCGCGCCACTCGACGGCGCGGCCCATCCAACGTGGCCTGGCGCACGGTTTAGGCCTTCAGGTAGCGGTCGAAGAAGGCGATGAACTTGGGCCACGAATCAGCCGCGGCCTTGGGGGTGAAGCGCACCGGATTGAACGGGTCGTTGAAGGCGTGGGGTGCGCCGTCATAGCGGTGGAACTCGTAGTCCTTGCCCGCCGCCCGCAGCGCCGCGCCAAGGCTGTCCACCATCTCCGGCGAGGGGTTGGCGTCCTCGTTGCCGAAGAAGCCCACCACGGGGCAGGCCAGCTCCTTAGTGAGCGCCTGGGGCGAGGCGCCCTGGTGCCCCCAGGGCAGGTGCGGTTCGGTGCCGTACCAGATGCCCGCCGCGCCGAACTCCTTGCTGGTCACGCCCATCAGGTAGGCGATGCGCCCGCCGATGCAGAAGCCCGTCACACCCACCCGGCCCGAAGCCTGGGGCAGCGAGCGAATGTGGGCCACGGCGGCCAACATGTCGGCCTGGATCTGGGAGTCCACCAGCCGGTCCTTCATGGGCATGGCCGTCTCGCGCCGCTTGGGGTCATCGAAGGCGATGCCCGTGAGCGCATCGTTGGACACGCTCTCGCGGTGGAACAGGTAGGGGGCCACGGCGATGTACCCAGCCTGGGCAAGCTCATCGCACTTGCCGCGCACGAACCGGTCCACCCCGAACACGTGCATCGCCACCGCGACGCCGGGGAAGGGGCCGGGCCCCTGCGGCACCGCCACGTAGGCGTCCACAGGCTTACCGTCAACGGTGAGGGTGGTCATGGTACCGGGCATCGGTGCCTCCTCGTCCCCTGCAGGGGGTGTCTGGTTTGCCCGGCACCGTAGCACCGGACGCGCGCTGGGGCAAAAGGCTAGCGCGTGCCCACGTAGATGCTCACCGTCTCCACCAGGTGCAGGTCGTCGCGGCCGAACACGTAGTGGTCGGAGGCCGGGTCGGCCAGCTGGGTGAGGGTGGCCATGTCGTCCTTGTTGATGTAGTGACGGCGCTCGCCGTCCTCGGTCCAACGCTTGAGCTGGCGGGCCATGTACTTCACCTGGGCGTCGGTGAAAGGGGCCGTAGCCTCCAGCAGGAAGGTGCGCGCGCCAACGTCCTTCAGTCCCGCCTCGCGCAGCGCGTGCAGCCACCCGTATGGGTAGCGCGTCGCGCCCTCACCCCGCACGTTGGCGCCGAACCACGCCGAATGGGCGGCGTGGATGCGGTCGTTCAGGCCCGGCGCGCCGATGCCCACGTCGTCCGGCAGGAAGTTGGGGCGCATGCCGCCCTCGCGCAGCGCGAGGCGCCCGCCGGGGCGCAGCACGCGCGCCAGCTCCCGCAATGCGCCCACCTGGTCGGCCAGGTGGTGCACCGTGCGGGAGGACCAGGTCAGGTCGAAGGAACCGTCGGGGAAGGGCAGCGCCGCGAGGTCACCGGCGGCGTAGCGCACCCGCGCTCCCAGGCCCGCCTTCTCCACGCTATCCCTCGCCACCCCCAACAGCTGTTCGTTGGCGTCCAGCGCCGTCACCTGCCCGTCCGGCCCAACGGCCTGCGCCAGCACCACCGTGAAGCCGCCCGCGCCGCTCCCTGCCTCCATCGCCTGCGCGCCGGGCGCGATGGCGAGCCAGTCCACCACCTGCCGGTACACCGGGGCGTAGAGCAGGTCGTTGTTGTGGAGGCTGTCGGCATAGTAGCCGTGCTCATGGCCCCCGTGTCCGTGCCCACGTCCACCATGCTCATGCTTGCCATGCTCGTCGCCGTGCCCGTGCTTCTCGTGCCCAACGTGCTGGTGGCGATGCTGGTGCTCGTGCTCGTGTTCAGACATGGGGGTGCTCCTCAGGAGATAGCGTTCAAGCCGGTGAGGTGCCGGCCCAGGATGAGCTGGTGCATGTGCTCGGTGCCCTCGTAGGTGTGCACCGTCTCCAGGTTCAGCGCGTGGCGCAGGGGGGAGAGGCCCGTGGTGATGCCCGCCGCGCCCAGTAGGTCGCGGCAGGTGCGCGCCACCTCCAGCGCGGCACGGGTGTTGGAGTACTTGCCCATGCTGATGTGTGACCAATGCAGCCTGCCCGACTCCTTGAGTTGGGCGAGGCGCAGAGCCAGCAACTGGGACTTGGAGAGCGCCGTCGCGGCGTCGGCCAGCTTGGCCTGCACCAACTGGAAGGCGGCCAGGGGGCGGTCGAATTGGGTGCGGCCCAGGGTATAGGCCAGGGTGGTGTCGATACAGTCGGCCATGGCCCCGGTGACGCCCCAGGCGATGGAGTAGCGCGCGGAGTTGAGGCACGACAGGGGCGAGCCCAGGCCCTTGGTGCCCGGCAGCAGCGCGTCCTCACCCAGCGCGACGTCATCGAGGGTGATGCCACCGGTGACGCTCATGCGCATGGAGAGCTTACCGGGCACGTGCTCGGTGCTCACGCCGGGCAGCGCAGGGTCCACCAGGAAGCCGCGCACTTGCCCGTCCAGTTTGGCCCAGATGACCATCACCCCGGCGATGGTAGCGTTGGTGATCCAGTACTTCGACCCGTTCAGGCGATACCCAGAGCCCGTCTTCACGGCCGCCGTCTCCATGCCCGCCGGGTCGGAGCCGTGATCGGCCTCGGTGAGTCCGAAGCAGCCGATGAGCCGCCCCTCCGCCATGGGAGGCAGGTAGCGTTGCTTCTGCTCCTCGGTACCGAAGGAGTGGATGGCCGTCATGGCGAGGGAGCTCTGCACCGAGGCAAAGGAGCGCAGGCCCGAATCGGCCCGCTCCAGCTCGGCCATGATGAGCCCGTAGGCCGTGGGGCTCACCCCGGCGCAGCCGTACCCCTCCAGGTGCGCGCCGAAGACGCCCAGCGATGCCATGCCGTCGATGAGTGCT
>JAYNIL010000024.1:0-23970 GCA_038109085.1 Chloroflexota bacterium
CGGCGTAGCCCCAAGGATGCCGACAAGTCTGGGTTTATCCGGGCTAGGGAGGTGCAGTGGGGGCCGGGGGGCGCGGGGGCCGGAGGGCCACCGGAAGGAAGCGTTTCATCGTGCGCCTTCGGGAGCCGCCGGGGGTTAGGCGGACGGAGTGCCCCAGGGGAGTGTCCCCCTTGAACGAGCAAGCGCAGCGAGCGGGGAAGGCTGCGCCCCACTGCATCTCTCCCCCGCTATACTGGGCCGCACCCCATCCCCGGAGCGCGCCCCGTGGACTTGCGTCCCTTCCGAGCCGTCCGCTACACCCCTGCAGCAGGGCCCATGGAGCAGTTGCTCTGCCCGCCATACGACGTGATCTCCGTCGCCCAGGAGCGCGCGCTGCTGGCGCGCAATCCCCACAACATGGTGCGGCTGGAGCTGGCGGAGATGAGCGGCGATGCGCCCCCTTCTCGCTACTCGGACGCCGCTGCAGCCTTCGCGGCGATGCAGGCAGATGGCACCCTTGCGCGCGACGATGCGCCCTCGTACTACCTGCTGCGCCAGCGCTTCAGCATGGACGGGCGGACCCACGAGCGCTGGGGGTTGCTGGGCGCGCTGAAGGCGGAGGAACTGGGCACCGGCGTGCTGCCCCATGAGGACACGGCGCCCGGTCCCAAGGCCGACCGCCTGGCCCTGATGGAGGCGACCGGCGCCAACTTCAGCCCCATCATGCTCCTCTACCGTGACCCCTCCGGCACGGTGGACGCGGCGCGCCGCACGGCCGCCGCCGGTGTGCCCCTGGCGGACTTCACCGCGGACGACGGCCAGGGTTACGCGCTCTGGCGGCTGGACGACCCATCGGCGCTGGCAGCTATCGGAGCAGCGCTTGCGAACCAGCTGGCCTACATCGCCGACGGGCACCACCGCTACGAGACCTCCGTGGTGTACGCGGGCAGGCACCCGGAAGGGGGCGAAGCGGGCTCGCGGGTGTTGGCGTGCCTCATCGACTTCGCCGACCCCGGCCTGTTGATACAGCCCTACTACCGGGTGCTCCACTCCCTGAGCCCCGTGCAGCATCAACGCCTCGAGCAGGTGCTGGCCGAGGGCTTCACGGCGCTGCCCGCTCCCACCGGCGCGCGCACCGGTGCGGCGCTCCAGGAGGCAGTGGACAGGGCAGCACAGGACACGGTGGTGCTGGGCATCGCCGAGCAGGGCAAGCCGGCTCGGCTGCTCACCCCCACCACCGCCACCGCGCCTCAGCCCGACGCCAAAGCAGCCCCCGAGGTGCAGGTGCGCTCGGTGGAGGCGCGCTTGCTCCAGGAGGCGGTGTTCCGCCCGGTGCTGGGCGACGGCTTCCCGGCCAACGTGGCGTACGTGCACGACGGCGCTGAGGCGCTGGCCATGGTGGAGCGCGGCGAGGGACAGATGGCCTTCTTCGTCAAGGGCGTCCCCGCCCCGGTATTCGAGGCGGTCGTCGGGGCGGGTATCCGCCTGCCGCGCAAGTCCACCTACTTCCACCCCAAGCTGCCCAGCGGGCTGGTCATCAAGCTACTGGTGGGCGAGCTGTAGAGGGCATCGCCCCTGAGCGAGCACCGAGCGAGTGGAGACGGGGGCCAGGGAGTGTGGGCGCCGAAAGACCCCCACTGGCGAGCACCCAAAGGGTGGGGAGGACGTAGCGCCGAAGGGGGAATCCCCCTTCCATCGAGCGAGCGGGGGGCTTGCGCCGGTGCGTAGAATCGGGCGAGCCCCGCACACCGCGGGACGGCGTGAAAGGAGTCCCCATGGCCGCCATCAAGGCCGACGTCTACTTCGATTTCCGCTGACCGTACGTCTTCAATCTGGCCGGTTGGCTGGATCAGGTACGCGAGGCGACGGGCGAGACGCCCATCGAGATAACCTGGAAACCCTTCTCCCTGGAGCAGATGAACCAGAAGGTGGGGCCGGACTACCAGGCATGGACAGAACCGGATGAGCAGCTCAACCCCTCGCTGTGGGGACTGCGCGCAGGCGTGGCGGCGGGTCGCCAGGGCCCGGAGGCGCTGCGCCGATTCCTGCCCCTCCTGCTGAAGGCACGCCACGAGCGGCGCATGGATTTGAACGACGCCGACGGCCTGCGGGCCCTGGCGCAGGAGGCGGGGCTGGACGTGGCCCGCTTCGAGGCCGACCTAGCCGACCGCACCACGCTGGATGAGATAGCGGCCTCCCACGCCGAGGCGCGCGAGATGGGCGTGTTCGGCACCCCCACCATCGTGGCTGAGGGCGGCTACCCGGTATTCCTGAAGATGATCCGCCCCACCAGCCCGGCCGACGCTGCGGCGGCGTGGGAGGGTGTGAAGGGGATGATATCGGGCCTCACCTTCGTGGCTGAGGTGAAGCGCCCCCAGCCCCCGTGGCCCAAGGGCATCTTTGACTAATACTTCCCCATGGCCGGAGGGCCTGGACTGGGAGGGTTTGGAGCAGGCCCTGGGCGTGTGGTTCACCGACCGGGGCCTGCTTCAGCAGGCGCTGGTGCATCGCTCCTACCTGAACGAGCACCCGGGTCACGCCTCCTACGAGCGCATGGAGTTCCTGGGCGATGCGTTCCTGGGGTGGGTGGCCGCCGAAGCCCTCTACCAGCGTCACCCCGACCGCGACGAAGGCTCTCTCACCCGTGCCCGTGCCTCACTGGTGCAAGGCAAGGCGCTGGCCCTCATCGCCCGCAGGTTGGGGCTAGGCGCCTACCTCGCTCTGGGCGCGGGCGAAGAGGCCGGCGGCGGACGCGAGCGACCCACCAACCTGGCTCAGGCGCTGGAGGCGGTGCTGGCGGCCGTGCTGCTGGACCGGGGCGAAGAGGCTGCCCGGCGCGTGGCCCTGGCGTGGCTGGCCGAGGGGCTGGCACACGTTGGCCGGAGCGGGGCCCCGCGCGATGCCAAGTCTGCGCTCCAGGAGCGCCTCCAGTCCACGGGCCGCGGTCTGCCCGCCTACCGGCTGGTTAGCACCGAGGGCCCGGCCCACGCGCGCGAGTTCACCGTGGACGTGCTGGTGGATGGTGCCCCCGCTGGCCGGGGCACCGGCGCCCGCAAGGCCGACGCCGAGCAGGCCGCAGCCGCCCAGGCCCTGGAGGCCCTGAGCGCCTAGCGCCAGCGCGCCACCTTGGCCTCGAACGCCCGCGCGCGCTAGGCTAGGCGCACACGCACCTCCGCGTACCGAGGCTCCCCCGTGCCCTTTAACCCCTTCCGCCGCAAGCAGCAGACCTCCCAGGCCCTTGCCCGCACCCGCAAGGGGTGGGGCGGCGGCCTCGGCTCCCTCTTCCAGGGGGCGGTGCTCTCCGACGAGGGGCTGTGGGAGGAGGTGGAGGACGCACTCCTGTCCGCCGACGTGGGCGTGGACACGGGCCTCGCCCTGGTGAACCGGGTGCGCGGACGGGTGCGCGATGAGGGCATCAGCGACCCGGCTGAGGTACCGGAGCTGTTCAAGGAGGAACTGGCGCTGCTGCTGGACCCTCCCGATAAGGCCATCTGGGACTGGTACGACCAGGAAGCGCTCCCCGCCAAGCCCTTCGTGCTGATGGTGGTGGGGGTGAACGGGGCGGGCAAGACCACCTCCATCGCCAAGCTCATCCAGCATTACCACGCCCTGGGCCTCTCGGTACTGGTGGGCGCGGGGGACACCTTCCGGGCGGCGGCCATCGAGCAACTGCAGGTGTGGGGCGAGCGCCTGGACGCCGAGGTGGTGGCGCACCAGCAGGGCTCCGACCCCGGTGCGGTGGCCTACGATGCCTACCAGGCCGCGGTGGCGCGCGGGGCCGACGTGCTGATACTGGACACGGCGGGGCGCCTGCAGAACAAGACCCCGCTGATCGAGGAGCTGCGCAAGGTGCGCCGGGTGCTGGAGCGTCTGGAACCCACCGCGCCCCAGCAGACGTTGCTGGTGGTGGACGCCACCACCGGCCACAACGGGCTGGAGCAGGCGCGGGTGTTCAAGGAGGCCGTTGGCGTGAGCGGGGTGCTGCTAGCCAAGCTGGACGGGACGGCCAAGGGGGGCATCACCGTGGCGATAGCCCAGGAGCTGGGGCTGCCCGTGGTGTTCATCGGCACCGGCGAGGGGCCCACCGACCTCTCGCTGTTCGATACCGACGATTTCGTGGATGCCCTCTTCGGCGACGAGCCCGCCGGACGGTGAGATGGTTGATGGTCGAGGGCACGCCGTCCGTGTCATGAGCACCCCTCATCCCTTGGGGTGCGGAGACGCGGGTAGGCCCGCAGGGCCGTCAGGAGGCGGAGCGGGGGGCTTTCAGCCCCATCTGGCGAGCGAGCGTAGCGAGCGGGGAGATTTCGTGCTCTTGACACTGGGCATATGGCTGGTGGCGTTGGAGGCGATGGCGCTGGCCGTCACGCCGGTGGCCTGGCGCGCCTTCTACCGTATGCCCGACAGCTGGTGGGCCTTCTCCAAGCCCTTGGGGCTGGTGCTGGTTGGCCTTGCGGCCTGGGGCATCGGCCTCACGCACACCCTGCCCAACTCGCGCTGGTCGGTACTGGCGGCCCTGGCGCTGGTGGCGCTGGTCTCCTGGCTGCCGGTGCGACGTCAGGTGCCCACGCTGTGGGCCGAGCTGCGCGAGCGCTCGGGAGCGGTGCTCACCACCGAACTGGTGCTTCTGTCTGTCTTCGTGGGCGTCGCGCTGCTGCGCGCCGCGGTGCCCGGCATCGGGCATACCGAGCAGACCTCGGACCTGATGTTCCTCAGCTCCGTCACCACCTCACCCTTCTACCCACCCACGGACGCGTGGATGGCCGGCGAGCCCGTCTCCTACTACTACCTAGGCTACCTGTTCATCGGCGCCCTTACCCTGCTCACCGGCGTGGGCGTCGGCGTGGGTTACACCCTGGGCCTGGCCACCGTGGCGGCGCTGGGCGCGGTGAGTGCCTTCGGCCTGGCGTCAGCCCTGGTGCGCCTGGCGCGAGGCAGCCAGGACGGAGCGGCGCTGGCGGGGGTATGCGCGGTGTTCGGGCTGCTCATCGCCTCCAACCTGGAGGGGGTGCTGGAGCTCGTGCGCGCGGGTGGCGGCGGCACCGAGGGCTTCTGGAGCTGGGTGGGCGTCAACGGCCTGACCGCGGGCGCGCCCGCGCCGGGCTGGCACCCCGATGGGTTCTGGTGGTGGTTCAAGGCATCGCGCGTGGTGCCGGGGGCCATCTCCGAGTTCCCCGCCTTCAGCCTGGTGCTGGGCGACCTGCACCCCCACGTGCTCTCCCTCGGATTCCTGCTGCTCACGGCCGCGGCCTCGGTGCAGCTGGTGCTCCAACCAGGGCTGCTGCGTTGGGGGGCGCTGCGCCAGCACTGGCCCCTGGTGCTGGTGGTGGTGGCCGCCACGGGCGCACTGGGGGCCATCAATCTATGGGACCTGCCCCTGGGCCTGGCGCTGGTCGTGGGCGCCATCCTGCTGAACGCCGTGCGCTCAGGACGTACCGACCGTCTGGGCGCGGCGGTGGCCCTGCGGGCAGAACACCTGGCGGTGGGCGCCCCGGGCTCGCCGGTGGAGGACGTGCCGTACGCGGGCGAGGTGCGACTGTTCCACCATCGCGACGGCGCGTGGCGCACCGGCCCGCGCCTGCACCACCCGGTGCCGGAGGCCGGGGCCCGGTTCGGCTCTGCCATCGCCATGGACGAACACACGCTGTTGGTGGGCGCGCCCGGCGCCTCGGAAACGGGGCTCGCCCTGGTGTATGGATCGGACGATGCGGGCGCTTGGACGCTGCGCGCGTCGCGGCCGCCCAACGCCCGGGGCCCCCGGGTTTGGAGGGCCGGGGCCGGGGGAGGGACCACCCAAGCCCGCGGCGCCCAGGGGGCGGGGTACCGGTTCGAGTCCGCCGGGCCACGCTGGGATCTGGTCCTGGAGGCTCGTCCGGCTGGTGCGGGCGAATCGTTCGGGCGCAACGTGGTGCTCAATGAGACCGAGCTGCTGGCGGGGGCGCCAGCCGATGGCATGGGCGCAGTGCACCGGTGGATGCGCTGGTCAGACGGATGGCGCGCCGCCGAGCCGCTGCGGATCCCCAACGATGCGGGCATCAGCGGCCTGGGCCGCTCCCTCGCCGCCGACGGACGGGTGCTGACCGTGGGGGGAGCGGGCGGCGTGCAACTGTTCAACTGGCAGGACGAGGCCTGGGTGGCCATGGAGCAGCTGCGCCCCTCCGGCGCTGGCGCCCGCGGCTCCTTCGGCACATCGCTCGGCGTCTCGGGGCTGTACCTGGCCGTCGGCGCACCCCAGGAGCACGCGGGTGCCGCTGGAGCGGGTGCAGCCTACGTCTACCACCTGAGTGAAGATGGCTGGGTCAAGCATGCCCGAGTGATCGCGGCCGACGGGGGGGCTCAGGCGGATTTCGGCGCGGCGCTCGCCTTGAGCGGCGACCTGCTCGCGGTGGGCGCGGCGGGTTCGGGCCAGGGGGCCGCCTACACCTACCGGCGCAGCCTCGACCGCTGGAGGCCGATGCGCAAGCTGGTGGGTCGTTGGAGCCTGGCCCGTGCGCTGACGGCCTCCGGGCTGCTCACCGGAGCCGCCCTTGCGCTGATCTGGCCGTTCCTCTCGCACTTCGACGCGGTCGCGCAGGGAGTGCTGCCCCTCAGAGACCTGCTGACCCGCCCGCTGCACCTGGCGTTGCTGTGGGGGGTGCAGGCCGTGCTACTGGTCCCGCTGCTGGTGCTAGCCGCGCGCCGGTCGGCGACGCGGGCGGGGTTCCACCTGGGCCGCCTGCTCCTGGCCGCGGGACTCACCTTCGCGCCCATCGTGCTCTGGCTCCAGCCCATCTATGGTGTGCCGATCTACGCACTCCTGCTGCTCCTGCTGGTGCTGCACCGAGCCGGGGTGCGCCTCACCTCACTGGACGAGAGTTCCTTCAGCCTCAACACGGGCGTGACGCGCTTCGCCGGCGGCACCCTTCTGGCGGGGCTGTTGCTGTACAACGGCATCACCTACGCCGAGAGCGGGCCCGACGGGGCCCCTCTGCCTTCCCTGGCCATCGCACGCCTGCTCACGGTCATCCCCCTGGCTGCGGCGGCCACCCTAGCCTTCTACGTGGCCTGGACGCTGGCCTACCGCGACGCAGAGCGCCTACGGGGCGGTCGCGAGCCACAGGAGGGGGCGCTGACCACCGTGCTGGGCCTGGTGGGCATGGCGTTGATGCTGGTGATGGGCGTTGAGCTTTGGCGCGTGGTGGACGTATTCGACGGCGAGCTTCGCCGCTGGAACACCTTCTTCAAGCTCACCTACCAGGCCTGGCAGCTGACGGCGGTTGCCGGGGCCTTCGGCATCTGGTACGTGGGCAGTCAGTGGCGCAGGGCCGGGGTGGCGAGCCGCGTGGGGCGAGGGGTATGGACGGGTGCGCTGGTGGCCGGTGCGGTGCTCCTCGCCTACTACCCGGCGGCGGCCATCACCTCACGGGTCGCCGAGGCGGGCGGACGCTTCAGCCTGGATGGGCTGTCCGACCTTGCGCGCTCGGCCCCCGGCGAGCTGGCGGTCATCGACTGGATCCGCACCAACACCCCCCGTGATGCACTGGTGCTGGAGGCCCCGGAGGTCTCATCGAGCGATGCGCACTGCGGCCAATCCGCCTACACCAGCGCCGGGCGCATCGCCGCGGCCACGGGCCGCCCGACGCTGGTGGCGTGGACGGGTAGCCAGCGCCAGTGGCGCTCCGACGGTGCCGCCATAGATCGCCGCTGTGCCGATGCCCGCGCCATCTACCGCGCCAGCAGTGCCGATGAGGCTGCGCCCCTGCTGGACCGGTACGGGGTGGACTACGTGGTGGTGGGCACGCGCGAACAGGGGGCCTATGGGCCCGACGCCGGAGCGGGCGTGGCGGCGCTGGGAACTGTGGCGTTCGTGTCCAACGGGTTCATCGTGTACCTGGTGAACCCATGATGCGCCGCATCTTGAGCGCGGTGCTGGAGCGTTCGCGCTGGCTAGTGGCCAGGGCGCGGACCCAGGCGCCAGTGCGCTGGGCAAGGGCGCAGGACTGGGCCAGGGGCGCGCCGCGCCGGACCTGGCGCTGGTGGGGCCGCCTGCCCCGGCTGGAGCGGTCGGCATGGTGCGCGCTTATGGCGGCGGCGCTGGCCTCGCGTCTGTGGGACGTGGGCGGACGGGCGCTGCACTACGATGAGCTGCTCCACGCCTGGTACGCCTGGCGCTACGCCGATGGGCTCGGCTACGCGCACACACCACTCACCCATGGGCCGCTGCTGTTCCACCTGGCGGCGGGCACCTTCAAGCTCCTGGGCTCATCGGACATGACGGCGCGAATGCTGCCAGCGCTGGTGGGGGCGGTGGTGGTGGCGATGCCGCTCGCGCTGCGGGGCGCGCTGGGGCGCTGGGGCGCGCTGGGCGCGTCTGTACTGCTGCTCACTTCCCCGACGGGCCTCTACTTCGCGCGATTCCTGCGCAACGACGTGTACATGTCCCTCTGGGCCCTGGTGCTGGCCGCGCTCATCTGGAACCACACGCGTAACCCCCGGCTCTGGCACCTGGTTGCATGGGCCCTCGCCTGGTCGGGAGCGTTCGCCACCAAGGAGACGGCCTTCATGCTGGCCGGAGCCTTCGGCCTGCTGCTGCTGGTCTGGAGCCTGCCCGGCTGGTGGGCCTGGCTCGCGGGGCGGCGCACCCTTGCCCAGCTGCCGCCCGCGGGGTCGCTGCTGCTGGTACTGGGGACGCTCACCGCGCCCCTGTGGGCCCCGCTCGCCGCACTGGTACAGGAGCCCCTGGGGCTGGTGCTGGCCAACCCCGACGCCTCAGACCGGCGCGTGGTGGCCGGCACGCTGGCGCGGGCCGCCGTCCCCACCGGCTCGCCGGCGGGGAGCGGTCTGTACATCGCCGCCACGCTGGTTGTGGGGCTGGCGGTACTGGCCGTGGCCATGGGGCTGCGCTGGAACGCGCGCCGGTGGGCGCTGCTGGCCGCAGCTTTCTGGGCGCCGTGGCTCGTCCTGCACACCTCCTTCTTCCACAACGCCAAGGGTTTCTACACCGGGATCTGGGGCTCGCTGGGCTACTGGATGGCCCAGCAGGGTGTGGAGCGGGCCAGCCAGCCCTGGTACTACTACGGCCTCACGCTGGGACTGTATGAGTCGCTGACGGTGGTGGCGGCGCTGGCGGGAGCCGGGTGGCTGGTGTGGCGCAGGCGCGGCGCCTTCGACCGCTTCCTGTTGGGCTGGGCGGTGCTCAACACCGCGCTGTTCGTCTACGCGGGCGAGCGCATGCCGTGGCTCACCGTGGACGTCGCGCTGCCCCTGGTGCTGGTGGGCGCGCGGGCACTGGAGGCCCTGACGCGCAGCGTGGTGGCGGCCCGGCCCAACCTGCCGGCTCTCGCCGCCGGGGCGCTGCCCGCGTTGGGGGTTCCGCTGGCGGCGGGACGCGCCCTACTGGCCGACGCGCGCATGACCGACCCCATGCTGTGGGCGGGCATCGTGCTGAGCGTGGCCGGGGTTGGCGCGCTGGTTCCTTCGCTGCGCCACGGGGCCGGGGAGGCGCTGCACCAAGGCGCCGAGGCGCAGGGCGTGCGGAAGGGCTCGCCGCAGGGCCCGGCGTGGGCCGCCGTGGCGATGGGGGCCCTCGCGGTGCTGGTTGGGTTCACGGCCTTCACCGCCTGGCGCGCCTCCTTCGACGTGGCGGAACTGGAGCGGCCCACCGAACTGCTGGTCTTCTCCCAGACAGGACAGGAGACCACCTACGCCGCCGAGTGCATCGGGCGGGTGGCGCGGGATAGTGGTCTGGGCACGGGTGGGCTACGGGTCCTGGTGGACACCTCCGACAACTTCCAGTGGCAGTGGCGCTGGTATCTGCGCGCCTACGCCCAGGTCTCCTACCAGGACCTAAACGCCTCCCCCATGGACTCGCCCGCTCCGGCTGACATCGTGCTCTCGTCCCACTGGGTCACCCCGCGAAATGAGGCGGGGTTGGTGGGCTTCACCGAGGTAGGCTCCCTCTACCACCTGTGGTGGTTCCCCAACTACGCCTACAACACCCTCTCCCCCTCGGTTCTGTGGGCCAGCGCGCGCGATCCAGTTGCATGGCGCACCCTGGCGCGCTACGTCTTCGCCCGACGCACCGCCCAACCGGCAACGACCTACATGCAGCGCTCCCAGGGTGTGGTGTACGTGGCGGACGCCCTCGCCCCCCTGGCGCAGGGGTGCTCGGCACTGCGGGCCGCGCGGGGCGAGTAGTCCGCCCGCTATACTGACCCGGCGGCTCCCGCCGCAGCCCCACCCCACCCCCGGAGGCCCTGTGCTGGCGGACCGGCGCATCTGGCTCGGCATCGCGGCGAGCGCCCTGTTCTTCGCGCTGCTGCTGTGGCGGACGGACCTGTCCGCCATGGGCGAGGCGCTGGCCTCGGCCAACTACCTGTACCTGGCACCGGCCATCGGCTTCTACTTCGTCTCCCTCCTCTTCCGCTCCCTGCGTTGGAGGGTGCTGCTGGCGCCTTTCGCGCTCATCCGCGTGCGCCGCCTCTACCCCGTGGTGCTGGTGGGATACGCCGCAAACAACCTGCTACCGCTTCGGCTGGGCGAACTGGTGCGCTCCTACTACCTCTCGACCCGCGAGAGCGTGCGTGGCTCAACCGCCCTCGCCACCATCCTGGTGGAGCGGGTGCTGGACGGCCTGCTGCTACTAGCGCTGCTGGCAGGGGCCCTGCTGGCGCTGCCCGCCAGCGGTCTGGGCGGCCGGCTGGCCGAGACGGCGGGGCTGCCGGGCTGGGCCGTGGGCGCCCTGCTGACGGCGCCTTTCGCCGCCGTGCTGGGGTCGATTCTGGCGGCGGCGGGCTGGCCCGAGGCGTTCACCCGCATCACCCATCGCCTCACCCGGCTACTCCCCGGCGGGCTGGCCGAGCGGGTGAACGGGCTGGCGGGCCGGTTCCTGGACGGGTTCGCTGGCCTGCATCGGCCGGGGCGCCTGGCAGCCCTCGCGGCCCTCTCGCTGCCCATCTGGGCCATGGAGGGGGTGATGTACTTCATCGTCGCCCTGGGCTTCGGCCTCCAGGAGCCCCTGGGGGGGCTTCGTGCCCTGGCAGGGGCCACGGTGGTGGTGGTGGCCCTCTCCAACCTGGCCACGGCGCTGCCGTCCTCCCAGGGCAGCGTGGGACCCTTCGAGCTGTTCGCCGCGCTGGGACTCTCGGCCCTGGGCGTGGAGGCAGGGCCCGCCGCCGCCTACGCCGTGGTGCTCCATGCCGCGCTGCTGCTCCCGGTGATCGCCGGCGGGCTGGTGGCGCTGGGGCTGGCCCACGTGCGGCTGGGTGAGCTGATGAAGACGGGCACCGGAGGTGGCGGGTGAGGGTCGGCATCATCGGCGCGGGTGCGGCGGGCCTGGCCGCCGCCTACGACCTGGCGGGTGCGGGGCACCAGGTGGAGGTGTTCGAGGGCGCTCCCTTCCTGGGCGGGCAGGCCTCCACCTTCCCCGTGAACGGGACGCCCCTGGAGCGTGGCTACCACCACCTGTTCCGTTCCGACACGGCCATGTCGGGGCTGATGGCCGAGCTGGGTATGGGTGAGCGCCTCGCTTGGTTCGACTCCAAGGTGGGCTACTTCGCCCAGGGGCGGCTGTGGCCCTTCACCACACCGGTGCACCTGCTGCGCTTCGGCCCACTTCCTCCGCTGGATCGCCTGCGCGCCGGGCTGATGACCCTCGCGCTCCAACGCAGGAAGGAATGGCACTCGCTGGAGTCCCAGACAGCGCTGGAGTGGGTGCGCCGGGTGGGCGGAAGGCGGGTAGCCGAGGTCATCTTCGAGCCCATGCTGCGCGGCAAGTTCGGCCGCTTCTACGACCAGGTCACCATGTCCTGGCTGTGGAACAAGTTCGCGCTGCGTACCGCATCACGAGGCAAGGGGCTACGGGGGATGGCCCGTGAGCAGCTGGGCTACCCCGTGGGCTCGTTCGGCGAGGTGTTCGACACCCTCGCCCAGCGCATCCGTGAGCGGGGCGGGGCCATCCACCTCTCCACCCCGGTGCGCCGGGTCATCGCTCAGGACGGACGAGCCGCCGGGCTGGAGACGGGCGCACCGGGGGCCGAGCCCGTGACGCACGGCTACGACGTGGTGCTGGCCACGGTGCCGTCCTACGTGCTCCCACGCATCGCACCCCCCCTGCCCCAGGACTACCTGGACCGGCTGGCCTCGCAGACCTATCTGGCCGCCGTGCTTGTAGTGCTGGAGCTCGATAGGCCACTCACCCCCTTCTACTGGACCTACGTAGGGGACAGGGGCCTACCCTTCCTGGGGGTCATCGAGCACACCAACATGCTCCCCCCCGCGATGTACGGCGGGGCCCACGTGGTGTACCTGACCAACTACCTGGAGACGGATGACCCGCTCTACCGCATGAGCGCCGACGAGTTGTTCAACGCCTACCTGCCGCACCTGCGGGCGCTCAACCCGGCCTTCGAGCGCTCGTGGGTCAGCCGCTACCACCACCACCGGGTGGACGCAGCGCAGCCGGTGGTTACGCGCGGGTACGCCGAGCGCATGCCGGACCACCGCACGCCGGTGCCGGGGCTCTACCTGGCCAACACCACCCAGATATACCCTGAGGACCGGGGCACCAACTACTCGGTGCGCATGGGCCGCCACGTAGCCCGCCTCATCATGGGTGACGCGCGCCACTAGCCAATCCCCACATGAGCCCGCCGCCTGGCGGGCGGAGACGGGGGTAGGCCCACAGGGCCGAAGGGGGAGACCCCTTCCATCGAGCGAGCAGAGCGAGCGGGGAAGACGCCCGCCGCTAGCCCCCTCCCGCGTCCAGGTCCGGGTGGCGCGGTGGACGCGCCAGGGACATGAGCGCCAAGTTGGCGGCGAACACCCCCGCGAAGATGAGGAACGCCACGGTGTAGGAGCCCGTGGAGTCCTGGATGAACCCGGTAAGGGTTGGCCCCAGCGGGGCGAAGAGCCGGAACGGCGCGGTAAACCCCCGGATGGCCCCCAGGGAGCGGCGGCCGAAGTAATCGGCGTACAGCATGTTCTCGATGATGCTGGAGCCGCCCACCGCTAACCCGAAGGTGAGGGCGAAGGCAACGGCCAGCACGTAAGAGTCGGCCACCAGGATGATGAGCATGGAGCAGAGCAGCAGGAAGCTCATGAGCATCGCCCCGTAGCGCACGTGGAGCCGGTCCAGCACGAAGCCCCACGGCACCCCAGTCACGGCCGAAGTGGCGGCGAAGATGGACAGCACGCTCACCGCCAGCGCGTCGGGCAGACCCTTGTCGGAGAAGTTGCTCACCAGGTGCAAGTTGATGGCGCCCAGGGCGAAGCGGTCCACCGACATGTACACCACCAGCAACCAGAAGGCCCGGGTGCGCCGCGCCTGCACCAGCGTCCAGGAGACGTCCTCCACGGTGCGCGCGAAGCGTGAGCCCCCCGTGCGCGGGGCCGCCTCGAGAGGGGCTGCATCGCCGTCGGGGTGCAGACCCAGGTCCTCCGGCCGCCGGCGCAGGTAAATGGCGCTGGGCACGATGATGGTGAGCGCCGTGAAGCCCGCCAGTGCCGCGAAGGCCATCCGCCAGGACGAGACGGCCATGATGGCAAAGATAACCATGGGGATGAGCGCCTGGCCCGCCCTCAGCCCCACGCTGCGCACCGCCACGGCGCGCCCGCGCTTGCGCACGAACCAGTTGGCGATGGTGACACTGATGCCTATCTGGATGCCCGCCAGCGCCGATCCGCGCCCCGCGCCGAAGGCGAGCCAGAACTGCCACGGCTCCTGCATCACCGACATGCCCAGCATGGCCAGGGCGATGATGATCCCCGCGCACACCACGATGACGCGCGAGCCGTAGCGGTCCAGCGCCTTGCCGAAGATGAACGAGGAGACGTTGCCCGTCATGCTCCCCACGCTGAAGGCAAAGGAGATGGTGGCACGCGACCAGCCCAACTCCTCCTGGATCGGCGTGACGAACACCCCCAACACCGGACCGAACATGGGCACCATGCCGAAGGAGGCCACCAGCCCCGTGGCCACGATGGCCCACCCGTAGTAGACGCGCTTGAAGGGCCACAGGCGGGGGATGGCGGTTGTGGGTGCGTCCTGCACGCAGGGGCTCCGGGAGGAAGATACGGCCCGGGGATGATACGCCCTCCGATGCGGCGTGCAGCCACACCGGCGCAGGCCTATACTCGCTGCCGGGACGGTGCCTCCATGATTGACCAGGCCGTCAACGAACGTATCGCGGCCCTGCGCGAGCAGCTGAACCTCCACAACCACCGCTACTATGTGCTGGACAGCCCGCTGATAGCGGACGCTGAGTACGACGCGCTGCTGCGTGAGCTGCGCTCGTTGGAGGAGGCGCACCCGGAGCTGGTGACGTCCGACTCGCCCACCCAGCGCGTGGGCGCGGCCCCTTCCCCCGAGTTCCGGGAGGTGGTGCACCCGGTGCCCATGCTCTCCCTGGCCAACGCCTTCGACGACGAGGAGCTGACCGCCTGGCACCGGCGCGCGTCGGGCCTGCTGGAGACGGACGCCTTCTCGCTGGTGTGCGAGCCCAAGATAGACGGACTGGCCGTGGCGCTGATCTACGAACGCGGGCACCTGGTGCAGGGCGCGACGCGCGGTGACGGTACCCGGGGCGAGGACGTGACGGCCAACGTGCGCACCATCGCCTCGGTGCCCCTGGTGCTCCAACACCCGGAGCGCGCGCCCACCCGCTTCGAGGTGCGCGGGGAGGTCTACTTCCCGCGCTCGGCCTTCGCCCGCCTCAACGAGGAGCGCGCCGACCGTGGTGAGAGCCTCTTCGCCAACCCCCGCAACGCGGCCGCCGGTTCACTGCGCCAACTAGACCCGCGCATCACCGCATCGCGGGGGCTGGCCGTCTGGCTCTACCAGTTGGGCTGGGTCGAGGGCGCCGAGGCCCCGGACACCCACTGGGAGACGCTGGAGTGGCTGCGGGAGATGGGGCTGCGGGTGAACCCGGAGATAGACCGGGTTGATTCGCTGGACGGGGCGCAGGACTACCACCGCCGGTGGGAGAGCCGGCGCTTCGAGGTGGACTACCAGACCGACGGGGTGGTGGTAAAGATAGACCGGCGCGACTACCAGCGCCACCTGGGCTTCGTGGGGCGCGAGCCGCGCTGGGCCATCGCCTACAAGTTCCCCGCCGAGCAGGCCACCACCCGCCTGGAGGACATCCGCATCAACGTGGGCCGCACCGGGGCGCTGAACCCGTACGCGGTACTGGAGCCCGTGAACGTGGGAGGCGTCACCATCTCCCGCGCCACTCTCCACAACGAGGACGACATCCGCCGCAAGGACATCCGCATCGGCGATTGGGTCATCGTGGAGCGCGCGGGCGAGGTGATACCGCAGGTGGTGGGCCCGGTGACCGACCGGCGCACCGGCGCCGAGAAGCCCTTCTCCATGCCCACCGCCTGCCCCGCCTGCGGCACGGCGGTGGTGCGCGAAGCGGACGAGGCGATGCACCGGTGCATTAACGCCGCCTGCCCCGCCCAGCGCTACGAGCGATTGCGCCACTTCGCATCCAAGGCGGGCATGGACATCGACGGGTTGGGCGAGAAGCTGGTGGCAGCGCTATTGGAGGCCGGGCTGGTGTCCGACGCGCACGACCTCTACCACTTGACCCGCGAGCAGCTGGAGGGGCTGGAGCGCATGGGGCCCCGCTCGGCGGCCAATCTGGCCGACACCATCGCGGCGTCCCGGGAGCGCCCGCTCACCGCCGTCATCGCCGCGCTGGGCATCCGGCACGTGGGCGCGGAGACAGCCGAGCTGCTGGCCCGGCGCTTCGGCTCCCTGGCCGGGCTGATGGACGCGGGCGCCGATGAGCTGGCGCAGGTGCCCGGCATCGGGCCCATCATAGCCGAGGCCATCGCCCTCCACTTCGCCAACGAGGGCAACCGGCGCATCGTGGCCGAGCTGGGGGCGGCGGGCGTACGGGTGCAGGAGGAACGCCCCGGAGGGGCCGCGGGCCCGCAGCCCTTCGCCGGGCTGCGCTTCGTCGTCACCGGCCGGTTGGAGGGCTTCACCCGCTCCGGCGCCGAGGCGTTCATCAAGGAACTGGGCGGGGCCGTGGCCGGGTCGGTCTCCAAGAAGACAGACTACGTGGTCGTGGGCGAGGAGCCGGGGTCGAAACGCGATGATGCGGTCCGGCTGGGCATCCCCATCCTCAGTGAGCAGGATCTGGCGGCCCTGGCCACGGGAGAGGGTGCATGACGAACGCCGGGAACGCCGCGCCCGGTTTCTTGGAGCCAGAGGGACAGGTCAGCGCCACCCACGCCGGACTGGTCTACACCGGTGAACTGGTGCGCGCCGCCTCCTGGCACCCGGTGCTCGCCGCCCCCCTCACCGGCGCCACCTACTTCCGCGTGGTGTTCTGCGCCGCCCCCTCCCCGGTGCGAGCGGAGCAGTTGGCTGACGGGCGCATCGCCGTCTGCGTCCCCGGCTCCATCCCCCCTGCCCGGGCCCAGGCCGAGTCGGAGGGACGCCTACTGCGGGAGGCCCGCGCCTCCTATGGCGCGAGCCCCGAGGCGGCCAACGACCTGGACGAGCGCATCCGGCGCCTGGGTGCCGAGGCGGACGCGGGCTGGGCCGCGGCCTACGGCTCGGGCCGGGTGGTGACGGCGGGGGGCGAGCTGGATGCGCAGGGCACCTTCAACGGGGGCGGGTTCACCGCCTGGGCCTCGCGGCTGGGCGCAAGCCTGCTCGCGGCGGCCTACCCCTCGCTGCCGTGGGTCCCGGCACTCCTGGCATCCCCACTGCTGCCGGAGCGCGACGCCCCCCTGCTGTGGGAAGCCCTATCCGGTGAGCCCGACCACGCGGCACGCTCGGTCCTATCTAGCGCGGGCCCTGCCCTCGGTCTGGCGCGCGGGCCGCAGAACCCACGGGACGAGGACAGCGAACTCCTTGCGCTGGTCGGCACCGAGGCAGGGAGGGAAGCGGGCCCCGGCTTGGGGCTGCGCCTCGCCCACGGGGTGGGCCTCACCTACCCACTGGCCGCGCTGGCGCTGCTGGTGCGGGTGGCCAGGGGCCACGCCGCGCTGCGGTTGAGCAACGGTCACGGGTGCCTGCTACGGGATGGAACGCCGCTGCGCACCAACTGCATCGGCCCCGTGGAGGCGCGCCGCCTGCTCTGGCCTCCTCGGTTGTGGGCCTACCTTCAGGCGGTGGAGCCGACGGCGGATGCCCCACGAACGCCCGCACCGGCGACGCAGAGCCAACCGGACGATGTACGCGGGGGCCTGCCGGGCCTGCGCGCTGGCCTGGAGGCGCTGGCCGCGGCGCAGGAGGAGCCTCTGGCCCCGGAATCCGAGCGGCTGCTGGAGGGGCTGGAGCGGGTGAGCTCCGCCGCCGGGCCCCTGGAGCACGAGGCCCGGGTGCGTGAGCAGTTCGGGAACGAGGAAGGCTGGCGCGCCGCCCTGGAACGTTGGCGCGCATGGGACGAGGCAGCACAGCACCTACCCGCCTTGGCCGACGGCCTGCGCTACCTGGGCGTGGCCACGGTGCCCGAGGAGCGTCGGGAGCTGGCGCTGGAGCGCGAGGCGCTGGACGCGCGTCTGCATGACCCCGCGCTGGCGCTGGCCCCCCACCAGTGGGGCGCGCTGGCAACGGAATTGGGCCGGTTCAAGCAGGCGTACGTGCGGGCCTACCTGCGTCATCACGAGGATTACCACGCCCGCATGGGCCTGCTGGCACAGCGCATGCGCCAGACGGTGACGCAGGCGCTAACGCTGGCCCGCCTCAACGCGCTGACCGCCCTGGGCACCCCAGTGGCGCCCGACCTGCCCGCACTGGCCGAGGAACTGGAGACCAGCGTGCTTGCGTGTGGGGCCGCGCCGCTCGCGGAGGAGATCTCCGAGGTGGGGGCATGCCGCTCGTGCGGCCTCCACCTGGATGCCGCGCCGCCCCGGCAGGAGGTGGAGACGCTCTCTGGCTACGTGCGCCAGGCGCTGGAGGAGCAGAACACGCGCCTGGCCCGCCGCCTGCTGCGGGAGAACGGGAACTCCCGCCTCTCCCGCTTCGTCCAGGCGGTGCAGGTGGCGGACCTGTCCGGCCTTGCCGCTATCCTGGATGATGAACTCACGGCCTTGATCGCCCAACTCCTGGGCGAATACCAGCCCCCCGGAGACTCCTAGCCCGTGTCCATCCCGTCCACAGATGGCCGCTCGGTGGTGGTGGGCCTGGGCAACCCCGGCCCGCGCTACGACGGCACGCGCCACAACGTGGGCTTCGCGTGCCTGGACCTACTGGCCAAGCGGGCGGGGATGCGCTTCGCCGACAAGCGTCAGCACGTGTTCATCGGCGAGGGCTCGCTGGCCGGGCAAGGGGTGGTGCTGGCCAAGCCCCGCACCTTCATGAACGCCTCCGGGCTGGCCGCACGCTACCTGCTTGACCGCTTCGGCGTGCGCCCCGAGCGCATGCTGGTGGTCTACGACGACATGGACCTACCCCTGGGGGCGCTGCGGGTGCGCGCGCAGGGCTCCTCCGGCGGGCACAACGGGCTCAACTCCATCAACGCCGAGGTGGGCACCAGCGCCTACCCGCGCGTGCGCATCGGCATCGGCCGCCCCGCCCACGGAGCCATCGAGCACGTGCTGGCCCACTTCTCCAAGGAGGAGCAGGCGGTGGTGGACGAGGCGCTGGGCCGCGCCGCCGATGCGGTGGAGACGTGGCTCACCGAGGGCATAGACGCCGCCATGAACCGGTTCAACTGATGCGCTACGCAGCACTCTCAGCGCTCGCCGCCCTGGCGCTGGCGGCGTGCGCTGGCCCCGCCCCCACCGCCGCCCCCACGCCCACGCCGTCGCCCGTGGCCCCCGGCGTGCTGGAGGCGGTGCCCGCCGCCCCCGCCCGCGACCCCTTCGGGCTGACCCAACGCTACAAGGACGTGGACGCCGCCCCCCTCAGTGAGAAGGTGCTGTACGCCGAAGAGCCAGTTGGTTCGGCGCGCACCTTCAACGTGGTGGACGTGAACGCACTGGACACCTTCTCCATGCCCACCCACCTGGCGCACGTGGGCCAGCACGCCCTCTGGTACGTGGCCGACGACATCACGGTTGACCCGGCGGCCCTGGCCACGAGCGCCCGTGCCTTCGACGAGCAGGTCTACCCGCAGGTGCTGGCGCTCTTTGGCGAGAGGTTGGCTCCTCCAGGGCGCATCGTCATCGTCAGTGGACGCATCCCCGGCGTAGGGGGCTATTTCAGCGCCGCCGACACGCTGCCCACGGCGGTCTACGCCCAATCCAACCAGCGGGTGGGGGTGTTCATGGCCAGCGCGGGCGGGGTTAGTGGGGCGAGCTTCCTGGGCACGCTGGCCCACGAGTTCACCCACGTGCTCCAGTGGCGGGCCGACCCCTCCGAGGCCACCTGGCTCACCGAGGGGCAGGCCGAGTACGCCGCCCGTGCGCTGGGCCTGGGCGCATTACCCTTCGATTCCTACCTGCGGGAGCCGCAGGCTGGGCTCGCGGTCTGGCCCCCGGCCATCGCCGACGCCCTGCCCTCCTACGCGGCTGCCTCGCTGTTCGCGCGCTATCTGGCCGAGCAGGTGGGAGAGGCGGCCCTGCCCCGTCTGCTCGCCGAGCCCGCCGACGGGTTCGACGGCATCGAGGCCGCCATCCCTGGCGCCTCCTTCGAGGCGCTGTACGCCGGGTGGCTGGTAGCGAACCTGGTAGGCCAGGGCCCCTTTGGCTACCGGGAGCCCACGCCCTCGGTGACGGTGGACCAGACCGTCTCCCGCGAGGGCGAGGGCCAGGGCACGGTGCAGCAGACGGGCGGGTGGTACCTGGGGCTGGACCCGGTGAGCGGGCCACTGACGGTGCGCTTCACCGGCACCGCTACCACGCCCGTGATCCCCGGCGGGGCGCACTCGGGCGAGGCGTGCTGGTGGTCGGGGAACGGCGAGGGGCGCGACGCCACGCTCACCCGCGCGCTGGACCTGCGCGGGCTGCGCACGGCCACGCTGCGCTTCTGGAGCTGGCAGGACATCGAGGAGGGCTTCGACGGCGGTTACGTGGCCGTCTCCGCGGACGCAGGGAACTCCTGGCAGGCGCTGGGGGGCTCCGGCACACGCCCGCCGGGCACCCTGGGACTGGAGCTGGGCCCGATGCTCACCGGCGCAACGGACGGATGGATCGAGGAGCGGGTGGACCTGACCCCCTATGCCGGGGCGCAGGTCCTGGTGCGCTTCGAGTACCTGACCGACGAGGCCGTGGAGCAGTCCGGCTGGTGCGTGGACGATATCGCCGTGCCCGAGGCCGGGTTCTTCGACGACGCCGAGACCGATGGGAACTGGCAGGCCGCCGGATTCGTCAGAGTGGGTGAGGCGGGTGCGCGCCAGCACTACCTGCTGCGCCTGGTAGAGGGGGCCGGCGAGGCTGCATCCGTGCGTACGGTGGAGGTGAATGCGGCCAACGCGGCGACCTTCACCGTGGAGCGCCCTGCGGTGCTGGTGGTGGGGGCGTGGGCCCCCGGCACGGGTGAGCGGGCCGCGTTCACGGTTGCGGTGGAGGCACCTTAGCCACACGGCCCGAGTCCGTACGGAAGGACGCTGGTACGGGCTGCCCCGCCGGCGTAGCGTGAACCAGGGAGGTGGCAGATGCCACAGCATGCGTCGGGCCGGTGGCTGGTGGGTATCGGTGCGGCGGTGGTGGCCCTCGCACTGGTCAGCGTGCTGGTGAGTGTGCTGGCCGGGGGGCGCGGGCCCGCTGCACTGGAGCCGGGCTCGCCCGAGGAGGCGGTGCAGCGCTACCTGCTGGCCATCAAGGAGCGGGACTACGCTGCGGCCTACGCGCTCCTGGGGCCGGACCTGACCGAGGCCTGCACCCTTAGCGATTTCCTCGCCAACGCACGCTACGATACCATGCAGGACTTCCGGGTACAGTTGGACGAGAGCCAGATCGTGGACGTCACCCACGCCAACGTGTGGGTTCGCATCACCCAGTTCTACGGCAACCCACCCTTTGACCTGAGCGAGTCGACCTTCACCACCACCTTCCTTCTGGAGAGGGTGGCGGGGGCCTGGGTGCTCGCCGAGGCCCCGTGGCCGGGGTACGGGTGCGGTTTCAGGTCGGTCAAGCCTGAGCCTGAGCCCACCTCGACCCCCACGCCGACCCCCACGACGGAGCCCGCGGCCTAGCCGCACCCACAGGAGGCCGCACATGATGTACGGAGCGGGTCTGTCCACGCTGCTGAGCCTGGCGATCCTTGCGGTGCTAATTGCCGGGGCCATCGCGGCTCTGCGGCGATTGGGCGGAGGGCCGTCGGCCCCCGGCATCGGCGGCACCCGGCGGCTATTCACCTACGGCCTGGCGTTCATCGCGCTGATGCTGCTGACCTCGGGCGCCACGCTCCTGGTGGACCAGATCATCGGCGCACTGTTCATGGACGCGGTGATCCGGGGCGACTCGTTCCCGGTGGCCTTCGGCATCTCCACGCTGCTGGTGGGCACCCCGGTCTGGGCGCTGCTCTGGCGCGCCGCCGGGCGCTCCGTCGCGCAGTACCCCGCCGAGCGTGGCACCTTCGGGCGCAAGCTGTACATCTACCTGGTGCTAGGCGTGGCCGCCGCCGTCACGGCGGGCGGCCTGACCCAGGTGGTGCAGGAGCTGCTAGCGGGGAGCGTACGCCTCTTCGACTCGCTGGCCACGTTGCTGGTGTGGGGCGGGCTGTGGGCCATCCACTGGCGCTGGGAGCAGGCGGAGGGGCAGCCGACCGGCGTGGCGCAGACGGTGCGCCGCCTCTACGTGTACGCCACGAGCGTTTACGGGCTGGTGCTGCTTGCCTTCGGTGCGGCCAGCGCCCTGGCCTTCCTGCTAGGCGCGGCCTACGACGCGGTTGTGGGCACACCCCTGGTTGGCGGGGATGCCAGCCTGTGGGGCCCCAGCCTGCGTGGCGCGCTGGGCGCGGGTGCCGTGGGCGCGGCGTGGTGGTGGTTCCACTGGCACCGCACCGCGGTGGGCGATGCCGCATCGCTCCTGCGCCAGGCGGTCGCGGCGGTGGTGGGCATCTTCGGCGGACTGGTGGCCACGGTGAGCGCGGTGGCTGTCGCCCTGCACACGGTGCTGGACTGGCTCATCGTCCGCCCCCAGTTCTCCAGCGCGGGCGCACACTTCAGCGGCGTCCCCACGGCCATCGCCGTCGCCCTGGTGGCGGGTGGCGTGTTCGGCTACCACGCGTCGGGCTACCTGCGTGAGACCGCCTCGGTGCCGGGGCGCGGAGTCAGCGCCCTGCGCGCCCACCACTACCTCTCGGCCGGCGTGGGCCTGGCCACCCTCTCCCTGGGCCTGGCCATGCTGCTGGGCACGCTGGTGGGCATGCTGGTGCCCGCCGCCCAGCAGACCATCGCGGGCTCGTCCTGGTGGGACACCCCCCTCTCGGTGGCGCTGACGCTGTTGGCCGTGGGCGGGCCGGTCTGGTGGGCATACTGGTTCCGCCAGCAGCGCGCCGCCGAGGCAGACCCCGCAGAGCGGGCCGCGGCATCCCGGCGCTTCCTGGTGTTCCTGGCGCTGGGGGCCTCGGTGCTGGCCGCCCTGGGCGGGCTCTCCGCCATCCTGTTCATGCTGATCCAACCGCTGCTGGACGGGAGCTTCTCCGCCCGGGTGCTGGACGGGGGCAAGTGGGCCCTGGCGGCCGCACTCACCGCCGGGGCCGTCGCCGCCTACCACGCCCAGGTGCTCCGCGAGGACCGCGCGGCCGCGCCCGAGGGGCCGGAGCGGCTGGAGAAGGCGCTCACCCTGGCCCTGCCCTCCGGCGCCGAGGCGCTCGCAGCGGGGCTGGAGCAGCGGCTGGGCGTGCGCGTGGAGCGTTGGACCCGCACCGACGAAGCGGGTGCCCCCTCACTGGACGCCGATGCGCTGGACGCCTTGGCCGAACGCATCCGTGGGGCGAAGGGAGAACGGGTGTTGGTTGTCATCGGCCCGGAGGGCGCACAGGTCGTCAGCCTCTAGGCGGCTGCTATCCTGTGCGCAGACCCGCCGCAGGAGACCCCATGACCCGCCGCACCCTGCTGGGCATCTGGGCCCATCCCGACGATGAGACCTCCACATCTGGAGCGCTCATGGCGCGCTGCGCCGCAGACGGGGTGGACGTGCACGTCGTCACCGCCACCCGTGATGAGTGGGGCACCCTGGGCACCGTCGGGCAGGTCGTCACGCGCGAGCAGCTGCCCGCCGTGCGTGAGGGGGAGCTGTGGGGGTGAGCACTGTCCCCCTGGAGGCGGCGCTCTCCCCGGAGGCGCTGGCCCTGCTGCACCGCCTGGGCGCGGCTGCCCATGTGGCAGGCGCAGGGCTGTGGCTGGTGGGCGGGACGGTGCGCGACGCCCTCTTGGGCCGGCCTGCGCTGGACATCGATCTGACCAGCGAGACCCCCGCCGCCGAACTGGCGCCGGTGCTGGCCCATGCCTGCGGCGGGCGGGTGTGGGCCGCGAGCGCCTTCGGCACTGTGAAACTCACCTTTGGTGCGCAACTGCTGGACCTGGCGACGGCCCGCACGGAGACGTACGCCATGCCCGGCGCGCTGCCCACGGTTGCCTTCCCCGCCACGCTGGCGCAGGACATGGCGCGGCGCGACTTCACCATCAACGCCATGGCCGCCTCGCTGGCGCCCAGTGCTTTCGGTGCGCTCACCGCCCCCCACGGTGGGCTCACGGACCTGCGTGCCGGGCTGGTGCGCGTGCTGCACCCTGACTCGTTCCGTGACGATGCCAACCGGACGCTGCGGGCGGTCCGGTACGCCGTGCGATTGGACTTCGCCATCGAGGCGGGCACGCTGCGCCTGCTGCGCAGTGACGCGCGCTACCTGAGCGCCACCACCCCCGCGCGGGTGCGCCGGGAGATGGAGCGCACGTTGGACGAGCCGCAGGGGGCGCGCATGCTCCGGGAGGCGCATCGGCTGGGGCTGCTGGGGGCGCTGCACCCGGCGCTGGGCTCCCCTGCCGTGTCCAGGGCCCTGGCCCTCGCGGAGCGCGCGGGACTGCGCGGCCTGGCGCTGTGGGGGGCCGTGGCCTATGCTGTGGGCCCGCGCTCCGTGCGTCCTGTAGGCACCCGCCTGGCGGC
>JAYNIL010000025.1:0-22767 GCA_038109085.1 Chloroflexota bacterium
CTGTTGCGGGAATACGCTTTTTTTGTATTTGTCTGGTGGGGTGGGTTTTGTTTATAAGCGACGGGGGCCGGACACAGCGCCTGCACGGGGGGGGCGGGCTGGGGCGGGCGGGGGACGGCGGCTTCCTCGTCCACCAGCCCGGCCTCAGCCAGAGCGCGGGCGGCGTTGGCCGTCCAAGGCCCCAGTGTGCGGGCGAGCCTCGCAAGCGCGTGGGGTCCTGGGTGGGCGTTCAGGTAGGCCAACAGTCGCCGGGCCCCCTCGCCCAGGCGCTCCGGCGTTGGGGTGCCCTCCACCAGCCGCACCCGGGTGCCGGAGCGCGTGCGCAGGCCGGGGGGCAGCAGCGGTGCCAGCGCATCGTAGAGGTTCGCGCGGTACTCGCGTGCCACCCAGCGCGCCAGCGTCAGGCCCGTGGGCGCGATGAGCGGTTCTGGGTAGACCATCCCGGCGATGGGCTTGGCGTATCCGGCCTTGGAGGCCGCGACACGCTCGGCCACCAACCCTGCCAACGTGCGGTTACCGAAGGGCACCCGCACCAGGTGGCCGGGGCGCACGACCATGCCGGGGGGCACGGCGTAGGTGAATAGCTCCGGACCGTCGGCTACGCGCGCGTCCACCGCCACATCGGCGTAGGGCAGCGCGTCGGGTGCGGGCGAGGGGGTGCTCACGACCGGGCCAGTCTACGGCCCCCCTGAGGGACGCGAAAGGCGGGGCCGTCGGGCCCCGCCTCGGGTTCGCGTTGCGAAGGTGCTTCGGCGCCTAGTGCTTGACGCGCGAGCGTTCCTTGATGCGGGCGGCCTTGCCGGACAGGTCGCGCAGGTAGTACAGGTTCGCCTGGCGCACGATGCCCTGGCGGATCAACTCCACGCTCTCCACGTTGGGGGAATGGTAGAAGAAGCTGCGCTCCACGCCCACGCCGGAGGCGACGCGGCGCACGGTGAAGGAGGCGGAGGGCCCGCCCTGGCGGGTGCGGATCACCACACCCTGGAAGCTCTGCTGGCGCTGGCGATCGCCCTCGCGGATCCAGGCGTTCACCTTCACGGTGTCACCCACCCGGAACCCGGCAACCTTCTCGTTGGTGTGCAGCTGCACCGCTTCGCGTGCTTCCATGGCTCTCGTTCTCTCGTTCGTTCCTGGCGTGCTCACCGGCCCGGAGGGCCAGCGGGGCGGCGTGTTCGCCGCACAACCATTCGAGTATACGCGAGCGCCCTGTGGGCGGCAATACGCCTGGCCCGCCCGGCTGCGCCGGGCTCGGATGGAGGGGGACACCCTCTCGGCCCGCTCTGACGCGCTGTACCTACCCCCGGAGGGAGCGCAGGGGAGTCCCCTGTAACGAGCGACCGAAGGGAGCGGGAAAGCTTCTAGAGATTCGTGACCAGGTGCACCGAGGGCAGGTCGTCGGCCCACGGGTCGGCGCGCGGCTCCAGGTGGTCGGCATCGCGCGCCACCACGCGAGCGTCCTTCCACGCCACCAGCACCCCGGAGTGCCCGTCCAGCAGCGCGTCGGCCGCCTTCACCCCCATGCGCGTGGCCAGGATGCGGTCGAAGGGCGTGGGGCTGCCGCCCCGCTGCACGTAGCCCAGCACCGTGTAGCGCGCCTCGAAGGGCGTGGGCGAGTCGTTGATGAGCCGCGTGAGCTCGGCCGCGGGCCAGGGCGCGCCCTCGGCCAGCACGATGATGCAGTGGCGCTTGCCGCGGGAGAAGACCGTCTGCATCTCCTCCAGCACATGGTCCAGGTCCGTGGGCCGCTCCGGCGTGAGGATGATCTCCGCGCCCGCGGCCAGCCCCGCCATCACGGCGATGTAGCCGCTGTGGCGGCCCATCACCTCCACGATCATCGCCCGGTGGTGGGCGCTGGCCGTGTCGCGGATGCGGTCTATTGCACCGATGGCCGTGTGGATGGCCGTGTCCGCGCCGATGGTGATGTCCGTACCGGGCATGTCGTTGTCGATAGTGCCGGGCACGGTCACCGTGGGCATCCCCAACCGGTGCAGTTCCTGCGCGCCCTTGAGGGAGCCGTCACCCCCGATGACCACCAGCCCCCCCACCCCTTGGGCTCGCAGGTAGTCCACGCACCCCTGGCGCACCTCGGGGCGAAGGAACGCGGCCGAGCGCCCGGAGCCGATGATGGAGCCGCCGCGCTGGAGCATGTTGGCCACCTCGCGGGAGGCGAGCGGCTGGAGGCGCTGGTCGACCAGGCCGTTGTAGCCGTCCCACACGCCCATCACCTGGGCGCTGCGCACGCTCGCCGCGCGCACTACCGCCCGGATGCAGGCGTTCATCCCGGGGGCGTCCCCGCCGCTGGTCAGCACCGCGATCCTGTCCATGGGGCCATTCTACTCCTGCCCCTGCGCGGGGCCACGGCCTAGCGCAGGGCGAAAAGGGGGGCTTGACGGCTCCCGGCATAGGTTGGTATTGTCAAGACGAAGGCTTTTGGTGGTTTGGGCGAGGCGGACCCACCCGTTCCCATCCCGAACACGGAAGTGAAACGCCTCAGCGCCTACGATACTGGTTGGGCAACTGACTGGGAAAATAGGCCACTGCCGGGAGCCTCCAATTAACGATCCGAGACCCGGGCCAATCGGCCCGGGTCTTTCGTTTTTCCTGACTCAGCGACCCAACCTCCCCGCGCCTTCAGCAGCGACGAAAACCTGCGTGCCAGCACCCAATCGCGAATGCCTTGCGCCAGGCGATGGCCCTGAAAACCCGCCTCGCTCGCCTTTACACCCTCTCGCGCGCAGGCGTAGACTGCTCCTACGGGAGGGTATGCCTCCTGTGGAGCAACCCAGTGAGCGAACACCAGCCCGACAACCAGCTGTCCCAGCCCACCATGGAAGAGTTGCTGGCCGAGGAGGCTCCGTCCCAGGAGTTGCGGCGCGGCGAGATCGTGGAGGGGGTGGTGGAGCGCGTGGACCAGGACGGCGTCCTGGTCTCGGTGGGGCACAAGTCCGAGGGCATCGTCCCCCAGCGGGAGATGCGCTCCCTGGGCGCCGACCCCGCTGCCGTCCTGCGGGTGGGGCAGACCATCGCGGTGTTTGTAATCGACGCTCACGGCGCTGAGGGTTCTGCACTGTTGTCCATCGACCGTGCTCGCGGCGATGCGGCCTGGGACAAGCTGGAGGAGATCGTCGAGTCGGGAGGCACCATCACCGGGCGCATCGTGGGTCACAACCGCGGTGGGGCCGTGGTGGACATCGAGGGCCTGCAGGCCTTCGTGCCCCTCTCGCAGACGGTGCTCCCGCCCGGCGAGGAACCGGACCGGGCCCTGGCAGCACGCGTGGGCCAGGAGGTCACCCTCAAGGCCCTGGAGATCAACCGCCGCCGCAACCGTGCGGTGCTCTCCGAGCGGGCCGCCAACCGCGAGCAGCGCGAGGGCCAGCGCGCCAAGTTGCTGGAGGGGCTCGAGGAGGGCCAGACGCGGCACGGACGGGTGACGGGGGTGTCCAACTTCGGCGCCTTCGTGGACATCGGTGGCGCTGACGGCCTGGTGCATATCTCCGAGCTGTCCTGGGCCCCGGTGGCCTCGGTGGACGAGATGCTCAAGGTGGGCGACGAGGTGGACGTGTACGTCCTGCGGGTGGACCGCGAGACCAGCCGCATCGCCCTGAGCCTGCGACGCCTGCAGCCCACGCCCTGGCAGACGGCGGCCGATCGATTCGCTCCCGGCCAGCTGGTGCAGGGCACCATCACCAAGCTCACCGACTTCGGCGCCTTCGCCCGCGTGGAGGACGGCGTCGAGGGGTTGGTGCACATCTCTGAACTGACCGAAAGCCACATCCGCCATCCACGGGAGGCCGTGTCGGTTGGGGATACAATGACCTTGCGGGTCATCAGCCTTGATCCCGAGCGGCGGCGCCTCGGCCTGAGCCTGCGACAGGTGGAGCAGGCCGACGACGACGCACCTCGGGAGTATCGCGACCGCCCCGAAGGCATCCAACCTGATGAAGGGGACGAGGCCGAATAGGCGGAACGGTAGGGAGGGAAGGCAATGGCGAGCCGATTCGAGAAGTTCTCCGAACGCGCCCGGCGCGTGCTCTCGCTGGCCCAGGAAGAGGCCCAGCGGTTCAATCACAACTACATCGGCACCGAGCACATCCTGCTTGGCCTGGTGCGTGAGACGGACGGTGTCGCCGCTCGTGTCCTCTCCAGCCTGGGCGTGGAACTGCCCAAGGTGCGCTCCGCCGTGGAGTTCATCATCGGCCGAGGCGAACGCCCCTCGCCGGGTGACATCGGCCTGACCCCGCGCGCCAAGAAGGTGATCGAGCTGGCGGTGGATGAAGCCCGGCGCCTCAGTCACCACTACATCGGCACCGAGCACCTGCTCATTGGCATCATGCGTGAGGGCGAGGGCGTGGCCGCCGGGGTGCTGGAGTCGTTGGGCGTCTCGCTGGACAAGGTCCGCGCTGAGACCACCCGCATCCTCAACCAGTCCGTCTCCCAGGGCGGGCAGGGTGCCCAGACGGCTCGTACCTCCACTCGCACCCCCACCCTGGACCAGTTGGGCATCGACCTGACCGCCGCGGCGCGCGCGGGCAAGCTGGACCCGGTGGTAGGGCGCTCCAAGGAGCTCGCCCGCGCCGTCCAGATCCTCTCGCGCCGCACCAAGAACAACCCGGTGCTGGTGGGCCCGCCCGGCGTGGGCAAGACGGCCATCGTCGAGGCCCTGGCCCAGCAGGTGGTGGCGGGCGACGTGCCCGAGAACCTGGCCTCTAAGCGCGTGGTCACCCTGGACATGGGCGCGCTGGTGGCGGGCACCAAGTACCGCGGTGAGTTCGAGGAGCGCCTCAAGAAAGTCATCGAGGAGATCAAGGCCGCGGGCAACTGCGTGCTGTTCATCGACGAGATGCACACCATGGTGGGCGCTGGCGCCGCTGAGGGTGCGGTGGACGCCGCCAACATCCTCAAGCCCTCGCTTGCCCGCGGTGAGATCCAGTGCATCGGTGCCACGACCCAGGACGACTACCGCAAGTACGTGGAGCGCGACCCCGCCCTGGAGCGCCGCTTCCAGCCCGTGACCGTGGAGGAGCCCTCCGTCGAGGAGACGGTGGAGATCCTGCGCGGCATCAAGTCCAAGTTCGAGGAGCACCACGGCGTGGAGATCCTCGACGAGGCGCTGACCGCCGCTGCCACCCTGGCCAGCCGGTTCATCGCCGACCGGTTCCTCCCCGACAAGGCCATCGACCTGATGGACGAGGCGGGCTCGCGGGTGCGCATCCGCACCAGCGGCGTGCCCCTGTCGGTGAAGGAGTCCCAGAAGGTGCTGGAGACGGTGCGCCGCGAGAAGGAAGAGGCTATCGCCCAGCAGCAGTACGAGTACGCGGCAGAGCTGCGCGACCGTGAGCTCAAGCTGGCGGACAAACTCCAGCAGCTCCAGTCCGAGTGGCGGGCGAACTCCACCGACGACGATCAGCCCGTGGTGGACGGCGAGGAGATCGCCGAGGTGGTCAGCATGTGGACGGGCATCCCCGTCACGCGCATGGCCGTGGAGGAGACCGAGCGCCTCTTGCACATGGAGGAGCACCTGCACCAGCGCATCGTGGGCCAGGACGAGGCCATCGTGGCCATCGCCAAGTCCGTGCGCCGCGCCCGTGCGGGCCTCAAGGACCCGCGCAGGCCCATCGGCAGCTTCCTGCTGCTGGGCCCCACCGGCGTGGGTAAGACCGAACTGGTCCGGGCCCTCTCGGAGTTCATGTTCGGCTCATCCGACGCCATGGTGCGCTTGGACATGTCCGAGTTCATGGAGCGCCACACGGTTGCCCGCCTGGTGGGTGCACCTCCGGGGTACGTGGGGTACGACGAGGGCGGCCAGCTCACCGACGCGGTGCGCCGGCGTGGCTACTCGTGCATCCTGCTGGACGAGATCGAGAAGGCACACCCGGATGTCTTCAACATCCTGCTGCAGATCTTCGACGACGGCCACCTGACCGACGCCAAGGGCCGCAAGGTGGACTTCCGCAACACCATCATCGTCATGACCTCCAACGTGGGGTCGGACCTGATCAAGCGGGACTCCTCCCTGGGCTTCGCCACCGTGGGTCAGGACAAGGCCGTTGAGAACGCCTACGAGAAGATGAAGGGGAAGGTGGACGAGGAGGTCAAGCGCTTCTTCCGCCCTGAGTTCCTCAACCGCATCGACGGTCAGATCGTCTTCCACGCCCTCACCCGCGAGCACATCGTCCAGATCGTGGACCTGATGCTCAACGAGGTGCGCAAGCCCATGCTGGAGAAGGGCCTCAGCCTGGAGGTCTCCGAGGCGGCCAAGGGCTGGCTGGGCGAGAAGGGCTACGACCCGGTGTTCGGTGCTCGGCCGCTGCGCCGCGTCATCGAGCGCAACATAGAGGACCAGCTCTCCGAGGAGGTCATCTCCGGCACCTACCTGCCGGGTGACACCGTGGAGGTGGAGCTGGACGCCGAGGGCGACAAGCTGGTCATCACCCGCCGCGCGGGTGTCCAGCCCGACCCGGAGGCGGAGCCCGCCGCCTCCTCCTAGGCGGCCGGGACGACGCGAGTTCCTACGCGGGGGCGGCCCATGGGCCGCCCCCGCTCTGTGTCCCTGTGCGTGGAGGGGCGGCGCCTGCCGAGCGCCCGTTGCGTCGGTGCGCGCGGTGGCGCACCATGCGCCCCATGCCAGCGAACCCCTCACGCAAGCAGCGCGCCGTGTTCGTGTGCGCGGATTGCGGCCACGAGCACCCCAAGTGGGCCGGTCGGTGCGCCGGGTGCGGCGCGTGGAACACGCTGCGCGAGTTCACGCCCCCTGCCGCGGGGTCCGGCCACCCGGCCCGGCCCCTCTCGGCCCCCGGAACCGGCCCGGTGCCCCTGGCGCATGTGCCCGCGGAGGGCGGTGAGCGCTTCTCCCTGGGTATGCCGGAGGTGGACCGCCTCCTCGGCGGCGGCGTGGTTTCCGGTGGCGTGCTGCTCATGGCGGGGGAGCCGGGGGTGGGCAAGTCCACTCTGCTGCTCCAGGTCGCTGCGCGCGTCGCCGCGGCTGGCCGGCGGGTGCTCTACGTGTCGGGTGAGGAGTCGGGCGCGCAGGTGCGCCTGCGCGCGCGCCGGTTGGGCGTGGAGGACTCCGGCCTGCTGTTCCTGGCCGAGACGGACGCCGAGGCCGTCCTGGCGGCGCTGGAGGACGCTCGGCCCTCGCTGGCCATCGTGGACTCCATCCAGACTCTCGTCAGCGCCGGTGTGCCCTCCACGGCGGGCTCCGTGGCCCAGGTGCGCGAGTGCGCCCAACTGCTGCTGGCCTGGGCCAAGCGCTCGAACTGCGCGCTGTTCCTCACCGGCCACGTCACCAAGGACGGGCAGATAGGCGGACCGCGGGTGCTGGAGCACATGGTGGACGTGGTGCTCTCGCTGGACGGCGCCGCGCTGGGCGGCTACCGGCTGGCGCGCTGCGTCAAGAACCGGTACGGCTCCACCAACGACGTGGCGCTTCTGGAGATGGGTCCCGATGGGCTGAGCGAGGTGGCGGACCCGTCTGCTGCGCTTATCGGCGAGCGCCAGGCCGGCGTGCCGGGCTCGGCGGTGGTGGTGAGCCTGGAGGGTTCGCGCCCGCTGCTGTGCGAGGTGCAGGCGCTCACCACCTACTCCACCTTCACCCCGCCCCGGCGCTCCGCCAACGGCCTGGACTTCAACCGCATGGCGCTCCTGGCCGCCGTCCTCACCCGGCGCGCGGGGGTGGCCCTGTCGAACCAGGACATCATGGTCAACGTGCCCGGCGGGCTGCACGTGAGCGAGCCCGCCGCCGACCTGGGCACGGCGCTTGCCATCGCCTCCAGCTTCCGGGACGTGGCGCTGGACGCGCGCACGGTCTGCATCGGCGAGGTGGGCCTCAACGGTGAAGTGCGCCGCGTGCCCCAGCTCTCCCGCCGCCTGGCGGAGGCCGCACGCCACGGCTTCAAGCGCGCGCTGGTGCCCGCCGCTGACCTGGAGGGCCTCTCCGGCGGCGGCCTGGAGGCCTTGGGCGTCTCCTCCCTGCGGGAGGCCATCGGCTTTGCCCTGCCGGGGGGCGCGGGAGCCGAAGGGCCCCCGTATGCGAGCGAAGCGGGGAATGGCCGGTCGCGCCGCTAGAACCTCTCGCTGCTCGCGGCCAGGCCGCCACCGTATCGGCCTGACGCCGCACCCACAGCGCCTCCCCTTCGCTCGTTCCCGTCGGCTAGCCTCGCTTGGGTGTGGCGAGGGCAGCCGTTGCCATGCCCACGGCCTGGGCCACGGCCCCCTGTGCGCTGAGGCCGGCGCCCCGCAGCACACGGTGCGTCAGAGGACTCAGCAGGGTTGAAGCGTTGGCCCACCGGCCCGGCGCTGGTAGCATGGCGCCATGACTTCCCCCTCCCCCAGCCCCTCCCCACGCCGCCTGCCCGAATGGCTCAAGGTAAAGATGCCCGGCGGGCCCAACTACCTGGGCGTGCGCGGGGCGCTGCGTACGGCGCAGCTGCACACCGTCTGTGAGGAGGCGCACTGCCCCAACATCGGAGAGTGCTGGGAGCGCCGCTCCGCCACCTTCATGATCCTGGGAGAGGTGTGCACACGGGCCTGCCGCTATTGCGCTGTCACCTCCGCCAGGCCAGCACCGCTGGACATGGCCGAGCCGGAGCGTCTCGCGCGGACGGTGGAGCACCTGGGGCTGCGCTACGCCGTCATCACCTCGGTGAACCGCGATGACGTGCCCGACGGCGGGGCGGGCATCTTCGCCGAGTGCATCCGGCTGGTGCGCGAGCGCGTGCCGGGCTGCCAGGTGGAGGTGCTGATACCGGACTTCGCCGCCAATTGGGAAGCGCTGGCCACGGTGCTGGAGGCGGGCCCCGCCGTGCTGAACCACAACATCGAGACCGTCCAGCGCGTCTTCCCCTCGGTGCGCGCCAAGGGTGGCTACGAACGCTCGCTGGAGCTGCTGTCGCGCGCCCGCGCCCTGGCCCCGCACATCCCAACCAAGTCGGGAATGATGGTGGGCCTGGGCGAGGAGGTGGGCGAGGTGCATGAGACGATGCGCCACCTGCGCGAGGCGGGCGTGGAGCTGCTCACCATCGGCCAGTACCTGCGCCCCTCGGCCCAGCACGCTCCCATGTCCCGCTTCTACCACCCCGCCGAGTTCAAGGCGCTGGAGGAGGAGGGCTATCGGCTCGGCTTCCGGCACGTCGCCTCCGGCCCACTGGTGCGCTCCTCCTACCACGCCGACGAGCAGGCCGCCGCCGCGGCGCGTGAGCACGCCCGCTAGCCTTTCGCCTCTGTCCTCGCTCGGCTAGGATGCCTCCCGCACGCGCCACCCTGGCGCGCAGGAGGACCCGTGCGCATCGTCGCCATCCATGAGACGACCGCCTCCATGCGGTCGGAGATCCGCAACGCCTTCATCGACTTCTCGCAGATGACCGCCAGCGCCGTGGCAGTCGTGACCGACGTGGTGCGCGACGGGGTGCCCGTGGTGGGCTACGGCTTCAACTCCAACGGGCGCTACGCCGTGGGCGGACTGCTGCGCGATAGGTTCATCCCGCGCCTGCTCAAGGCCGACCCGGCCAGCCTCCAGGACGAGGCTGGCCTGCTGGACCCCCACCGGGCGTGGGCCACCATGATGACGGGCGAGAAGCCCGGCGGGCACGGTGAGCGCGCCGTGGCCGTGGGCGTGCTGGACATGGCGCTATGGGACGCGCTGGCCAAGGCGGAGGGCCTGCCCCTCTACCGGCTCATCGCCCAGCGCACCGGCAACTCCGCGCCGAAGGACACGGCCTGGGTGTACGCGGCGGGCGGCTACTACCAGCCCGGCAAGGGCAACCAGGCGTTGGCCGACGAGCTCCAGGGGTACCTGGACCTGGGCTATGACACGGTGAAGATGAAGGTGGGCGGCGCGCCCCTGGCCGAGGACGTGGCGCGCATCGAGGCGGCCATCAGGGTGGTGGGAGATGGCTCGCGCTTGGCGGTGGACGCCAACGGGCGCTTCAGCCTGGCCGAGGCGCTGGCCTTCGGCCGGGCCGTCGCCCCCTACGGCCTGCGCTGGTACGAGGAGGCGGGCGACCCGCTGGACTACGCCCTGAACGCCGAACTCTCGGCGCGCTACGACGGGCCCCTGGCCACGGGGGAGAACCTCTTCTCCCACCAGGACGCCCGCAACCTGGTGCGCTACGGCGGCATCCGGGCCGATAGGGACGTGCTCCAGTTTGACCCGGTGCTCTCCTACGGCCTGGTGGAGTACCTGCGCACCGTGCGCATGCTGGAGGAGCACGCCGTCCCCCGCACCTGCTGCGTGCCCCACGGCGGGCATCTGTTTGCCCTGCACATCGCCGCCGGGCTAGGGCTAGGGGGCAACGAATCGTACCCCGGCGTCTTCCAGCCCTTCGGCGGCTTTCCCGACGGCACCCAGGTGGTGAACGGGCGCGTCCCGTTGCCCCAGGCCCCCGGCATCGGCTATGAGCTCAAGGCCGACCTGTTCGCCGTGTTCAGCCAGCTGGCACAGGGTTGAGAGGAGAGGACATGCGCATCGCCATTTTGGACGACTTCCCGAACATCGCCACTGGCCTGGCCGACTGGGGCTCCATCCCAGGCGCGCAGGTGACGGCCTTCACCGACCACGTGACCGACGTGGACGCGCTGGCCAAGCGCCTGACGGGCTACGACGTGGTGCAGATGATGCGTGAGCGCACGCCCATCCCCGCCGCGCTCATGGAGCGCCTGCCTAACCTGAAGCTGCTCTCGGGCACCGGGCGGCGCGCTCCCCACGTGGACATGGAGACGGCCAACCGCCTGGGCATCGTGGTCACGGGCACGGCAGGGGCGTCGGACTCCACGCCGGAGCTGGTGTGGGGGCTCATCATCGGACTCATGCGCCACATCCCCTGGGAGGACCGCCAGCTGCGCGTCGGGCGCTGGCAGACGCGCATGGGCACGGGCCTGGCGGGCAAGACACTGGGCATCCTGGGCATGGGCAACATCGGCACCAAGACGGCGGCGCATGCGCGCGGGTTCAACATGGACGTCATCGCCTGGGGCCCCACCCTCACCCCGGAGCGCGCCGCAGCGTCGGGCGCCGAGTACGTTGCGTGGGACGAGTTGTTCAGGCGGGCCGACGTGCTGACGATACACGTCCCCCTCACGGACCTCTCGCGCGGGTGGGTGGGGGAGCGCGAGCTGGGGCTGATGAAGCCGACGGCCTACCTCATCAACACCTCGCGCGGGCCCATCGTGCAGGAGGGCCCGTTGCTGGCGACCCTGAAGGCGAAGCGCATCGCCGGTGCGGCGCTGGACGTGTTCGACGCAGAGCCCCTGCCCTCCGATCACCCGCTGCTGGGCCTGGAGAACGTGGTGCTAACCCCGCACCTGGGCTACACCACCCTGGAGGGGCTGGGGCGATTCTATGAGGGGGCGGTGGAGAACATAAAGGCGTGGGTGGCGGGCGCGCCAACCAACGTGATGAACGAGCCGTCCCTGGCGAACATGCGCAGGCCTTAGGGGCTACACTCGCCGGTCGGTGGCGTAGGCCACCAGCGCCTCCAGCGAGGCACGCTCGCGCGTAGCGGGCAGCCGGTGCAGGGCGGCGAGGGCCTGGTCGCGGTAGCCCTCCATGACGGCGAAAGCCTCGCCGATGGCGTCTGAGTCGCGCACCGCCGCCACCAGCGCCGCCAGGTCGGCGGGCTCGCGTGAGCCCTGGCGCACGCGCACCAGCACCGGCTCGTGTGGGTAGCGCTCGGCGAAGCGCAGCACCGGGAGGGTCAGCGTGCCCTGGAGCAGGTCGTTGCCCACGGGCTTGCCCAGCTCCTCCTCGGTGCCCGCCAGGTCCAGAACGTCGTCCATCACCTGGAAGGCCATGCCCAGGTTGTAGCCGTACTGGTAAAGGGCCTGCGTCTCGGACTCCGGCGCGTGGGAGAGCACTCCTCCCGACTCGGCGGCCGTGCAGAAGAGCGTCGCCGTCTTGTCGTAGATGCGGGCGTTGTAGTCATCGATGGTCTGCTCCCAGTTGTGGGCGGCGAAGCGCTCGGCCAGCTCACCCTGGGCCAGCTCCATGATGGTCTCGGAGAAGCGGCGCACCACGCGGATGTTCCCCGTGTCGCATACGAAGGTGGCCGAGGTGGCGAAGACGTAATCGCCCACCAGCACCGCAACGTCCGGCCCCCACAGGTTGCCCACGGTGGCGCGGCCCCTGCGCGTGTCCGCCTTGTCCACGGTGTCGTCGTGGATCAGCGTGGCGATGTGCAGTAGCTCCACCGCCGCGCCCATGGTCACCAGGGCGTCCTCGTAGCCGGGGTGGAAGCTCCCCGCCAGCAGCGTGAGGGCGGGGCGCAGCTTCTTGCCGCCGCTCACCACCGCGTGCTGGAGCATGGCGGCATCACCCGACAGGCGGGCGGCGCCCGCCACACCCACCAGGTGCTGGTTCACCCGCTCCAGCCCCTCACGGATGGGCTCGGTGATGAACGCAATGTCCTTGGTGGGGCTCTGTGCCATGTCGTTCGGGGGCCTAGCCAAGCTGGGCCCGCATCTCCTCGGCGATGGAATCGTCCAGCTTGGTGAACAGTGGCGTGGGCTCCGGCAGCGGTGTGCCGGGCACCGGGCGCTGGGCCTCCCAGCCCTGGGCCTCCACGGCGCCGGCCCCGCCCAGCAGCTCGTGCAGGCGCTGGGTCGCGTGGGGGAGGAAGGGGTAGAGCGCCGCGCGCAGCGCCGTGAGCACATGCAGCGTGGTGTGCAGGGTGCGCCCGGCGGCAGCCCTATCGGTCTTCACCTGCTTCCAGGGCGCCTGGGCGTCGAGGTACCGGTTGGCCTCACGCGCCAGGCCCATGGCGTGGCCGATGGCCTCGCGGAAGCGCGCCGCCTCGATGCTGGCGCCCGTGGCGGCCAATGCCGCTTCGGCGGCGGCAAGAAGGGCCTCGTCGTCGGGGCCCAGGGGGCCGGGCTCCGGCACCTGGGCGTTGAAGTTGCGGTGCACCTGGGTGAGCGTGCGGTGGGCGAGGTTGCCGAAGGCCGCCACCAACTCATCGTTGTTGCGCCGCACGTACTCCGCCCAGGAGAAGTCGGCGTCCGAGCTCTCCGGCATCCCCGCCGTCAGGCAGTAGCGCAGCGGGTCGGGCGCGAACCGGTTCAAGTAGTCGGGCAGCCACACCGCCCAGTTGCGGGAGGTGGACAGCTTGCGTCCCTCGATGCCCAGGTACTCGTTGGCGGGCACGTCATAGGGCAGGTTCAGACCACCCCGGCCCATGAGCATGGCCGGCCAGATGATCGTGTGGAAGGGGATGTTGTCCTTCCCGATGAAGTAATAGGCGCGGGTGTCCCGGTCCTCCCAGAAGGGCTTCCACGCGTCGGGGGTGCCCTGGGCCTTGGCCCACTCTATCGAGGCGGAGAGGTAGCCGCAGACGGCTTCGAACCAGACGTAGATGCGCTTGTCCTCGTAGCCGGGTTGGGGCACCGGCAGGCCCCAGTCCAGGTTGCGGGTGATGGCCCGGTCCTTCAGCCCCTTCTCCAGGAACCCGCGGGTGAAGTTGCGCACGTTGGCCCGCCAATGCTCCTGGGGGCGCACCCAGTCCAGCAGCTGCTTGTTGAACGCTGAGAGGCGGAAGAACAGGTGGGGCGTGTCGCGTATCTCGATGGGGTAGCGCTTCCCGCCCCGCACGTGGGCCGGGTCCTTCAGGTCCACCGGGTCCAGGATGGAGCCGCACTTGTCGCACTGGTCTCCGCGCGCCTCCTCGAAACCGCACACCGGGCAGGTGCCGGTGACGTAGCGGTCGGGCAGGAACCGGTTGAACTCCGGTGAATACGCGACCTTGGAGGTGTCCTCGTAGATGTAGCCGCGCTCCTTGAGCGTTGCGAAGATGGAGTGCACCACCTCGCGGTGGTTCTCCGTCATGGTGGTGGTGAACAGGTCGAAGGTGATGCCCAATCGTTCCCACGAGTCTGTGAATGACGCGTGGTACTTCTCCACGACCTGCCGGGCGCTGATGCCCTCGGCCTCGGCGCGCATGGTGATGGGGGCCCCGTGGGAGTCTGATCCGGAGACCATCAGCACCTGGTTCCCGCGCATGCGGTGGTAGCGGGCGAAGATGTCGGCTGGCAGGTAGCACCCGGCGACGTGGCCCAGGTGTAGGGGGCCATTGGCGTAGGGCCAGGCCACGCCGATGAAGATGCGCTTGCTCATGCGGGTGGAACCCACCAGGCGGGATGCGAGCATTCTAGCATCAAGCCCGAATGAGGCGGGCTTGATGCTCTCCGCCCGGTGGAACCGGGCTCGATAGAAGGGGGCTCCCCCTTCGGCCTCTAGAGGCATACCCCCGTCTCCGCGCCCTGGGCGGCCGCTCATGGCAGCGGACGTAAGGCTTGCTCGCATACCATCCGGTTCTCGGCATGTACCGGGGGCAGGTGAATGGGTTCGCTAGCCCATCGCCCGCCGCTTGGCGGCGGCGGCCTCGCGGACGGCGGCGATGATGTCGGCGGTGGCGGCACCGGGCCCGAAGATGGCGGCGACGCCCATCTCGCGCAGGATGGCGCGGTCGTGCTCAGGAATGATGCCCCCGGCCACCACCGGCACCGTCTCCAGCCCCGCCTCCTCCAGCGCCCGCATAACGCGGGGTATCAGCTCCATGTGCGCACCGGAAAGAATGGACAGGCCCACCACGTCGGCGCCGAACTCACGGGCCTGGGCGGCTATCTGCGCGGGGGTGCGCCGGATGCCGGTGTACTCCACCGACATGCCCGCCTCCTCCAGCGCCAGCACCACCATCTGCGCGCCCCTATCGTGCCCGTCCAGCCCCGGCTTGCCGATGAGCACGCGCACCGTGCTATCGGGCGCGGGGCTAGTGGACATCAGGCTGCACCAGTTCGATGAGCACCCGGTGGGTCACCTTGGGGTCGGTGAAGATGACGGGGCCGTGGAAGCCCTGCTTGGGGCCGTCGATAATGGGAACGCCCAGGGAGAGTAGTTCCTCGTACTTGGCCGTCAGGTTGTCGACGGTGAAGGCCATGTGATGGATGCCCTCGCCGTGGTTGGCCAGGAACTTGGCGATGACCGTATCGTTGTGCAGCGGCTGGAGCAGCTCGATGTGCGTCTCCCCCTGCTCGATGAAGCACCCGCGCAGGCCGCGCCCCTCGTCCACCAGTATTTCGGCGGTGGGGGAGTCGAATAGCTCCTGGAACTGCTTGAGCGACTCCTCGATGCTCAGCACGGCAATGCCGATGTGGTTCAGCGCGCCGACGCGGGCCTTGGATGAGCGGATGGTCATGACGGGAGCCTCCTGCGGGGTATGGGGCCAGGGCTACGAGGCGGCGTACTCCTTGAGCAGCGCGCGGGAGATAACGATGCGCTGCACCTCGGACGTGCCCTCGTAGATTTCCATGATGCGCTGGTCGCGGTAGAGCCGCTCCACAACCGACTCGCGGAAGAAGCCGTAGCCGCCGTGGATCTGCACCGCCTTGTCGGCACAGGAGTGGGCGGCCTCCGAGGCGAACAGCTTGGCCTGGGCGCTGGCCTTGGAGTAGGGCTGGCCCGCGTCCTTGAGCTGGGCTGCGTGGCGGGTGATCAGGCGCGCGGCCGTGAGCTGGGTGTCCATGTCGGCCAGCATGAACTGGATGGCCTGGCGTTCCTTGAGCAGCGCCCCGAAGGTGGCCCGCTGCTGCACGTAGCGCATCGAAGCATCCAGCGCCGCCTGCGCCAGCCCCACTGACTGCGTCGCCAGGGCGATGCGTGAGGCGTCGATGACCTGCATCGCGATGCGGAAGCCCTCGCCCTCCGCCCGCAGCAGGTTGGCGGCAGGCACACGCACGTCCTCGAACACCACCTCCGCTGTGCCGGAGCCCCGGATGCCCATCTTGCCGTGCATCGGGTTGGTGGACAGGCCCGGCGAGTCCTTCTCCACGATGAACGCTGAGGTGCCCTTGGCGCCCAGGGAGCGGTCAGTGGAGGTGAACACCACGTACACGTCGGCCTCTGCGCCGTTGGTGATGAATATCTTCGTCCCGTTGAGCACGTAGTCATCGCCATCGCGCGTGGCCGTGGTCTGCATATCCGCCGCATCGCTTCCCGACGAGGGCTCCGTCAGTGCGAAGGCGCCCAGCAGGGAGCCGTCGGTCATGCGCGGAAGGTAGCGCTTCTTCTGCTCATCGTTTCCCCCCATGGCGATGGTGGTGGAGGAGAGCGAGAGGTGCGTGAGGTAGGTGGTGCAGGTGGTCACGCAGGCGCGGGCTATCTCCTCGCCCACGATGGCAAGGTCGGTGTAGGGCGCGCCCGCCCCACCGTAGGCCGGGTCCATGGTCAGCCCCATGAGCCCCATGCCCTTGAGCGCCTCGACGCTTACCCAGGGGAACTCCTCGTTCTGGTCCCATCGCGCCGCGTTGGGGGCGAGCTCGCGCTCGGCGAACACGCGCATGCTGGAGCGCAGCAGCCGCTCCTCCTCGGAATACAGGGCGTCCATGCCGGGCCTCCGCAAGCCGCATCAGCGGCCCGCCTATAATCACAGCCACAGTATACCGGCGCTCGTTCCCCGCGGCGCCGGATGGGAGAAAGGATGCCCGGCACCCTCTTCGTGGTTGCAACGCCCATCGGCAACCTGGAGGACCTCACCCTGCGTGCCGCACGCATCCTGTGCGAGGCGCCGGTGGTGGCCGCCGAAGACACCCGCCATACGCGCAAGCTCCTCTCCCACCTGGATGCGCACCCCCGCCTGCTCTCCTACAACCAGCACAACGCGGCGAGCCGCACCCCCGAGCTGCTGGCGGCGCTGGCCGAGGGGCAGGACGTGGCTCTGGTGAGCGATGCGGGCGTTCCCGCCGTCTCCGACCCCGGCGCCGCGCTGGTGGCCGTGGCCGCAGCCGCCGGCGTGCGCACGGTCCCCGTACCCGGCCCCTCGGCCCTGACCGCGTTGCTGTCGATTGCGGGGTTCAGCGCCGACTCCTTCCATTTCCTGGGGTTCCTGCCCCGGCAGGGGAGGGCGCGTGAGGCGCTGCTGGCGCGCTACGGCGCGGACCCGCTGCCCCTGGTGTGCTTCGAGGCCCCGCACCGGCTGCGCGCGGCGCTGGAGGCGCTGGCCGGTGCGCTGGGGCCGGAGCGCGCCGTGTGCGTGGGGCGCGAGCTCACCAAGCTACACGAGGAGTTCTACCGGGGCACCCTGGCCGGAGCGCTGGGGCACTTCAGCGCGCCTCGGGGCGAGTTCGCCCTGGCCGTCGAGGGCGCACCACCCGCTGCGCCGGAGCCCGTGAGTGAGGGAGCGCTGGACGCGCTGCTGGCGCGTCTGAAGGCGCAGGGGCTCTCGCGCCGCGATGGCGCCTCTGAGGCGGCGCGCGCCCTGGGCGTGCCCAAGCGCGAGGCGTATGCGCGCTGGCCGGTCTAGCCCTGGCTTATCTGGCCTGTCATGGCCCGCAGGCGCGCCACGCGTTCGTCGATGGGCGGGTGGGTATCGCACAGTCCGTTGAGCGCGCCGGAGAGCATGTTGTCGGCCTCGGCCGCCTCGTGGGCCGAGCCCGCCTGCATCAGCCGGGTGCGCGCGTTGGTCACCGAGTTCAGCGTCCCGCGCTCGTGCGCCGCGTAGCCCTTCACCGTCTCCACTAGGTTGGGTATCAGGCTGGCGCGGCGCTTGAGCTGCACGTCTATGCCGCTCCAGGCTTCGCGCACCCGCTGTCGCAGGCCCACCAAGCCGTTGTAGATGCCCAGCAGCGCCATCGCCACCACCCCCCCCCCGCGACCACCACCAGCACCACGATGAGTCCTGCGCTCATGGCACACCCCCTTGGGTTGGTACACCCAATGTACGCCTCCCCGGCTGCAGGACCCCCACCGCCTAGCGGGCGCCTTGCGCGTCCTGCTATAATCCCCCGGTTGGTTCGGTGGAGGAGGCGCGCTGTGGACCTCCAGATCAACGTGGCGGGGCTGCTCAAGGAGCACGCTGGCGCCACCCGGTCCGTAGAACTGGACGGCCCGGTCCTCGAGCTGGAGGATGGCACCCAGGCCCACGTGTCCGGCAGGCTGCGGCTGACCCGCACGGACCGCGGGGTGTGGTTGTCCGGTGCGCTGGACATCGGCGCTCCGGAGATGTGCTCCCGGTGCCTGGTCCCCTTCACCCAGACGGTGCGCGTGCAGGTGGACGACGTGTTCCTGCCGGCGGTAGACATCCACACCGGGTCGCGGCTGCGGCCCGATGAGCTGGATGAGCCGGACGCGGACACGGGCTCCATCGACGAGCACCACATGATGGAACTGACGGAGGCCTTGCGGCAGTACCGGCTGGCGGCGCTGCCCATGGCCCCGGTGTGCAGACAGGACTGCAAGGGCATATGCCCCCAGTGCGGCGAGGACCGCAATCAGGGGGGATGCACCTGCGAGCCCGAGCAGGACGCCCGCTGGGCGAAACTACGCGATCTGTTGAAGTAGGGTGAACGATGCCACCTCTGCCGAAGCGCAAGCGCTCCAAGTCCCGACAGGGCACCAACCGCGCCCACCAGCACATCAAGCTGGGCGGGCTGATTGAGTGCCCCCACTGCCATAAGCCCATGAAGGCGCACCGCGTGTGCCCGTCCTGCGGGTACTACCGCGGGCGAGACGTGCTGCAGGTCGAGTCGGACCTGTCCTAGCCCGGCGCCCCGGCGCCGGAGCAACCCCAGGCAGGCCATGGGCCCCGGCCGGGAGAACCCCCGCCGGGGCCTCGCCATGCCGTCCGAAGGAGCGTGCCATGGCTGATGCACCCGTCACCGCCTTCCTCTTCCCCGGCCAGGGGGCCCAGGCCGTGGGCATGGGCGCCGCCGCCCACGCGGGCTCTCCCGCCGCGCGCGCCGTCTTCGAGGAGGCCGACGCCGTGCTGGGCTTCCCGCTCTCCCGGCTCCTACTGGAGGGCCCCGCCGACGAACTGGTGCGCTCCCACAACGCCCAGCCCGCCATCCTGGTGGTCTCGCTTGCCCTGCTGCGCGCAGCGCAGGAGCGCCTGGGCCCCGCCTTCCCCGCCGCGTCCGCCTATGCAGGGCACTCGTTGGGTGAATACACGGCGCTGGTGGCGGCCGGGGCCATGGACTTGGCCACCGGCGTACGGCTGGTGCGCACGCGTGGCGAGCTGATGCAGGCGGCCTGCGAGGCCACGCCCTCGCGCATGGTCGCGCTGCTGGGGCTGGGGCTGGAGGCCGCCCGCGCAGCGTGCGAGGGCACGGGTGCGCAGGTGGCCAACGCCAACTCCGCCGAGCAGACGGTCATCGGCGGGCCGGTCAGCGCCGTGGAGGCCGCCGTGGAGCGGGCCCTGGCAGCAGGGGCCCGCCGGGCCATTCCCCTGGAGGTGGCGGGCGCCTTCCACACCGAGGTGATGCGCCCCGCGCAGGATGCCATGGCCCCGGTGCTGGCCGCCGCGCGCTTCGCGGCCCCCGCCTCCCCGCTCATCGCCAACACCAGCGCCCAGGCCATCAGCGACGAGGCCGACATCCGCGCCGAGCTCACCGGGCAGCTGTGCGGGCCAGTGCTCTGGCAGCAGGGCATGGAGCGCATGGTGGCGCTGGGCGTCACCCGTTTCGTGGAGTTTGGCCCCGGCAAGGTGCTGACGGGCCTGGTGCGGCGCATCGTGCCGGATGCGGCGGGCGTGGCCGTCCCAGACCTAGACTCCATTGGGGCCCTCGGCTAATCTACCCTCGCTCCGGCCCCCGCTGGAGCGCTCGTTACTAGCAAGGCAGGAGCAGCGTGAGCGCAGCCGCAGCCGCTGGGCGCAGGCCCGATCCCGCACCCCACACCCGCCAGCGGCGGGGCCGGGTGCTCGCCCTGCAGGTGCTCTACGAGGTGGACCTGACCGGCCACCCGTGGCAGGAGGCGCTGGCCGAGCACGCCGAGGCCACCGGTGCCACCAAGGCGGTGCGCGGCTTCGCCGAGGCGTCCATCACCGGCGTGCTGGCGGAACAGGGGGCGCTGGACGAGCGTCTGGCGCGTCTCGCGCCGCTCTTCCCCCTGGCCCAGGTGGCGCCCGTGGACCGCACGCTGCTTCGCCTGGCGCTCTGGGAGCTGCGGGAGGGCTCGCACATCCCTGTCCGCGTGGTGGTGAACGAGGCGGTAGAATTGGCCAAGGAGTTCGGGACCGAGGCATCGGCCCGATTCGTCAACGGCGTGCTGGGGACGGCCCTCGAGGAAACCGCCCCACGCGAACCCCGACCCTGAGGAGAGCTGAAGCATGGCCAGCGTATTGGACCGCGTGAAGAAGGTGGTGGTGGACCGGCTGGGCGCCGACGAGGACGCCGTAAAGCCGGAGGCGTCCTTCGTGGACGACCTGAACGCCGACTCCCTCGACCTGGTGGAGCTGATCATGGCCTTCGAGGAGGAGTTCGCCGAGGGCGACGCTCCCCTGAAGATCACCGACGAGGACGCCGAGAAGATCCGCACCGTCAAGGACGCGGTGGACTTCATCTCGTCCAAGGGCTTCGCCGGCTAGGGCTCCCCCGTGGTTGACCTGGCCGCCCTCGACCAACGGGTCCGCGCCTGCACGGTGTGCGCCTTGGCGGCCACCCGCACCAACGCCGTGCCCGGTGAGGGCTCGCCCACGGCGCGGGTCCTTTTCGTGGGCGAGGGGCCTGGCTACAACGAGGACCGGCAGGGCCGCCCCTTCGTGGGGGCGGCCGGTTCGTTCCTGAACCAGATGCTCGGCTCCATCGGCCTCGCTCGGGAGGATGTGTACATCGCCAATATGGTCAAGTGCCGTCCCCCCCAGAACCGCGACCCCTTCCCGAACGAACTGGCGGCCTGCGCCCACTTCCTGGACGAGCAGATAGCCCTCATCGCCCCCCAGGTCATCGTTCCGCTGGGCCGCCACGCCCTCTCCCGCTGGTTCCCGGATGGCTCCATCTCCCGCCTGCGCGCTAAGGCGCAGCGAGTGGACGGGCAGCTCATCTTCCCGCTCTATCACCCGGCGGCGGCCCTGCACAACGGGAGCCTGCGCGCCACCATCGAGGCCGACTTCCGGGCGCTGGGTGACCTGCTGGCCATACTGGAGGCGCCGGCGCCTCCAACTACCCACCACTCACCCACCGAGCCTCCGGCTCACCGGCCCGACAACGGTGAGCCCCCCGACGCTGGCTCCCAGCTGCCGATGTTCTAGACTAGAGGCATGGACACCCCTTCACTGCGCATCATCCCCCTCGGCGGTCTCGGCGAGGTGGGCAAGAACATGCTCGCCGTCGAGTGCGGCGAGGACATCGTGGTCATCGACGCCGGGCTCATGTTCCCCAAGGAGGACATGCATGGTGTGGACCTGGTGCTCCCGGATACCACCTACCTTGTGGAGCACCGCGAGCGGGTGCGCGCAATCCTCATCACCCACGGGCACGAGGACCACACCGGCGCTCTCCCCTACGTGCTGCGCGATCTGCGCGTGCCCGTCTACGCCCCGCCCCTGGCCCACGATCTGGTGGAGGTGAAGCTCCAGGAGCACTCCAGCGTGGGGCGCTACGAGCTGCATCGTGTGGAGGCGGGTGACCGCGTGAGCCTGGGGAGCATCGAGGCGGAGTTCTTCCGCGTCTGTCACTCCATCCCTGACGCCTGTGGCATCGCCCTGCACACCCCCGCCGGGGTCGTCGTCCACACGGGCGACTTCAAGATCGACCACACCCCCGTGGACGGGCGCACTACCGAACTGCACCGCCTGGCCGAACTGGGCAAGGCGGGGGTGCTGCTCTTGCTCTCGGACTCCACCTACGCAGAGACGCCGGGCTACACTCCCTCGGAGCAGGTGGTCTCCGGCGCGCTGGACGCCGCCGTGGGCGCGGCCCAGGGCCGGGTGCTGGTGGCCACCTTCGCCTCGCTGATAGCGCGGGTGCAGCAGGTGGTGGAGGTGGCGGTCAAGCATGGGCGCTCCGTGGGTCTGGCCGGGCGCTCCATGGTGGACAACGTGGGCATGGCGGTGGAGAAGGGCTACCTAAAGGCCCCTCCCGGCACGCTGCTGCCCCTGGACGAGGTGCTGGCGCTGCCTCCGGAGCGCCAGCTGGTGGTGCTCACGGGCGCGCAGGGCGAGCCCCTGGCGGTGCTGGCGCGGGTGGCGCGCGGGCAATCGCGCGACATCGTGGTGGAGCAGGGCGACACCATCATCGTCTCCGCCTCCGCCATCCCCGGCAATGAGACGCTCATCGCCCGCGTGCTGGACAACCTGGCGCGGCGCGGCGCGCGGGTGCACACCCGGCGCACCACTCCCGGCGTCCACGTGCAGGGCCACGCCTCACAGGAGGAGCTCAAGCTCATGCTCCACCTGGTGCGCCCCCGCTACTTCGTGCCCATCCACGGCGAGTACCGCATGCTGGCCGCCCACGCCGCCCTGGCCCACGGGGTGGGCGTGCCCGACGAGCACATCTTCGTCCTGGAGGACGGCGACGTGCTGGAGGTGAGCCAGGACGGGGCGCAGGTGGCCGAGCAGCTGCCCGCGGGGCACATCTACGTGGACGGGCTGCGGCTGTGGGACGTGCGCTCCCCCGTTTTGCGCGATAGGCGCACCCTCTCGCGCGACGGCTTCGTGGTCACCGTCATCCCCGTGGATAACGAGGGAGAGATGGCGGGCGAGCCGGAGGTGGTCTCCTCCGGTTTCATCGACCCGGAGGAGGCAGCCGAGCTGATGGACGGGGCCGCCGCGCTGGTGGGCGAGGTGCTGCGCGCCAAGTCGCGCAAGCCGCTGGAGGAGGCCTACGTCACCGCACGGGTGCGCGAGGCGCTCGGCGCCTATCTGCACAAGGCCACGGGCCGCCGTCCCATGATCGTCCCCCTGCTGCTCCAGGTGTAGCGGGCCGTCCATCGCGGTCCCGCGCGGGCGCCCGGGGGCCCCCCGGGGCGCACCTCGTTGGCGGGCACCCCGGGGCCCCCGGCGGGTAGTT
>JAYNIL010000025.1:22777-23487 GCA_038109085.1 Chloroflexota bacterium
CCCCGCCCCCCTCCCCGCCCCCGGCGCCTCCGTGGGGGGGCGGGCCCACGGCGGCGCGCGCCCCGCGCCGCGGGTCGGCCCGCGTGTGCGACCGAAGGAGGCTGCCTCCGCGGGCCCCCTGCGGTATCGTATCTCCATGCGCTTGATGCTTAGACTGGCAGGGTCGAAGGCCGGGTTGGTAGTGCTCACGGGCATCATCGCCTTCGGCGCCTACTCCGTCACTCTCAAGCCCGCGTGGGTCACCGGCCTGGGGCTGGACGTCTACGGGCAACTGGTGGCCCTGGCCGGGCCCGGCGTGTTGCTAGCGGCCCTCTGGGGCGTCATCGTCCTCAACACCCTCGTCTCGCGTCCGCTGCGCCTGCTGCGCCGCTGGCGCATTGTCCTGGGCACCCTGGCCGCGCTCGTGACGCTCCTGGGCGGGCTCACCTTCGTGGAGCGCTCCCTGCCGCTGCTGGGCGAGGTGAACTGGGGTGGCGAGCTGGGCGCGCTGGTGCGCGGGCCCGACGTGGCCCCCGGCATCGCCCGCGTGGGCATGTTCGCGCTGGTCACGGCCTGGTTGCTGATGCCCATGCTCATGGTGCGCGGCCTGCGGCTGTTCGGGCGCGGCTCCGCCGCCTTGCTGGCGAGCCCCGCCGAGGCCTACCAGCGCACGACGGCCCAGCGCGAGGCGGCGGGACGGTCCGTGGGCCGCGCCGTGGGCAGCGCCGTCT
>JAYNIL010000026.1:0-23362 GCA_038109085.1 Chloroflexota bacterium
GTCCGCCACCGCTGGAACCGGGCCCGGCCTGGGCCTGCTCGTCCACGGCAGGCATGGGGGTGGGCGTCTCGCTCCCGCGCAGCGCGTAGAGCAGCTTGGCCTCGTCCGGCTCCAGTTTGTCCGTCTCCTCCTTCAACCGCAGCAGCGCCACGGTGAGGGCCGCGTTCTCCTCGGCGAGGTTGGCGAAGTACACCTGGTAGGACATGAGGCTCTCCCTGGAGGGGCTCGGGGCGGACGAACCGCTAGGGTACCACAGGCGTGGGCGCTACCCGGCTAGCCCCGCCGCACGCAGCGCGGGCAGCACCTCGGGGAGGGAGGCCACCGTGGTGCACCCCACCGGGGCCTGTAGGCCCGCCTCCCGCAGCAGCAGCACCGGGTGCAGGCCCGCCCCGCGCGCGCCCTCCACGTCTGAGATGGGCGAATCGCCCACGTGCGCCGCCTGCGCCGGGATGGCCCCCGCCTTGCGCAGGCCCAGCGCAAAGATTGCTGGGTGCGGCTTGGACACCCCCGCCTCGGCGCTGGAGACCCACACCCCCACGTGTGCCAGCAGCCCCAGCTCAGCCAGCAGCAGGTCTAACTGCGGGCCCATGTTGGAGATGACCCCCACCCGCAGCCCGGCCTCGCGTAGCGCACTGAGGGCGGGGAGCACGTCGGGGTAAAGCACCAGTTCCTTGGGCGCGGCGCTCACCCGGGCCCACACCCGCGAGGCCGTGGCCAGGTCCACCGGCGCGCCCGCCACCTCCAGCAGGCGCTGCTCGTAGCGTGCGAAGAAGGCGTCGCGCTCCGCCTGGGGACGGTCGGCCAGGGGGGCGTGGGCGTTCTCCTCGTCCAGCAGCGCATTGGCCGCGGGGTATGCGCGTGCCGCCGCCGCCAGGCCCAGGGTGATGCCCTCGGCCCCCGCTGCCTGCGCCTGGATGCCCTCGGCGTCCGGCGCCCAGCGCACCAGCGTGCCGTATAAGTCGAAGAACACCGTGGTGAGCACGCGCGCCCCCGCACAGAGATGAGATGGGCGCAGCCTAGCACGGAGGACGCCCTACGCTTCGGGGCCCGCCTCTGGAACTACGTCGTCTCCCTGCGCTTGCCCGAGCGCTGCGTGGGGTGCGGGGCAGGGGGTACATACCTGAGTGCGGTATGCCAGGCGTCCATTCCCACGGTGCGGACGCTGATCAGCGAGTCGGGCCGTTTCGCCTTCGATGGCGCCGTCGCCGCGTTCCTTTACTCCGGCCCCGCGCGGGAGTCCGTCCTGCGGCTCGAGTACTCAGCCCCCCCCCCGACATGGCCGCCGCCCTGGCGCGAGCCGCCGTCGAGGCAGGCGTGCGGGCCGATGTCATCATCCCTATGCCCCTGCACCCACGCCGTCTACTCTCGCGTGGCTACAACCAGGCAGCGCTCCTGACGCGCCCGCTCGCCGAGGCCTTCGCCGTGCGAGCGGGCGTGGACCTTGCGGGGATGCGGGTGGGGCTGGTGGACGGCGTGCTCACCACCGGGGCCACCCTCGATGCGGCGGCAAGCGCCCTCAATCGGGCGGGGTCCGGGCCCGTCACGGCCCTAGCCTTCGCCCACGAGGCGTGAGCGCCCGGCGCGATTGACCCCCCTTCGGGCGGCCCCCTAAACTCCGTACACCCCCGTCCCGTGGAGGAGTCCTTGTGAGCGTCCTTGCCCAGGCCGACCCGGCCGTCGCCCGTGCCATCGAGCAGGAGGTTGAGCGCCAGCGCCGCAACGTGGTGCTGATCGCCTCCGAGAACTACGCTTCGCGCGCCGTCCTGGAGGCCCAGGGCTCTGCCCTGACCAACAAGTACGCCGAAGGCTACCCCGGACGGCGCTACTACGGCTCCTGCGAGTACGTGGACATCGTCGAGCAGCTGGCCATCGACCGGGCCAAGGAGCTGTTCGGCGCCGAGCACGTTAACGTGCAGCCCCACGCCGGTGCCTCCGCCAACCTGGAGGCCTACGCTGCGCTGCTCCAGCCGGGCGATACCGTCATGGGCCTGCGGCTGGACCAGGGCGGGCACCTCACCCACGGCAGCCCCGTCAACTTCTCCGCCAAGATCTACAATTTTGTTGCCTACGGGCTGAACCCGGAGACCGAGCAGTTGGACTACGACGCGGTGCTGGCTCTGGCCAAGGAGCACCGTCCCAAGCTCATCGTCGCTGGGTACACCGCCTACCCGCGCACCATCGACTTCGCCCGCTTCTCCGAGATAGCGCGTGAGGTCGGCGCGCTGCTCATGGTGGACATGGCCCACATCTCCGGGCTCATCGCCGCCGGCGCGCACCCCAACCCCGTGCCCCACGCCGCTGTGGTCACCTCCACCACCCACAAGTCGCTGCGCGGCCCGCGCGGGGCCTTCATCCTCTCCCGCGAGGAGCACCGGCGCGATATCGACCGCGCCGTCTTCCCCTACGCCCAGGGCGGTCCGCTGATGCACGCCGTCGCCGCCAAGGCCGTTTGCTTCGGCGAGGCGCTCACCCCCCAGTTCAAGAGCTACGGCCACGGCGTCGTCGCCAACGCCAAGGCCATGGCCTCCTCCCTGGAGGCAGGCGGCCTGCGCATGGTTTCCGGTGGCACCGACAACCACCTTATACTGGTGGACCTAACGCCCCTGGGCTGCACCGGCCAGGAGGCCGAGGTGCTGCTGGGCTCCGTGGGCATCACCGTAAACAAGAACGCCATCCCCAACGACCCGCAGCCCGCCCGGGTCACCTCCGGCCTGCGCCTGGGCACCCCCGCCATCACCGCGCGGGGGTTTGGTGAGGACGAATCGCGCAAGGTCGGTGAGCTGATCGTGCGCATGCTCAACCACCGGGATGACCCGCAGATGGCGTACCAGGTGCGGGAGGAGGTGGCGGACCTGACCGCCCGCTTCCCGGTGCCGGGGCTGGACTTCTAGCGTGGGGCACGGGCTTATTGAGCCTGGCCCTTCACGCTGCTATAATCGTCGTTTGTGCGGGCATGAGCCCGCTTGTTGACATTTGTGAGGAGGCTGCGGTGCGTCAGTACGAGCTGGTGATGCTCATCAACCCCGAGGCGGACCTAGAGCGCCTGGGGGCGGTCATGGACCGCGTCCGCAAGGTCACCTCCGAGCACGGGGGCTCCGTGAAGGAGGAGAATCCATGGGGGCGGCGTAAGCTCGCCTACAAGATCGGGCGGTTCACCGACGCCACCTATCACCAGGCGAACCTGGAGATGGAGGGCGACGGCACAAAGGACCTGGAGACGAGCCTGCGCCTCGCCGATGACGTGATTCGCCACCTGCTGGTGCGGGTGGACGAGTAGCCGGAGCACCCATGGCTGGACTGAACAAGATCATGGTCATCGGGAACGTGGGCACCGATCCGGAGATGCGGTACACGCCCAACGGCAGCCCGGTCACCTCCTTCCGCATCGCCACCTCGCGTTCCTACAACGCCCAGGACGGCGAGCGGCGTGAGGAGACCGAGTGGTTCACCGTGGTGGCCTGGAACCAGCTCGCCGAGCAGGTGAACCAGTACCTGGCCAAGGGCCGGCGAGCCTACGTGGAGGGACGGCTGCACAGCCACTCATTCCAGGGCAACGACGGCCAGATGCGCTTCCGCAACGAGATCATCGCCAACCGGGTCCTTTTCCTGGACCGGCCCGGTGACCCTGCCTCCGGCGGCCCCTCGGCCCCGGACGAGTACGCGGGCCTTGGGGGCAACGAGGCCCCGGCCCCGGACGACCTGCCCTTTTAACGACACCGTTTCCCGCGCTGCTCGTAGCGCCTGGCCTCAGAGAGAAAGGAGCGCGTTCGCACCATGCAGAGCACACGCCGCCGCCGCCCGGGCGGCCGCCGGTTCTTCCCCCGCCGCAAGGTCTGTTTCTTTAGCGCCGAAAAGAAGACGCCGGACTACAAGGACGTCCCCGTCCTGCGCCGGTTCATCTCAGACTGGGGCAAGATTGAGTCGCGTCGCAAGACTGGTACCCGCGCGCCGCATCAGCGCAAGCTCACCGTGGCGATCAAGCGCGCCCGCTATCTGGCGCTGCTGCCCTACACCGGGGCGCACAGCCAGATCGAACTGCGCCGTCCCGACCGCCCGCGCCGCCCCGAGGGCGAGCGCTACGGCGACCGTGACCGGGGTGACCGGGGCGCCGCCCCTGCGCCCGTCGCTGCCCCGGTGGCCGCTGCTGCACCCGCGGCGGAGGCCCCTGCTGTGGAGCAGTCAGCTCCCGCGGAGGAGTAGATGCGTGCCCGCCGGCGTGCGGTGCGGCACAGCGCGCTAGAGCGCGCCGCCCATCGCCCCTCCCTGGGCCCCTTCCCCTACCCGGAGGAAACGGTCTCTCGTTTCCTCCGGTGGGGTGCCGTGGCGCTTGCCACGCTGCTGGTGGTGCTGCTGGCCTTGGGCTGGTACTCCTCCTTCTACCGCCCTCCGCGCGCCGTTGTGGGCGAATTGGGTGGCGTCCAGATAACCCTAGGCGACCTGGTCCCCTACACGCTGCTGGAGGCGGCCAACCTCGGCCAGCTGAGTCCTGAGGTGGCCCTGAACGACATGGCGCGGGATGAGCTGCTGCGCCAGGCGAGCGACGAGTTGGGCATCTCAGTCAGCGAGGCTGACATGAATCTGGCGCTGGCCCAGAGTTTCGAGCCGCCCTCCTCCAACCCCGACGCTCCCGAGCCCACTGCGCTCACCAGCGCCGGTGAGGCCAACCTGCGCCGCTACCTTAGCGAGACGTCCCTCGGCGGCGTTCACGCCAGTCAGGCGCAGTACCGGGCGTGGCTGGAGGGAGTGCTGCTGGTCGACAAGGCCATCGTTCACTTTTCGGACGCGCTTCCTGCTGAGCCGGAGCAGGTTCATCTGCTTTGGATGCTCACCGCCAACTCGGCCGACGCCGATGAGGCGCTTCAGCGCCTCGCCGCTGGCGAGACCTTCGCCGCGGTTGCCGCGGACCTGAACACCGACACCACCTTCGCCGACGAGGCGGGCGTGGTGGGCTGGGTGCCGGAGAACGCCTTCCCGGAGCTGGACTCCTACCTGTTCGGTGAGGATCTGCAACTCAACCTGCCCACCGGCCCTGTGCAGACCTCCCTGGGCACCCTGGTCATCGAGGTGACCGAAGGGCCCAGCACTCAGCCGTTGTCCGACGACATGCGCTCGCTCCGTGCTCTCAACGACCTCGACGATTGGCTCCAGGTGCAGAGCTCGGCGCTCCTGGAGCGATTGCGCCTCTCGGACCAGCAGATCACCTGGGTGTACAAGCAGCTGGGAGTGGGTTGATGCCAGCCCCCATCGCCATCGGCCTGCTGGGCCTGGGCACTGTGGGCGGCGGTCTGGCTCGTGCCCTCTCCGAGAAGGCGGCGTTCATCGAGCGCTACGTGGGCGCTCCCGTGCTTCTGCGCCGCGTGCTGGTGCGTGACGAGGCCAAGCAGCGCGTCCCGCTGCCTACGGGCGCTTCCCTCACCACCGACGCCAATGACATTCTGGCCGACCCCGACATCGCCATCGTGGTGGAAGTCATGGGGGGCGAGGAACCCGCCCTCTCCTACATCCAGAAGTCTCTGCACCGGGGCAAGCACGTGGTCACCGCCAACAAGGAGGTGCTCGCAAAGCACCTGCCCAAGGTGCTGGCCCACGCGGCCGAGCACGGCGTCGCGCTGCGCTTCGAGGCGAGCGTGGCGGGGGGCATCCCCCTCATCCGCCCGCTGGTGGAGGACCTGGCCGGGAACGACCTCTCGGCCGTCTACGCCATCATCAACGGCACCACCAACTACATGCTCACGCGCATGAGGCGCGAGGGCCTCTCCTATGCCGACGCCCTGGCCGAGGCGCAGCGCCTCGGCTACGCGGAGGCCGACCCCTCCACCGACGTGGACGGCGTTGACGCTGCCTACAAGTTGGCTATCCTGTCCTCGCTGGCGTTCCACACCCAGGTGCGGGACACCGATGTGTACCGGGAGGGCATCGTGCGCCTGGCGCCGGTGGACTTCCGGTACGCCGCAGAGCTGGGGTACGCCATCAAGCTCCTGGCCACCGGTCGGCGGGTGGGGGATGCGGTGGAGGCGCGGGTGCATCCCGCATTCATCTCCGACGCCTCCCCCCTGGCCGACGTGGACGGTGTGCTGAACGCCGTGGAGCTCGAGGGCGACCTGGTTGATTGGGCCATGTTCCAGGGCCCCGGCGCCGGGCGGGAGGCCACCGCCAGCGCGGTGCTGGGCGACCTGCTAGCCATCGCGCGGGGCATCGCCACCGGCGCTCCGGTGCCGCCGCCGCCGTCGCTGGACCGTGCGCTGCCCATCCTGCCCATGGCGCAGCTCACCAGTGAGTACTATCTGCGCCTGCAGGCGCAGGACCGGCCCGGCGTCATGGCCCAGGTGACCAAGGTGCTGGGTGATGCGGGGGTGAGCCTGGCCTCGGTGATCCAGAAGGAGTCGCATACCGGCTCCCTGGCCGAGATCGTCATCACCACCCACTCCGCCAGCGAGGCGGCGGTGCAGCAGGCCGCGACCGCGCTGAGTGAGTTGTCCGCGGTCCGTGAAGTCTCGAATCTCGTGCGTATCAAGGGCGGCCAAGGCTAGCCCGCGCACTGCAAGGTGAAGCATGGGCGAAGGCGTGCTCAAGCACTACGCCCCATATCTGCCGATATCTGATGCCACACCGGCGCTCACCATCGGCGAGGGCGACACACCCCTGGTGCGCTCGCGGCGCATCGGTGATGAGTTGGGCGTCGGCGCGCTCTACTTCAAGCTGGAGGGGTGCAACCCTACGGGCTCCTTCAAGGACCGTGGCATGGTGGTGGCCGTGGCCAAGGCCATGGAGGACGGTGCCACCACCCTCCTGTGCGCCTCCACCGGCAACACCTCCGCGGCCGCTGCCGCCTACGGAGCCGTGGCCGGCATGGACACCGTGGTGCTGGTGCCCGCGGGCAACATCGCTGAGGGCAAGCTCTCCCAGGCCATCGCCTACGGCGCGCGCATCCTGGCCGTCTCCGGCTCGTTCGATGCCGCTCTCTCCATCGCTCGCACCCTGGCTGAGCGCGAGCCCATCGCCCTGGTCAACTCCGTGAACCCCCACCGCATCGAGGGGCAGAAGACCGCCTCCTTCGAGATCATCGATGTCCTGGGCGAAGCCCCGGATCTGCTGTGCATCCCTGTGGGCAACGCGGGCAACATAACCGCCTACTGGAAGGGCTTCCGGGAGTACCACGCCATGGGCTGGGCCAAGCGCCTGCCGCGCATGATGGGCTTCCAGGCAGCGGGCGCCGCGCCCCTGGTGCTGGGCCACCCGGTCGAGGAGCCCGAGACCATCGCCACGGCGATCCGCATCGGCAACCCTGCATCCTGGCACCAGGCCATCGCCGCACGCGATGAGTCGGGCGGTGCCATCGGCTCCGTCACCGACGAGGAGATCACCGACGCATACCGGCGCATGGCCCGCGAGGAGGGCATCTTCTGCGAGCCCGCCTCCGCCGCCTCCGTCGCCGGGCTCACCAAGCTGGCCGAGGCGGGCGAGGACCTGTCCGGGGCGACGGTGGTGTGCGTCATCACCGGCAACGGGCTCAAGGACCCGGTCAGCGCCCGGCGCCTCACCGACCGCCCGCAGGCAGAGGTGCCTGCCGACCTAGAGGCAGTTGCCCAGGTGTTGGCTCGCTGGCAGAAGCAACGTTAGGAGAATCGTTCCATGCCAATGGATGTTGAACGGATGAAGGCCGCGGTGCGTGAGCTGCTCATCGGCATGGGTGAGAACCCCGACCGTGAGGGGCTGCTGGAGACCCCCCGCCGGGTCGCCGCCATGTACGAGGAGATCTGCGGCGGGTACGAGATGGACCCCATCGCGGTGCTCCAGACCCAGTTCGACGAGGACCATCAGGAGATGGTCATCATGCGCGACATGCCCTTCTACTCCCTGTGCGAGCACCACCTGCTCCCCTTCTTCGGCACCGCACACGTGGGCTACGTCCCACGCGGTAAGGTGGTGGGCATCTCCAAGCTGGCGCGGGTGGTGGAGGTGTTCGCCCGCCGCCCCCAGGTGCAGGAGCGGCTCACCTCTCAGATCGCCGACGCCGTCATGAAGGCGGTGGCCCCGGAGGGCGTTGCCGTGGTGCTGCGTGCCGAGCACCTGTGCATGGCCGCACGGGGGGTGCGCAAGCCGGGCACCTCCATCGTCACCTCGGCCACGCGGGGGCAGTTCCGCCAGGAATTGGCCTCTCGTGCCGAGTTCCTCAACCTGCTGATGGACGGCATCAGTTGACCTGTCGCCTGCTGGATGGCGGCATCCAGGAGGCCACCCCGTTGTGGGACGGCCTCCTGGCCCGCAAGACGAATGGCAGCGTCTTCCTAACCCCGCAGTGGCAGGGGGTGTGGTGGCGTCACTTCGGCTCCCCGTCCGAGCTGCGCCTGCTGGCCGTGGGCCCGCAGGATGCCCCCCTGGGCCTGGCGCCGCTGCGCGCCGATGGGGGGCACTGGCGCTTGCTGGGCTCGACCGACCTTTTCGACTACCACGACTTCATTGACGCCGCCCCCGGCTTCCACGAGGCGCTGATCGAGTGCCTCGCCGCCCAGTCCTGGCAGACCCTGGAGCTGGAGTCGCTCCGTGAAGGCTCACCCGCCCTGACGCACCTGCCGGGCCTCTTCGAGGCGCAGGGTTGGCGCGTCGAGGTGCAGGACGAAGACGTCGTCCCGGGTGTGGCCCTGCCCGCCTCCTGGGACGAGTTCCTCGCGCTCCTGCGCAAGAAGGACCGGCACGAGCTGCGCCGCAAGCTGCGCCGCCTGGAGGCGGCGGGGGAGCACCGCATCGCCGTTTCCACCGCCGATTCACTGGAGGCAGACCTGGTCCGGTTCACTAGCCTCATGGCCGAGAGCCGTGAGGAGAAGCGTGACTTCCTGGTGCCGGAGCGCCAGGCCTTCCTAGCGGACGCTCTGGGCGCGATGCAGGAAGCGGGCTACCTGCGCCTGCTGACCCTGGAGCTGGAAGGGGAGGCCGCGGCAGCCGTCATCTGCTTCGACTTCGGAGGGACGCGCTACCTGTACAACTCCGGGTACCGGCTGGCTCTGGGCCAGTTGTCCGTGGGGCTCATGCTCAAGGCCCTGGCTATCAAGGACGCCATCGAGCAGGGCCTGGGCTACTTCGACTTCCTGCGCGGAGATGAGCCCTACAAGTACCACCTGGGCGCGCAGGACGTGGGTCTGCGCCGTATGCTGGTCTCGCGCGCCTAGGATCGCGCACCCGGTGCCGCAATGAACCAAGACTCCTCAGAACACCCCGTGCTCCCGCGCCGCATCGCCTTCATCTCCGTCCACACCTGCCCCCTGGAGACGCCCGGCAAGGGCAAGGCGGGCGGCATGAACGTCTACCTGCGCCAAGTGGGGGCGGAGCTGGCCGCGTGCGGCGTGGCGGTGGACATCTTCACCCGCTCCCACTACGCCGGTGGCGAGCTCATCCAGGAGCTGGTGCCGGGGGTGCGCGTCATCCACCTGTCCGCGGGCTCTCCGGAGCTGGTGAGGCAGGAGGCCCTGCCCTTCCTGGACGAGTTCGCAAGTGAGCTGGCCGCCTTCGCGGCTGACGAAGGCCTCACCTACGACCTGGTGCACGCCCACTACTGGCTTTCCATGCCCGTGGGGCAGGCCATCGCCGCCGAGTGGGGCGTGCCCCACGCCATCACCTATCACACCGTGGCTGCCGTCAAGGAGGCCGCCGGGGGCGACCCCGAGCCGAGTGAGCGCGCCGGACTGGAGCGGGAAGCCGCCCACCAGGCCGACGGCGTGGTGGTGCTCACCGGCTCCGAGGCCGCCGACCTCTCGACCCTCTACGACCTGCCTCCCGACCGGTTCCACATCGCCCCCGGCGGGGTGGACCCACGCCGCTTCGCCCCGGCCGACCGCGACGGCGCTCGTCGGTTCCTGGGCCTGCCCGTGGAGGGTCGGGTGGTGCTGTTCGTAGGTAGACCAGAGCCCTTCAAGGGGCCCGAGGTGCTGGTGCGCGCCCTGGCGCTCCTGCCCCCCGCAGTGCACCTGCTGGCCATGGGCGGGTCGGACGCCGAGCAGTCGGGCGAGTGGTTCGCGCGCATCGGCGCAGCGGCAGGGGTGAGCGAGCGCGTCGTGTGGCGCCCCGCCGTCCCCCAGGAGCAGCTCCCCGTCCACTACGCCGCCGCTGACCTGCTGGCCATGCCCTCGCGCCACGAGACCTTCGGCCTGGCCGCCCTGGAGGCCATGGCGTGCGCGCGGCCCGTGGTGGCCGCTGCCGTTGGCGGTCTGCGCTCCCTGGTGACCAGCGGCCTCACGGGCCGCCTGGTGGATGGTCATGAGCCGGGGCCCTATGCCGAGGCCATCGGCGCGCTGCTGGACGATGAGGCCCTTGCCGCCCGCATGGGTGCGCAGGGGCGCCTGCGCGCGCGGCGCTACTCCTGGCGCGCCGCCGCCTCTCACCTGCTCACGGGCTACGCCGCCATCGCCGAGCACCACGCGGGCCGCGGCGCTCGCGAGCCACGCCCCTAGGAGGACCCCGTGCCGGCCTACCTACCCTGGGCCCTGGCCGCCATGCTCACCTACGGTACCGTGGCCGTGCTCATCAAGCTCGCCTTCCGGGGCATACCGCCCGCAACCGTGCTGTGGATGGCCAACGCCTTCGTGGTGCTGGGCGGGCTCATCTGGTCATTGGTGCGCGGGCAGGGGATGGCCGTGGGCATCGGGTGGAACGCCGCCACCGGCTGGCTCGCGCTGGCGGGGGTGGTGCTGGCGACGAGTATCCTCTCCTACTACCGGGCGCTCAGCCTGGGGCACGCCTCGGTGGTGGTGCCCATCTTCGCCCTCTCGTTCACCGTGGCCACCGTGCTGGGCTTCCTGGTGCTGGATGAGCCGGTCAAGGCCACCCGCATCGCCGGGGTGCTCATGGCGGCTGGCGCCATCGTCCTGCTAACCCGCTAGGGAGCGCGCTGGTACCAGAGGGAGCGCCACGCCAGCAGGAAGCCCAGGCGTTGGTACAGGCGCACCGCCCGGGCGTTCTCGCTGTCCACCGTGATGTCCACGGGCACCGCGCCCATCCCCACCAGGTGGTCCACCGCAGCCGCCGTCACCACCCGTCCCAGCCCCTGGCCCTGGGCGTTGGGCACCGTGCCCACCATGCCCACGAAGCCGGTGCCGCCCGCCACCTCCACGTGGGCCCAGCAGTAGGCCAGCAGTTGGCCGTCCTGCTCCAGCAGCAGCACTGGGTCGGGCGCCTCGTCGGGGGCCTCGAACACCCGGTAGGCGATCTCCTCCTGAGTGTTGGGCGCGTAGCCCCATGAGCCAGTGAACGCTGCGTTCTGGAGCGCCGTCAGCGCGGGCACGTCCTCTCGGCCGGCCAGCCGCACCGACTGCCCCGGCTCCAACTCAACGGCCGCCGGGGCGTCCCCCTCGCGGCGGAGGTGCCAGTGGGTGCGCACGTGGGTGAAGCCCTGCCGCTCCAGCAGCGTGCGCCGGGGCGTGGCCCCCTCCGCCACGTCCACCTGGAGTGCCGTGAGGCCCAGGGAGCGGGCGAGCGTGCGTGCATGAACCACCAGCGCCTCCTCGGCTTCCCCGTGGGCTTGGGGCACGTCCAGCAATAGCACACCGCGCCCAAGCGCCTGCTCCACCACCAGGTACCCGGCGCCCACGGGCAGACCGTCCTCCAGCGCAAAGAACCCCTCGCGTTCCGGGAGCAGGTTGGGCTGGCGCAGCCAGCGGCGGGCGTGCGCTACCTGCGCCTCGCCGGCGCCCGCCCCATGGGCCAGCCCCGCGCGCAGGCCCGCCAGCAGCGGGGCGTCGGACCAGGTGAAGGGGCGGATGGCGATGGGCTCAGGCATGGGGCACCTCAGGGTTATGGCCGTGACGGCGCGCGGGGGTGGCGGCTATCATCCTACCGTCCCCCGCAAGGGTTCCTGGAGGCTGCCTTGGAAACGCTGGAAACGCCCGGCAGGGCGATGCTCGTCATACCCCATCCCGACGATGCCGAGTCCGGCTGCGCCGGGTCGGTGGCCAAGTGGGTGAGTGAGGGGTGTCACGTCCTCTACGTGGTGTGTACCAACGGCGACAAGGGCTCCTCCGACCCGGAGATGACCTCCGAGCGCCTGGCGGCTATCCGCGAGGGAGAGCAGCGCCGCGCGGCTGAGATACTGGGAGTGGAGGACGTGGTGTTCCTCGGCTACGGCGATGGAGAGCTGGAGGACACCCGCCGGTTCCGGGGCGAGCTGGTGCGCGAGATTCGCCGCTGGAAGCCCGACGTGGTCATGGCCATCGACCCCATGCGCACCACCACCCACACCCACCGCGACCACCGTGTCTCGGGCCAGGCCGCCCTGGACGCCTGCTTCCCCTTCTCGCGTGACATCCTCCATCACCCGGAGCACCGGGCCGAGGGGCTGGAGCCCCACAAGACCGGGGCCATCCTGCTGTGGGGCTCCGAGGCGCCCGACGTGGTGGTGGACATCTCCGCCACTGTGGAAACCAAGCTGCGTGCGCTGGCCGCCCACGAATCGCAGATGTCCACGGACATCGAGCGGGTGCGCGAGTTCGTCATGCGCCGCGCCACCGATGCCGCCGAGCGCGCCGCAGCCCACGGCCATAGGTACGCCGCTGCCGAGGTATTCAGGCGCATCGCCTTCAGGCGCTAGCCCGGCTTTAGCGTTTCGCCCCAACGGCGCAGGCGTGGCCTTTGACCCCCTCCGGGACCAGCCGTATCCTGGACGCAACATGGCACAGCAGAAGCAGGACGATGAGCGGAGCGGTGGGGCGCAGTTGCCCTGGCTGCCCGGTGAGCGGTTCGAACTCGCTCTAGACGCGGAGCGCGGCGCGCTCCATGAGCCGCGCGGTGGCCAGCACGTCCTGACCCTCACCAACCATCGCGCCATCAAACTCTCCGCCGCCGCCTCCCAGCGCACCACCGCCGTGGTGCCCCTGGCCCGCCTCAGCGCCGTGGAGGTGCAGGACGCGTCCCGCCCCTCGGCTAAGCTCTCCCAGGGCCTGCTGCTGGCCGGGGTGGGCGTGTTCCTCGGGTGGCTCTCGTGGGTGATCACCGGCGTCCTGCTGGTACCGCTGCTGCTGGGTGGCCTGCCCCTCCTGGCAGCGGTCTACCTGCTCTCCGCCTACGCCTTCCCCGACGCCGAAGGTCAATTGGTACTCCACGCGGGCGGCTTCACCCTGTGCCAGCCCCTGCGCACCGCCTATGCGCGGCGTGACGCCTACCTGGTGGCCCACCGCATCTACGAGCTCATGGCCGCCGCCAACGCCGGGGCGCCCGCCCCCGCCGAAGCGCAGGATGCGTATCAGAGCGAGCCAGCCGCCTGCCCGGCGCCCACGCCAGCCTCCGGCTCCGTGGCGGTGTACGCGCGGCCCATGCCCGCGCCGGTCCAGCCCGTCTCCTATGCTCCGCCGCAGCCCGCGCACGGTGCGCCTGCGGCCCCGGCGCCCGTCGCGCCAGCCCCGCCGCCCCCGGCTAGCGGACCGGGATCGGAGTCTTCCACGCCCGCAGGGTGAGTGTGGGCCCTGGTCCTGCAAGCGCCCAGCGCGCGGCTCGCACCCCCGGCGCCCACACCAGGCCTCGCTCCGCCTCCACCAGCGGCCAGCCTGCGCGCTCCCCTCGCGGCACCCGTGCGTTCACCAGCAGGTCCTGCACCCGCACCGGGCCGGTGTAGCCCTCAGCCTCCATGCGCTCGCCCGCTCTCCGGGCCCGCGCCCACAGGCGTTGGCCCAGCGCCTGCGCGTCCAGGCGAACGGCATACGCGTCCACCGGGGCGTTGCTGTCGTCATCCAACGCCGCCTCCAGCGTCCAATCCCCCCATCCCAGAAGTCCTGGCACCGGCAACGGTGCGCGTTGGGGCAGGGGGGCTGCAGGCGAGGCCGGGGCCAGGGTGCAGGCGTCCTGCTCCACGGCTAGGCGCAGCCCCCCGCCCAGGTCCAACGAGCCGCCCTTGGGCGTGCTCAGCAGCCGAAGCGCTGCGGCCAGCTTGTCGGCGGCGAGGGCCGCCCCCTCCCCGCTCAGGTGGCGCCACGCCGCCTCCAGCACGCGGGAGGCCAGCGCCGGGTGCAGCCCCGTCAGCACCGCCCGCAGCCAGTGCACCTGGGTGGGCGTGCGGGTCTCGGCCCCCTCCACGGCCTGCGCGGCAAGCGCCTCCAACGCCTCATCGTCGGCGTGCGCCGCCTGGGTGAAGCGCGCCAGCGCACCCGCAGCGCCGGGGTTGATGTGCTCCAACTCCGGCAGCACCCGCCTGCGCACCCGGTTGCGGGCGTAGGCGAGCGAGCGGTTCGTCCCGTCGGTGGCGTAGCGCCAGCCCGCCTCGGCGCAGACGGCCTCCGTGTCGGCCCGGCCCACCCCCAGCAACGCACGCAGCAGGTGCACCTGCGGAGCGCCCGGCAAGGGCGCAAGCGCGCGCATAGCCACCGCACCGCGTAGACCCGTGCCACGGGCGAGGCGCAGCAGCAGCGTCTCCGCCTGGTCATCGCGGGTGTGCCCCGTGGCTACCGCGCACGCGCCCTCTGCGCGGGCCACCAGCGCCAGGAAGGCGTAGCGCGCCTCGCGGGCCTCCGCCTCCGAGCCGGGGGGTGAGGCCGCCTCGCCGTGGCGCACGGGAAGGCCCACCTCACGGGCGGCGCGACGCACCAGGGAGGCCTCGCGCCGCTGGGCAGCCGGGCGCATGCCGTGGGAGAAGTGCGCCACCACCAACCGTTCCGTGGGCAAGACATGGGGGGCCGCCCACAGCAGTGCCAGCGAATCAGCCCCACCGGAAACCGCCAGCACCAGCGGGCCCGTGCCCAACCGGGAGCGGTGTTCGCGCAGCGCGGCGCGCAGCGCGCGAGCTAGCAGCGACAATGCGGGCCCTGGGGAGGTGTTCACCCTCACTCCCCTTCGGGGGGCACGGGTTCGGGAATGCGCTCGACGCCCACCCGGCCGATGCGCACCCCGCGCATCTCCAGCACCGTGAAGCGCAAACCTTCGTGAACCACCTCCGCCCCCTCGGTGGGGATGGCTCCCAGCCGCTCCAGCAGGAAACCGGCCAGCGTCTCGTAATCGCCCGTGGGCAGGCGCCCGCCCAGGCGCTCGTTGGCCTCGACCAGCCCCAGCCCACCCTCCATCTCGAAGGAGCCTTCGCCGGTCTCCACCACCTCGGAGACGGTGGCCTCCTCCATGTTGTCCACACGGCCGACGATGGACTCCACCAGCCGTTTGAGCGTCACCAGCCCGGCCACGCCGCCGAACTCGTCCACCACCATGGCCAACTGGTCCCCGCCGCCGCGCAGCTCCTGGAACAGCTCATACACGCGCTTGGTCTCCGGCACGAACACCGCGGGCCGGTAGGCGTGGGTGGCCGGGCTGTCCAGGTCCGCGCCCTGGGCCAGCAGGCGCACTACGTCCTTCACCGCCACCACGCCCACCACGTTGTCCTGTCGGCCCTGGTAGACCGGGAAGCGGGTGTGGAAGCGCTCGTTGTACAGGTCCAGGAACGCCTTGATGGACGTGCCCATCTCCACCCACACGATCTCCGGGCGTGGCGTCATCACCTCGCGCACCCGCCTATCGCCGAACTCCAGCACGCGGCGGATCATCTCCGCCTCGGCCTCCTCCACCGCGCCAGACTCGTGGCCCACCAGCACCAGCGTCTTGATCTCCTCCTCCGTAACGGCCGAGCGGTCGCCGCTTCCGCCGAACAGCCCCGCCACGGCGCGTGAGATGCCTCCCAGCACCCAGGAGGCGGGCGTCAGCACCCAGGAGATGCCCTGCATGGGCAGTGCGGCCAGTATGGCCGTCGTCTCCGCGTGGCGGGCGGCCACCGTTTTGGGGATGGTCTCGCCGAGGATGAGTAGCACCACCGTGGCGACCACCGTAGCGATGAGGATCGCGCGCCCCTCGTCGGGCACCAGGCTCAGGGCCAGCGCCGTGGAGAGGGATGCCACGGCTGTGTTCACCAAGTTGTTGCCCAGCAGGATCGGTGGCAGCAGCCGATCGGGGTGCTCCACCATGCGGGCCACCCGCGCCGCTCCCGGCGTGCGCGTGCTCACCAGGTGGCGCAGGCGCACCCGCTGCACCGAGAGCATCGCCGCCTCCGCGCCTGAGAAGAAGGCGGAGAGCACCACGAACAGCGCCAGCAGCGCCAGGCTCCCCGCGTTGACATCGCCGAACATGCGCCACTCCTTGTGCCCGGCGCCGCGCCGGGCTTCCGGCCCGCCCCTGCGGGTGTACGGACCCGCGGGCGATAGTAGCATAGGGGTTCCGGCCTTTCGGCCGGGTGCGGGAGGGCACTTCACCGATGCTGGTGCTGGGGATAGAGAGCTCGTGCGACGAGACCGCCGCCGCCGTGGTGGAGGACGGACGGCGCACGCTCTCCGACGTGGTGGCCTCCCAGGCCGCCCTGCACGCGCGCACCGGTGGCGTGGTGCCGGAGGTCGCCTCCCGCCAGCACCTGGCGCACATCACGCCCGTCATCCAGGGCGCGCTGGCCGAGGCAGGCGTTGGCCTGGACGACCTGGACGCCATCGCCGTCACCCATGGGCCCGGACTCATGGGGTGCCTCATGGTGGGCGTCAACGCCGCCAAGGCGCTGGCCTATGCGCGCGGGTTGCCTCTGGTGGGCGTGCACCACCTGGAAGCCCACGCCCACGCCGCCTGGCTTGGCCCCGTCAACCCCGCTCAGGGGGCCGGGTTCCCCCTGGTGGTGCTCATCGCCTCCGGCGCACACACCGATCTGATTCTCATGCGTGAGCACGGCGACTATCAGGTGCTGGGGCGCACGCGCGATGACGCGGCGGGCGAGGCCTTCGACAAGGCCGCCCGCATCCTGGGCCTGGCCTACCCGGGTGGGCCCGCCATCGAGCGCGCCGCCGATGGGGCGCTCGCCGCGGCGCCCCTGCCGCGTGCCTGGTTGGACGGGAGCCTCGATTTCTCCTTCAGCGGCCTCAAGACCGCCCTCCTGCACCGCGCCCAGGAGGCCGGCCTCTACCCCGAGCGGCCCGCGCGCCCTGACCCCGCGCTGGTGAATGGCCTCGCTGCCGCCTTCCAGGAGGCCGTGGCCCACGTCATCTCCGTCAAAGCGGCTGAGGCCGTGCGCCGAGTGGGCGCCCGCGGGCTGGTGCTGGGTGGGGGCGTGGCCGCCAACACCCTGCTGCGCCAGAGGTGCCTGGAGCGCAGCCCCGTGCCTGTCATCATCCCCGCCCCCCGCCTATGCACGGACAACGGCGCCATGGTAGGTGCGGCCGGGTACTACCGTTACCAGCGGGGCATCCGGCACTACGCTGGCCTCGATGCCGTTCCTGACCTGATACTCTCCTGACGGCGCAACAGCTCACCCAGCGAGGTCTGCCCATGTACGTCGGACGCATCGTGGCCGTCGGCCGCACCAAGGCCGGGGCCAACGCGGCCCTCTACCGAGTCTCCTCCCGCTCCTTCCCCAACCGCCAGGCGGTGGACACCGGCTCGGCCGTCGCCGTGGTGCCGCGCCCCGGTCACGAGGGCGATTTGCAGAAGAATCCTTACATCGCCTACAACGCCCTGCGCCTTGCGGGTGAGTGGGCAGTCGCCACCAACGGCTCCCACACCGACCCCATCGCCGAGAAGCTGGCTGCGGGCATGGCCCCACGTGACGCGCTGGCACTGTGCATGCTGGCCCTGGACTACGAGCACGATGAGCTCTCCACCCCGCGCATCAGCGCGCTCGTTCCCCTGCGGGGCGACGTGGGGTGGCTGGCCATCGTGCGGGCCGACGCGCTGGTGGTGAAGGCGGTCCCGCTGGTGGCGGGTCGCGCGGCCTACCTGTCCACCTACGAGGCGGACGACGTGCGCGAGGCTCAGGTGAGCGATTTCGATGCAGCCAACGCACAGGAGGCCGCCATCTTCAGCGTGAGCGGGGGTGGATTCGCCGCGTTGGAGAAGCCGGTCACCGCCACGGCGGCGCTGGCCGGGCCCAAGGGGTTCACCCGGGGCGTGCACATCGTCCCCGCGCCTGCGGGCTGAGGGCTCTAAAGCAGGCGCAGCAGCCGGGGGTTGGGTGCCTGGAGCTCGCGTTCCTGGGGCACCGGCCGGTCGGAGATCGAGCGCATGTTGGGCCAGAAGGAAACCGGCGGGGCCGAGGCGATGTAGCCCGTGTCGTGGAACACATCCACGGGAGCGTCCGCGTCCAGCAGGGTGCGGATGCGCTCCGCCGACATCTTCCCGGAGAGCACGATGCCAACGGAGTGCGCACCCAGCTCGTCCAGGCGCGAGCGCAGCCCCTTCAGATCCTCGGCGTCCACGGGCTTGGCGCCTGGCGCGCGGGCAACCCGCACCGCGCTTAGGCGGTCCTTCATGGCCCGGGTCACCTCCACCAGCTGCTCCTCCAGCTCGCGGCGCGGGTCTAGGTAGGCCACCCGCTGCACGTCGGGGGCCACGGCCCGGTCGAAGGCCGTGATGGCCCGGATCGGGTCGCCCAGGATCTGCACCAGCACGCCGGAGACCGTGGCGATGGGATGGGTGTTGGCCAATCGCGCGCCCAGCACGGTGGAGCCGGAGGCGCATCCGCCCACTACCGCCGCGTAGTCCATCACCGGGGCCACCGAGGGGTGCACGTTGTGAGCGCTCACCGAGACTACGGGCACTGAGCCCGCCTCGCGCACCAGCTCGCGCGCTGCCGTCGCCCAGCCAGTATGGTGGGCCAGTATGCCGCAGATGGCCGTCTCGTACAGGCCGAAGGAGGTGTATGGCGCCTTGACTTGGAGGCACACCTCGCCCTCCTCCACCTCGGTGCCCTCCTCCACGGCCCAGACCTCGCGGTTGCCCTCGGAGGTCACCTTGGCCAGCACGGCCTTCACCTCCTGTGCCCCGCATAGCACGGCGTTCTGCCCACAGGCGAAGTCCATGGTCACCGTGGGGTTGAGCCCCTCGTTGCGCAGGATGCGCTGGGTGCGGTGCAGGTACACGTCGGCCGTGTCGCCCGTGATGATGGCGGGCCGCACCTCGAAATTGGGGTTACGCATGGTCATGGGAGAACGCTCAGTGCCCGTGCAGGGCCGCAGACATGGTATGCACGCGCGGGTGAGCCCGCAATGGCCGCCCTCACGTCAGGGGCGGCGGGCTTACGTGGGGGATGCCCCCGAAGCGCAATCGCGCCAGCCCGCGCAGGTCCTCCAGCACCGTCTTCACGATCTTCACCCGGCTGTCCGGGTCCTCCCGCCAGGCAACGGGGATGTCCCGCACCTTGAACCCGCGCTTCTCCGCGATGACCAGCAGTTCGGTGTCGAAGAACCAGGCCTCGTCCCTGACGACCGGCAGCAACGTGTGCGCGGCCTCGCGGGAGAGCGCCTTGAAGCCACACTGCGCGTCGGAGAAGCGCGTCCATAGCAGCGCCTTGATGAGCAGGTTGTACACGCGGGAGATGACCTCGCGCTTGAAGGAGCGGGTGGTGCGCGCCCCTCGGGCAAGCCGTGAGCCCGTGGCGACGTGGTAGCCACCACCGGGGCCAACCGCGCCCACCAGCGCCGCCAGTGCGTCCAGGTCTGTGGATAGGTCCACGTCCATGTAGCACACAACGTCCGCGTCGCTCTCCATCCACGCCTTGCGCAGCGCGCGCCCACGCCCGCGCATCGGCAGATGCGTCGCTGCCACCCGGCCGGGGTGCTCGCTGGCGTAGCGCTGCGCGAGCGCCAGCGTGCCATCGGTGGAGCCATTGTCGGCCACCACCACCCGCGCGTCCCACCCTGCCAGGGCCGTGGGTAGGAAGGCCAGCAGCGTGTCCAGGCACGCGGGAAGGCCCGCCTCCTCATTCAGCACCGGTATCACCACGTTCACCCGGGGCATGCTCAGCCCGCCTCCCCGCCAGCGCGCAGAGCGGTGGCCAGCGCGAAGGGGTCGGAGGCCACCACGCTCTCGGCGAACAGTTCCATGCCGCCGAAGTCCGAGGTGCGTGCGTCCAGGCCACCGCGGTCCACCACCTGGGCTATCACGGGGAAGCCCTCCCAGCCCTCGTGCGGCCCGCCCAGGGGCGGGAGCAGCACCCCCACATTGAAGGAGCGCACGCCCAGGTCATCGCGCAGCACGCCCAGCACGTGGGCCAGCGCGACCGCCAGTGCCCCGTCATCTAGGGCGGGGGCCAGCAGGACCACCTCCTTCTCCTTCAGCGGCGTGAGGGAGGCCATCGCCGTCACCGGCCCCAGGTCCACCGCCAGCCCCAGTGCCCGGTGCGTGGCGGTGAGCTCCGTGAAGTAGTCCGCCCCGTGCTCGGCGCGGTAGGCGGCGATATCGCGCCGCAACCGCTCCACTTTTGCGTAGGCGCGCTCGCGGGCCACCAGCGCCTGCATGTGACCGTGTACCACCGAGCCTCCCGCCCGCCACAGGCAGTTCCACAGCAGATACGGGTAGCGCGCCTCGGGGTGGGCAGCGTGGGTCTGGCGCATCCACTGGCCCGCCAGCGCCAGCTGGCCCTTGAGCGAATCGGCAGTGAAGGCCAGGGGGTCGGAGTTGCGGTGCACCAGGATAGTGTGCAGCGCGTCGTAGGAGGCGATGTTGGCCGCCGTCAGCGCGTGCTCGTTGGACAGACGCCCGCCGGGCTCCTCCGGTGTTGCGGCCAGCGGGTCGGCCCAGGGGTCGTCCTCCAGCGCCCGGGCCACCGCATCGCCGCCCGTCCAGCCGCTGGTGCGCCCCGTCTGCAGAGGGCGGCGCGCGCGCAGGCTGTTAAACAGCGCGCCTTCCCCCGTCACCAGGTTGCTCACCCGCACTACGCTCTGGCGCTCCAGCGCCTCGGCGGGGCCGAAGGTGCGCTCCGCCCACCCGCGCATGGGGGGAGTCAGGCGCATGTGCGCCTCGGACTCCTGCACCGCGAACAGTCGCCGGGCACGCGCCTCCTCAGCGGCGGGGAGGGCCTCGATCAGCGCCGCCAGCTGGGTGATGGAGTGGTCTGTGGGAGAGGGGCGCAAGGGGGGCGCGTCAGTCCTGGCTCGCGCCGGCCATGGGTGGCGTGAGCCCCTGCTCCAGCGCCAGTTTGTCCAACTGCAACTGCACCGGGATGGGGTAGGCTCCCGTGAAGCAGGCGTTGCAGAAGCCCGCACCGGACGGGTCGCCGTTGATGGACCGTTGCACCGCCTCCAGGCTCAGGTAGCCCAAGGTGTCCACGCCCACCAGGGTGCGGATCTCCTCCACCGTACGGCCCGTGGCGATGAACTCGCGCTTGGACGACATGTCCACGCCGAAGTGGCACGGGTTCACGATGGGCGGAGAGCACACCCGCATGTGCACCTCGGCCGCACCCGCCCGGCGTAGCAGAGCGACGATGGCCGGGGCCGTAGTGCCCCGCACGATGGAATCGTCCACCACCACTACCCGCTTGCCGGAGAGCACCTCCGGCAGGGGGTTGAACTTGTTGCGCACACCCAGGTCGCGGAAGCGCTGGTCGGGCTCGATGAAGGTGCGGCCCTGGTAGCGGTTCTTGATGAGCCCGTACCCGAAGGGGATGCCCGAGGCCTGGGCGAACCCCAACGCGGCTGAATTGGCGGAGTCGGGCACCGGTATCACCAGGTCCGCCTCCACGGGGTGCTCCGCGGCCAGCGACATCCCCATCCGCAGGCGCGAGAGGTGCACCAGGTGCCCCTCCAGGATGGTGTCGGGCCGAGAGAAATAAATGTGCTCGAATACGCAGTGGGCGCGCGGGGCCTCCGGGGCCGGCGATGGGTGGGCGCTCAGGCCATCGCGGTTGATCACCAGCGTCTCGCCCGGCTCCACCTCGCGCACGAACTGCGCGCCAATGTGGTCCAGCGCCGCGCTCTCTGAGGCCACCACCCACCCCCCGGCGGGGAAGCGTCCCAGGCACAGCGGGCGCAGCCCGTGGGGGTCGCGCACCGCCACCAGCGTGTCCTTGGTGGCGATGACCAGCGAATAGGCGCCCTTGAGCACCCGCATCAGGTAGGCGGTCCGCTCCGGCCAGGTGCCCGGCTGGGCCCATGCCGTCAGGTGCGCGATCACCTCGGAGTCCGTACCCGTGGTGCAGGTCACCCCGTACTCGGCCAGCGTCTCGCGCTGCTCACCGGCGTTGATCACGTTGCCGTTGTGGGCGAGGGCGATCTCCACCTGAGGGCCCTTGGAGACGATGGGCTGCGCGTTGAACGCGGCTGAGGAGCCCGTGGTGGAGTAGCGGTTGTGTCCGATGGCGATGTGCCCCGGGAGGCGCTCCAAGTCCTCCTGGTGGAAGGCGTTGGAGACGAGGCCAGGGGCCGTGAAGTTGCGCAGGGTGCGCCCGTCGCCTGCGGCGATGCCGGCGGATTCCTGGCCGCGGTGCTGGAGGGCATACAGCCCGTAGAAGGCGATGCGGGCCGCCTCGGCGCCCATGCTGCCGGGTAGGTAGACCCCGATGACGCCGCACTCCTCGTGGGGCGCGTCGTCGCTGTAGGGCTCGTGAGTAGTGGCCATACCCTCCCCGTTCCGCCACGCATCCGGACCCACGCCGCAAGCAGCCTGCAGCCTGGCGCAACGCTACCATTCTACCCGTCCCGGAACAAGGCGGCAGAGGGGTATCCCGCAACCCGTCTCCGAGGGTTGACGCACCCCGACCGGCCCCAGCGATCAGTCCTTCCTCATCAGCACGAAGAACTCTAGGTTGCCGTCGCTCCCCTCGATGGGCGAGGGGCGCACCCCCCCCAACCGCAGGCCCTGGGCGATGGCCCACAGGCATAGCTCGCCCACCACTGCCGCGTGGGTCACGGGCTCGCGCACGATGCCCCCCCTGCCGACCTGCTCTCGCCCCGCCTCGAACTGGGGCTTGACCAGCACCAGAGCAAAGCCGCCGGGGCTCAGGTGCTCCAGCGCGGCGGGAAGCACCAGGCGCAGGGAGATGAACGAAACGTCCGCCACCAGCAGGTCAACCGGCGCAGGCAGAGGGAACGGGTGGCGCGCGTTTACCCCCTCCATGGACACCACGCGTGGGTCATCGCGCAGCTTGGCCGCCAACTGACCGTGGCCCACGTCTACCCCGTACACCCCTCTCGCGCCCGCCTGGAGCAGGCAGTCCACGAACCCGCCGGTCGAGGCGCCTACGTCCAGCGCCACCAGGCCGCGCACCTCGATCCCGAAGGCCGCCAGGGCTCCCGCCAGCTTCTCGCCGCCCCGGCCCACGAAGCGAGGACGCTCGCGCACCCGCAAAGGCGTATCGGCGGGGAGTTGCTGGCCGGGGCGCTCGATGCGCTGGCTCCCGCTGAACACCTCCCCCCCCAGTAGCAGTGCGCGCGCCTGTTCGCGGCTGGTCGCCATGCCCCGCTCCACCAGCATCTGGTCGGCACGGGCCTTGGCGGGGCGCTTGGGGTGGAGGGTCTCAGACACCGGGGTGCTCCGGGCGGAACGGGGCCATCATGGGGTTGCGCTGCTTTGACACCGGCATGGGTCGCCAGTATACTCGCCGTTCGGGCCACGGGCCCATCTCAGAGGGGAAATCAGACTGTGCCTAAGCGTA
>JAYNIL010000027.1:0-23195 GCA_038109085.1 Chloroflexota bacterium
GTCCAGCGCTCCGGTACGGGCACGGCCCACTAGCCAGCAGCGCGAACGAGCAGTCATCACCCACCGGTCACGGCCGGAGCAGGAACCGAGGAAGCAAGGCATGGCGACCCAGACTCAGACCCAGGTGCCGGCGGCAGGCGAAGGCCGTCCTGCCGACTTCAAGTGGGGGATGGTCATCGACCTGGACCGATGCACCGGCTGCCAGGCCTGTGTCATCGCGTGTCAGTCGGAGAACAACCTGCCTATCAACGACCAAGAGCGCTTCTACCAACGCCGAGCTAACCAATGGATCCGGGTGGAACGGTACTGGGAGGGCGAATTCCCCAACGTGAAGGCGCGGTTTATCCCGGTGATGTGTCAGCACTGCGATAACGCTCCGTGCGAGTCAGTGTGCCCCGTGTACGCCACCTATCACAACGCGGACGGGCTGAATGTGCAGGTGTACAACCGGTGCGTCGGCACCCGGTACTGCGCCAACAACTGCCCCTACCACGCCCGCCACTTCAACTACGGCGAGCCGGTCTGGCCGGAGGACCTGCGCAACCAGCTGAACCCCGACGTGACGGTGCGCTCCCGCGGCGTGATGGAGAAGTGCTCCATGTGCGTGCAGCGCATCCGGCGCGCCACCATCGGTCGGCGCGAGCCGGAGGACGGTGCCTTCGACCCGGCGTGCGTGCAGGCGTGCCCCACGGGCGCCATGACCTTCGGCGACTTGAACAACAAGGACTCGAAGGTGTCCGAGAAGGCCCACGACGAGCGACGGTTCCGCGTGCTCGAGGGCCTGGGCACCAACCCCAGCGTGATCTACCTGAAGCAGGTTGACACCCATGCATAACGGCGAGCACGGCCACTCGGCCGGACAGTACGCAGCGGAGGGCCTGGCCACCCACGCCGACGTGGCGAGAGACGTGCTGGGGCGCTACCAGGAGATCACCCCCCGCTACCGCGGGTGGCTGATGGCGCTCGGCGTGCTGTTCATCCTGGGCATCGTGGGCGTCGTGCTGCGGATGCTGGACGGGTTCGACAAGGGCGCCAACTGGGGCTACTTCACGGCGACCCTTTCGTTCATCCTCTCCACCTTCATGGCCATGCCCATCATCTCGGCGGGGCTGCGCCTGACCAAGGCCAACTGGCGCCGCTCCTTCACTCGCGTGGTGGAGAACATGGCCATCACGGGCGTGCTGGTCACGCTGATGGTGCCCGTGGCCCTGGCCGCGCTGCCCCCGCTGACGGGGCGGCTGAACATCTGGTTCGACTTCCCCCTGGGCGCGCCGGGCGTGTGGGACTTCATCGCCTACGGCACCCTTGCCCTCACCGGGCTTGGCCTGCTGTGGGTGCAGGCCATGCCTGACCTGGCCGCCGCCCGCGACCACCTGCCCGGCTCCTCCGCCCGCATGGGAATCGTGCGCTGGCTGGCCGCCGGATGGGTGGGCAGCGTGCGGCAGTGGCGCGTGCAGCGTCAGGCGGGTCTGGCGCTGGGTGCGGTGTACCTGCTGATGTACCCGCTGGTGCAGACGCTGATGGTGGCCGACTTCCACCTGGGCCTGCTGCCCGGCTCGAAGGACGCCATCTTCCCGGCCACCCAGGTAGTCTACGCGCTGCAGTCCGGCATCGGCATCACGATGCTGACCATGTTCATAATGCGCCGGATGGGTGGCTACACCGAGTACTTCACCGTGGAGCAGTTCTGGGCACTCTCCAAGCCCATGCTGGCGCTGGCGATGCTCTGGTTTTACTTCTGGTGGGCCAGCTTCATCTCCTTCTGGTACGGACGTGAGCCGCGCGACGTGGCCACCCTTCAGTACCTGTTCCTCGGCTCTTGGATGATCCCCTTCTTCACCTCCCTCATCCTCAATTTCCTGGGCCCGCTGGTGGCGCTTATCTGGAACCCGGTACGCCGGTCGGTCTGGGGTCCCACCATCGTGGGCACCTCCATCGTGCTGGGCGCGCTCATCAACCAGATCCGGTTGATGGTCTCCGCCGCAGCCGTGCCCGATCACACGCAGCACGTGCTGGACCCGATCCCGGCGGCCCAATGGCCGGGTGCGCTGGATCTGCTCATCGTGGTGGGCGGCATCAGCGGATGCGTGCTGGCGTTCATGCTGGTGAGCAAGATCATCCCGCCCGTTTCCATCTACGAGGTTGCCGAGGGCCTGCGGCTGGTCAAGGTCCGCCGGTTCCTGGGCCGCACTGTCCGGGTCATCGCCAAGTCCCACTAGGAAAGCGCGAGCACACAAGCAGATGTACTACCGCAGGACACTGACCGAAGCACAGATCAACCGTGAGCTGTTGGGCACGGTGCTCAGCACCCCCCTCTGGTGGGTAGTGCTCACCGGGCTATTAGGCATCGTGGTCGCTGGCATGCTCAGCGCCATCGGCTTCATGTTCAATCAGGGGCTGAAGGTCACCGGTCTGGGCGAGCCGGTGTTCTGGGGCTTCTTCATCACCAACTTCATCTTCTGGGTAGGAATATCCCACGCCGGTGTAATGATTTCGGCCATCCTGCGCCTCTCCCAGGCGGAGTGGCGGCGCCCCATGGTGCGCGCGGCGGAGACGATGACTGTCTTCTCGCTGATGTGCTCACTGTTAATGCCCCTGATTCACGCGGGGCGACCGTGGCGCATCTTCTACTGGGTCTTCCCCTACGACTGGGCCCGGGGCATCTGGCCCGACGTGCGCTCCCCTCTGGTGTGGGACCCTACTGCCATTATCACGTACCTGACCTCGTCCTCTCTGTTCGTCTACACAGCGCTAATTCCGGATCTGGCCGTCATTCGCGACCGATCCACCGGCTGGCGTCGGACGGTGTATGGAGCTCTGGCGCTCGGATGGCACGGCAATCCGCGCCAGTGGAAGCTCCAGGGTCTGGCCGGTATCCTGCTCTCCGCCCTGATCCTACCCGTGTTCGTCTCGGTACATTCCATCGTATCGTGGGACTTCTCCGTCTCACTGGTGCCCGCCTGGCACGTGACGGTGTTCGCCCCCTACTTCGTCATCGGTGCTGTGCACTCCGGCGTTAGCGCAGTGGTCACGTTGATGATCATCATGCGTAAGCTGTACAAACTTGAGAATTACATCTGGGAGGAGCACATCGACGCGGTAGCGCGCCTCCTGATCGTAGTGGCCAATACTTGGCTCTTCTTCTTCTGGCTCGACCTCGTCTGGGCCCTGTGGTTGAAAGAAGAGCAAGAAATGGCCGTCTGGCAACTACGCATGTTCGAGGCACCATGGAGCTGGCTGTTCTTCTTGTTCTTCACGTTGGGCTATGCCATACCCGTGCCTCTATGGTTCTTCAGGAAGGTGCGACGCTCTTTCACCTGGATGCTGTGGACCAGCCTGTTGGTAAACTTCGGCATGTTCCTAGAGCGATTGCTCATCATTGTTCCATCCCTGGCCAAGCGGGGCCCCTGGGTATTTGATTGGGCCTCCTACCGGCCCAGCCCAGTGGAGATCACCGTGATACTGGGCTCGGTAGCGCTGGTTTCATTCCTGTTGCTGCTGTTCAGCAAGTTCTTCCCTCTCATTCCTCTGTGGGAGGAGAAGGAAGGCCAACTGTTCATCGAAGAGATCAAGGTCGGCGCGCGGGTTGTGCCCGCCATCGTCAAGGAGCACTAGTCCTCCGCGACCGGTTTGTTCAACGAAGAAAAGCGAGGCAAGCGATGGCGACCCGAAAGCTGTTGGGACTGTTCCAGGACCCCGAGAAGGTGGCAGAGGCCATGACCGCGCTCAAGGACGGTGGCTTCCCCGGTGAGGACCTGGACGTCTACTCCGGTGCCCCTTACCCCGAGGGCTCCTTCGGAGAGCACGACCCGGCGCACCGGCTGTTCATGTTCCCGCTGGTGGGCGCACTGGTGGGCTTCACCATCGGCCTGCTGTGGACGGCGGGCACGCAGATCTCCTACCCGCTGGTCACCGGCGGCAAGCCGCTGCTGTCCATCCCGCCCATGACCATCATCATGTACGAGAACACCATGCTGGGCGCCATCATCTTCACGGTGCTGGGCGTCCTGTTCGAGTCGCGCCTGCCCAAGCGCTCCCTGGGCCTCTACGACGAGCGCATCACCGAAGGCTACCTGGGCCTGGTGGTGGACTGCCCCACAGAGAAGGCGGCCGACGCCGAGCGCATCCTCACCGCCAACGGCGCTGAGGAAGTGAAGAAGGACGCGGCCTAGGCCGGTTATCATCAACGGGATGGCGGAACCCTTGCGTACCTGCTGGACTAAATACACGAACCTCTTCGTAGCGGCGCTGGTGCTGGCTCTAGTGCTCGTCGCTTGCAAGCCTGGTGACCCAGCTCGGTCCACCGGCGCCTACCCCATCGACATCTTCCAGGAGATGCACTACAACCAGACCTACAAGGCGCAGGAGCCCCCGCGCCTGGCGCCCCCTTCGGACTCGGTCCCCGTCTCCGGCGGCTACATCCCCGCAGGCACCAAGGCTGAGATGAAAGATGTGGCGAACCCCTTCGCCTCCGACGCCGATCTGATGGAGCGCGGCGCGCTGCTCTTTCGCCAGAACTGCTCTATGTGCCATGGTCTCACCGGAGCAGGTGATGGGCCTGTGGGAGCCAAGTTAGTCTCCTATGGCGGAACTCAGCCCCCCGCGTTAACTAGCGGTCGGGTGCAAGCTTTATCTGTGGGCGAAGTTTACGCAGTTCTTGCAAATGGCCTGTACATAGGCCCTACGCTTTTCTATATGCCGCCCTTCCAGGGGCTACTGTCCGAGCACGACCGCTGGGCCCTAGCAGCCTTAGCAACAGCTGATGAAGCTCCCCGTGCGGCTGTGCTGGCGGCTGTGAACGCGCAGGATGAGCCGACCCGCACGCTGCGCTTGCTCCAGCTTCGTGGCCTTATCGACTAGTCATTCTCGGCCGCTTACGCGCGGCCAGGTGGTAGCGTGAACCTGTTCTCCCGCCCCTTCGAATCGCCCACGCGGCTGACAGCCGTGTGGGCGCTCTGTTTGCTGGCGCTCGCAGCGCTGGCAATGCCCGCATCCGCACAGACCCAGGACGCGGTGGGGCTGCCCGAGGAGCTGGACGTCCGCGCACAGGCGATCTACGGAGAGTTGCTCTGCCCCCAGTGCCGCGGCCAGACCATCGGCAACTCCTCGGCCCCTGTGGCCGTCTCCATGCGCCAGACAGTGCGCGAGATGCTCCTGGAGGGCGCCAGCAACCAACAGGTGCTGGACTTCATGGTGGACGCCTTCGGGGAGAGCGTATTGGCATCACCGCCCAAGCACGGCAGCAGCCTCGTCATTTGGCTGCTGCCGCCTATCGCTCTGGCACTTGGTGCGATGGCCGTGGCGTTGGTGCTGCACTCGCTGAAGCACGCCCCGCATCCGCCTGAGGCCCTGGGGCTAACGGCATCCAGCCCCGCCGATGCGGCGTACCTGTCAGTGGTGGACGCTGAGCTGGGTGATGACACCGCCCGCGCGACCGGCATCCCGGAGGACCAACACCGATGAGCGAGCTGGGCACCGCCAGCATCACCATAGCGCTGGCCATCGCGCTCTACGGGGCAGCCGCCTCGGCCACCGGCGCGCGGGCCGGGGTCCCGGCCCTTTCGGTCAGCGGACGGCGGGCCACCTACGCGGCCACGCTGGCGCTGGGTGTGGCGGTGCTGGCGCTAGTGGTGGCGTTCTTGCGCAACGACTTCTCCATCGCCTACGTGGCGGCACACTCGTCACTGTCCATGCCCCGGTCGTACACGTGGGTGGCCTTCTACGCAGGCAACGAGGGCTCGCTGCTATACGTGGCCTTCGCGCTAGCCGCCATGAGCGCGCTCACCATGCGCCTCACCCACCGGCGCCTGGGCGCGCAGCGCGGTTACGCCAACGCCGTGCTCCTGGGTATCCTGGCTTTCTTCCTCCTGGTGATGCGCACCCTTGCGAACCCCTTCGCCCAGGGGGCCTTCGTCCCGGCGGATGGTGAGGGCATCAACCCGCTGCTCACCCACCCCGGCATGTTCATCCACCCGCCCATGATCATGGTGGGGCTCATCGCCGTCGCGGTGCCCTTCGCCTTCGCCATGGGAGGCCTGCTGGCGAGGCGTCTGGACGATGACTGGGTGGACACCGCGCGCGTCTGGGGCATCGTGGCCTGGGCGCTGCTGGGCACAGGCAACCTGCTGGGCGCCTGGTGGGCCTACACCATCCTGGGTTGGGGCGGTTATTGGGCGTGGGACCCGGTGGAGAACGCGGCATTCATGCCATGGCTCGCACTGACGGCGTTCATCCACTCCATCATGGTGCAGAAGCGCCGGGGCATGTTCCGCCTGTGGAACATCGCGCTCATCAACATCGCCTTCACCCTGGGCGCATTCGGCATCTTCATCAACCGGGGCGGCCCCGTGCCCTCGGTGCACTCTTTCGGCGCGTCCACCCTAGGCTGGGTGTTCCTCCTGTTCCTGGGCGTGGTGGTGGTGGGCAGCTTCGGCCTCTTCTTCCAGCGCTGGGGCTCCCTGCGCTCGGCGGCGAGCCTCGATTCGTACCTGGCGCGTGAGGCCGCATTCCTGGTGAACAATCTGCTGCTACTGGCCATCGCCTTCGTCACCCTGTGGGGGGTGGTCTTCCCGCTCATCTCCGAGCTGGTCCTGGGGCGCACCATCACCGTGGGGGAGCCTTTCTACAACCAAGTGAACGGCCCGCTGCTCATCGCCTTAGTGGCGCTCATGGGCGTGGGGCCGGTGCTGCCGTGGCGAACGGCCACGTGGGCTGCGGTCTGGCGCCAGCTGCGTTGGGGCATCGGCATCACCGGCGCGCTCACCGTAGCCGCCGCCATTGCCTGGCGCATCACGCTGCCCGTGGTGCTGGTGGCCATCGCAGCGAGCACGCTGGTGGCGGTGCTGGTAGTGAGCGAGCTGGCGCGGGGCACCCGCTCGCGCCATCGCACCACGGGGGCGTCGTGGCCCGCCGCGCTCTGGGGCCTGGTGGCCTCCAACCGGCCGCGCTACGGCGGCTACGTGGTGCACGTGGCCGTAGTGATGCTCGCCTTCGGCATCATCGGCTCCTCCTTCTACGGCTCCGAGCGAGACGTGATACTGCCCGTGGGCGGGCAGGCGCAGGTGGGCGCGTACACAGTGCGCTTCGAGGGCACCAACACCACGGCCTTCCTCGACCGCACCGAGCGCGTCGCCACCCTCTCCGTGAGCCGTGGAGGCGAACCGCTGGGCACCCTGGAAGCCTGGCACGGGGTCTACCCCGACTTCTCCATGCTCACCACCCGGGCGGCCATCCGCTCCACACCCGTGGAGGACCTGTACGTCATCTTCTCCGAGCTGCAGCCAGACGGGGGCAGCGCGGCATTCCGGCTCCTGGTGAACCCGCTGGTGTGGTGGATGTGGCTGGCCGGGCCGGTGCTCATCGCAGGAACGGTGCTGGCGCTCTGGCCCGCCCGCGCCCGTGCCGCGGCGACGGTGCGCCTGCCCGCAGGTGCCAACTCTGATGGGGGCACGGCATGAGCATCCTGTTGGGCTCAATGCTACTGGCGGCTTGCGTGGCCATCGCGGCCTGGCCGCTGGCCCGGCGCTCCGAGGCCCAGGCGGCAGGTGAGGACGCCGACGCCCTGGCCGAGGGCCTGCGGCGAGCCCGTGAGCGGGTGTACGAGGAGATCCGCGCCCTCCAGCAGGAGCGGTTCCTAGGCAACTTGAGCCCGGAGCAGTACGGGGCGCAGCTCCAAGACGCGCGCGCGCGTGCCGCGCACCTGGCCGCCCAGCAGGCGGGGGTGCAGGAGGCGCTGGCCGCCGTGGAGGCTGAGGCCGAGGCGGCGCTGCGCTCCGCAGCCGAAGACAGCGGCGCATGAGGCGCACGCCGGCCCTGCTGGTCGCCCTGGCACTCACCGTGGCGGCGCTGGTTGCACCCGTGCGTGCGCAGGAGGGCGCCATGCTCTCCGGGCGCGTGGTGGCGGGGGTAACCGGCGAGCCGGTGGGGGGCGCGTTGGTCTCCCTGGCGGTGTTGGACGGCGTCGCCCTGGTGAGTCAGGAGAGCGTCCCGTCCGGGCCCGACGGGGGCTTCTCCTTCAGCGTGGTGCCCGCGACGGGACGCTCCTTCTTCGTGAGCGTGGACCACGCGGGCGCGCGCTACTCGGACTCGCGCTCCGTGGGCACACTGTCCGAGCCCGTTGAGCTGGTGGTGTACGAGGCGTCCACGGACCCAAGTGTGCTGGAGGTGGACTCCCACTCCATCCTGGTGACCGGCGCCGAGCCAAATCAGGGGTTCGTCGAGGTGCTAGAGCGCGTGACGGTGTTCAACCGCTCGGACACCACGCTGGTTGCCGATACGAGCGCCGGCGGCATGCCCAACCTGCTGCGCTTCGCCCTGCCCGCCGGTGCGCGCAACCTGGATGTGCGCTCCAACCTGGTGGGTGGCGACATCCTGGAGGTCGACCGGGGCTTCGCCCTCACCACGCCGGTGCCCCCCACACCTGACGAGCCCCACCAGTTCGAGTTCGTGTATCGGGTGGACTACGAGGGCGATGCGGTAGACCTCTCCCGCACGCTGCGCTTCGGTGCACGCACCCTCACCTTTGTGGTGCCAGTGGACGCGGGCGAGCCGGTGGCGCCGGGACTGGAGTCGCTGGGCTCGGCGGAGCTGTCGGGACGCTTCTGGAGGCTCATGGAGGGAACGGACATCACTCCCGGCGCGGCGGTGAGCCTGGGCATCGGCGCATTGCCCCACCCCACCCTGTGGGCGCGCATCGGACGCGTGGGGGCCGATTGGTACCTGCTCTTCGTGCTGCCCGCCATGGCGGGCCTGGCAGCCGCGGCAGGGCTGTGGTGGACGCTGCGACGGCGCGCCCCTGCCTTGACGCTAGCGGGCTCAACGCCCGCCGAGCAGCGGGCTGACCTGCTGGCCCAGGCTGCGGGGCTGGAGGAGGCGCGGACAGCAGGGACGGTGGGGGAGCGTGAGTACGGGCGCAGGCGCGCCGCACTCAAGAACGCCCTGGTGCGCGTGGGCATCGAGGAGCGCACGGGCGAGGGGCGCTAGGCAGGGTCGGCGAAGTCGCCCTCGACGATGTCCACCACCTGTTCCAGGCGGGTGATGGTGAAGTTGCCCCGGAGGCCGCCGATGCCCGCGAAGGGCGTCCCGGCACCCGCAGCGGCCTGTTGGTCGTAGGGCGAGTCGCCCACCATCAGCGCGTCCCACGGCTCCACGCCCAGCAGCTCGCACGCCCGAAAGATGATGTCCGGGGCGGGCTTGGCCTCCTCCACGTCGGACCCACCCACGACCACATCAGGCTCCAGGCCCGCAGCGACGAGCATCTGGCGCGCCAAGGGAGAGGGGGTGTTGGTGACGACTGCCGTGCGGTAGCCCTTGAGGCGCAGACGCTCCAGCACACCCTGCGCGGCGGGGTTCACCCGCGCGGCTCCGGCGTGCTCGGCGAAGTGCGCTTCGTAGTACGCCTCCACCCGCTCCACCGTCTGGGAGGGGAAGAAGAGGCGCACGTCCTCGCTGGTGGGCTGCCCGTACACCGCCCGGAACGCCTCTGGAGTCACCGGCGCGTGGCCGAAGTGGCGGGCGGCAGCGTCCATGAGCGCTGCCCAGGCATCGAAGCTCTCCAGCAGCACGCCGTCCATGTCGAAGAGCACCGCGTCGAAGTTCACGCGCCCCTACCCCGCCTTGGCGGCGCTGCGCTGGGAACGGTAGCGGTCGTCCCCGTTCAGGATGCGCTTGCGCATCCTGATAGAGTGCGGCGTCACCTCCACCAGCTCATCGGGGTTGATGAACTCCAGGGCCTCCTCCAGGCTGAACTGCACCGGGGGGGCCAGGCGCGTCACGATCTCCGAGGTGGCCGAGCGCATGTTGGTCTGCTTGCGCTCTTTGGTCACGTTCAGGTTCATGTCGCCGTCGCGGTTGTGCCGGCCCACCACCATGCCCTCGTACACGGGCGTCATGGGCTCCACGAACGTCTCGCCACGCTCCTGGGCGTTCTGCAGGCCGTAGGTGACGGCAACCCCCGTCTCCGAGGAGACGATGGAGCCTGCGCGCGTGGGCTTCACGGCCCCGTGCACTGGCTCGGTGCCCGCGTACTCGGCGTTCATCACGCCGTTTCCGCGGGTGATGCGCATGAAGTAGGAGCGGAAGCCGATTAGCCCACGGGTGGGCAGCTTGTAGGTCATGTGCACGCCACCCAGGCCGTCGTGGTGCATGTCGGAGAGCACCGCCAGGCGGTTGGACAGCTCCTCGGTGATGCCGCCCACGTACTCCTCGCGCGTCTCGATGTGCGCCAGCTCGTAGGGCTCGTGTAGCGTCCCCTCCACCATCTTGGTGACGGCCTCCGGCTTAGAGACCTGGAACTCCAACCCCTCGCGGCGCAGCTTCTCGATGAGCACCGACAGGTGCAGCTCGCCGCGCCCGGAGACCATGAACTCGTCGGGGGAGTCGGTGGGAGCCACGCGCAGCCCCACGTTGGTGGTCAGCTCGCGCTTAAGGCGGTCGCCCAGCATGCGGGAGGTGGCGTACTTGCCCTCCTTGCCGGAGAAGGGCGAGGTGTTCACCCCGAAGGTCATCCGCACCGTGGGCTCCTCGATGGCGATGCGTGGCAGCGCCTCCGGTACCGAGGGGTCGGCCACCGTGTCACCGATGGACACGTCCTTCACCCCGGCAATGGCGACGATCTCCCCGGCGCTGGCGCGCTCGATCTCATGGCGGGCAAGGTCGCGGAAGGCGAAGAGGCGCTCCACCCGGTAGGCGGTGGGGGCCCCCTCCGCATCCAGGCGTACCACGGCATCGCCACGGGTGATGCGCCCCCGGAACACGCGCCCGATGGCGATGGCGCCCAGGTGGTTGTCGTAGTCCAGTGCCGCCACCAGGTGCTGCAGCGGCCCATCCGGGTCCGCCGCGGGCGGCGGGACGTGGTTCACGATAGCCTCGAACAGCGGGCCCATGTCCACCCGTGGGTCGTCGGGCGCCGCCATCGCGTACCCCTCGCGGGCCGACGCGTACAGCACCGGGAAGTCCAGCTGGGCCGGGTCCGTCGCCAGCTCCAGGAACAGGTCCTGCACCGCCTCCAGCACGTAGGGGATGCGGGTGTTGGGCCGGTCCACCTTGTTGATTACCAGCACCGGGCGCAGCCCCTTGGCCAACGCCGTGCGCAGCACGTAGCGGGTCTGGGGCATGGGCCCGTCCACCGCGTCCACCACCAGCAGGCACCCGTCGGCCATGTTCACCACCCGCTCCACCTCGCCGGAGAAGTCGGCGTGGCCAGGAGTGTCGATGATGTTGATGGTCACATCGCCGTAGCCGATGGCGGTGTTCTTCGCCAGGATGGTGATGCCCCGCTCGCGCTCCTGGGGGTCCGAGTCCATGATGAGCTGACCCACCTGCTGGTTGTCCCGGAACACGTGGGAGTAGCGCAGCATGGCATCGACCAGGCTGGTCTTGCCGTGGTCAACGTGGGCGACGATGGCGACGTTACGCAGGTGGGTCTGGGGCTTCGCAGTCATAGTGATGGGGCGGGCCAGCGCGCTCGCACGGCCCGGTACCGGGAACCTCTCACGGGGGGCTACTACTCATTGTAACAGCACGGCCCCGCGCTTCCTGCCCGGCGCGGGGCCATCGAGGGGGAGGGTCTGGCTCCCGCGGTAGGATTCGAACCTACGACCAATCGATTAACAGTCGATCGCTCTACCACTGAGCTACGCGGGAACGCTCGTGGGCCGCTCGGGGTGGCCGACGCCTGATTCTACCAGTCGCCGAGCGTCGCTCGCAAGGCAACGGGCGGGGCCACGGCCTGGCGCGCGTTGACCCACCGGAGCGCCCCTGTGGTACCATCACGGGTGTTCTGAGGCGTGCGTTGCACGCCCCCTGCGCTGGGGAACGGGGATATAGCTCAACTGGAAGAGCGCTGCGTTCGCATCGCAGAGGTTGGGGGTTCGAGTCCCCCTATCTCCACCAACCCCACGGCCCAACTGCAACCGCACCCGTGCCCCTGTAGCTCAGGAGGATAGAGCAGCGGTTTCCTAAACCGCGTGCCTGGGTTCGAGTCCCAGCAGGGGTACCACAGCCTACGGACTGCCCTTCTCCCGTCCGCCCAGCCACCGGGGCCGCTGCCCCGCGCCTGTTCATCGCGTGAAGAACAGTTTTGTAACGTGCACCAGGGCAGGCCGGGGGCACGAGCCGGTGTACGTGCAGGCGATGACCCCCAGCCCCGAGCCCCTGGGCGTGGCATCGGTGAGGAACTCGGCGATGAACTTCCCGTTCACCCAGACGCTCCCCACCTGCTCTTTCACCGTAATGCGGACCCAGTTGGAACCGTAGTCACGGGTATCCAGGAGCGCCACGTCCAGGTGACCCGACTCGATGGTGTACCAAGACCCATCCAGATTCGCCGCGTGCTCCCATGAGGCTTGCTCACTCGTGAACCGGATGAGCACCGCGTCGTAATCGCCACCGTCCTCGTGGAAGTAGAACCCGTAGTCCCACTCGTCGGTTGCGGGATTGTGGAACGTCGCATCGCCCGTGAAGTTGAAGTACCCTTCCGCCCACCCCTCCCCACCCACGAACCCGCTGGGAACCTCGAGGTAAGTATCGGACTCCGAGAGGCTGCTGCCAGGGCTCTCCCCCTCATCGACCCGGGTGGGCGTGGGGACCGGCGCGTGGGTCGGGGTGGGAACGGGGAGGGGCATCGGAGCCGCAGGTGCACCGCAGGCGGTCAGCCCCGCTAGCAACAGCACCCCCACCGCAGCAACGAGTGTGCGCATCAACCTTCCCGCCCAATAAATCTGCGGCGACCGAGGCCACCAGGCACATGGTGCCACCTGCACACCCACCCATCCATTTCCCTGCCGCTCGCGCGTGCTCAACGGTGGCGACAGACCCCTGCGAGTGGGCTCCCCCTCCCTGCCGGTGGCTCCTGGCCTGAGCCTATCACGCAGGTCTGGTGCCCTCAGCGGGTCCCAACGCCCCCTCAGCCCCCGCTGCTATAGTGTGCCCGCCCCGCCGGACGGCGGGAGCCTCGTGAGGGCAGGTGAGCCATGGCGTCTCGTCCCGAGGTGAAGCCCGACCAGCAGCAGCTGCACCGGGTGAACGACTACCTGGAGTTCGTGAAGAAGGAGGGCATCCCCAACATCACGGGGTTCGCCATCGATGACCTGCGCACCGTCGAGGTGAAGCCCTGGGCGCGGCTGGACTGCCTGGGCGCCTATATCAACCTGGACGGCAACGGCGGCACCAACGATTCCTACGTGGCCGAGATACCGCCCGGAGGGAAGATGGCCCCGGAAAAGCACCTGTTCGAGAAGGACATCTACGTGCTGTCCGGGCGCGGGGCGACGCTGGTGGGCGATGACCCGGCCACCCGCACCTCCTTCGAGTGGAAGGAGGGGAGCATCTTCTCCATCCCCCTGAACGTGTGGCACCAGCACATGAACGGCTCTGGCTCGGAGCCCGCCCGGTTCATGGCGGTGACCACGCTACCGCTGGTGATGAACCTGTTCCACAACGAGGACTTCGTCTTCAACAACAACTTCGCCTTCACGGACCGCCTCCCCTCGGTGGGGCGCTTCCAGGGTGAGGGACAGCTGTTCACCGGCAACTCCGGGCGCACCAACGTTTGGGAGACCAACTTCGTGCCCGACATCGCCACCTTCACCACGTTCACGTGGAAGGAACGCGGCGCGGGTGGCTCCACGGTCTCCTTCGAGTTTGCGGACAACACCATGGGTTCCCACGTCTCCCAGTTCCCGGTGGGCACCTATAAGAAGGCGCACCGGCACGGGCCGGGGGCGCACGTCATCATCATTTCCGGCACGGGCTATTCCCTGCTCTGGCCCGACGGCGGCAAGGTGCCGCAGGACGTCATCCGCGTGGACTGGAAGCGTGGCGGGATGGTTGTGCCTCCCTACAACTGGTTCCACCAGCACTTCAATGGCGGCACCGAGCCCGCCCGCTACCTCGCCTTCCGCTGGGGCAGCCAGAAGCACACCTTCGTCTACGACCCCGGCGAGGCGGACATCAGCGTGAAGGACGGCGGGGCGCAGATCGAGTACGAGGACGAGAGCCCTTGGATCCACGACACCTTCGCCGAGACGCTGGCGAAGGCAGGCGGAACATCCAAGATGGCGGACTTCATCCCACGCCTGCGCAAGTAGTTCAGTCCCCGAGAACGTGAGAGAACGAGAGGGCCGCGCCCATCGGGTGCGGCCCTCTCCATTTCTTGAGCCCCTAACGCTAGGCGGGCGGCAGGACGGCGTGGAACTCGATGGCCGGCGGATTGTTGGCGTACTTGGAGGCGGGGTGCTGGCCCACGAAGGCACCCACCTCCGGTGCGCGTCCGCCACCCTGCGCCGCCTCCCGCGAGGCGAAGGCGATGACCATGCAGAAGCGGGTGGGCGTGCCGCCGGACCGCAGCAGCTGGGCCCAGGCGAAGCCGGGGTTGTGCTTGAGCTGGAGGGCGAACAGCTCACGGCGCGAGGCCTCGTACTCGGCAGCCTTGCCTATGGAGGAGAGCTCCCAGTCCGCCAATTGCAGGCACCCTGCCTGCGACTCAGCCCCCTCCACGATGGGCACCTCGTAGCCCAGGTGCGCGGCTGGCTCGCCCAGCCCGCCCGCGCGCAGCTCACGCGCCAGGCCCGCCAGCGCGCCCGCTGCACCGAAAGCCAGGGCGTCGTCACGCTCAGCCCACCAGGACAGGAGCGTGTAGTGGTCGGGCCGCCCGTAGGAGCGCAGCAGGCTGGCGCCCTCTCCGCCCACGGCTGAGCGGGCCAGCTCCCCCACGCGCAGCAGCGCCGCCTCCACGCTGGGCCCGGAGCCCAACGCTGCGTCCACCTCCAGCCGGTCCACGTACATCGCCAACCTCCCTCGCTTAATGGGCGGGAGGGTAGCAGATGGCGGGGCCGTGACCTACGCCTTGAGCGCGTCCAGGAAGTGCGCCCGCAGCTTGGCCACCTTGGGCTCGATGACCACCTGGCAGTAGGGCTGATACGGGTTGTCGTTGAAGTAGTTTTGGTGGTAGTCCTCGGCCGGGTAGAAGGCGCTATGGGGCTCCACCTGGGTGACGATGCGTCCGCCCCAGGTGCCGGCGAACTCGCCAATGGCCGCGCGTGCGGCGGCCTCCTGGTCAGCCGAGTGGGTGTAGATGGCCGAGCGGTACTGGGTGCCCACGTCGTTGCCCTGACGGTTGAGCTGGGTGGGGTCGTGGATGGTGAAGAAGATGCGCAGCAGGTCTGCGTAGGAGACGACGTTCGGGTCGAAGGTGAGCTGCACCACCTCGGCGTGGCCCGTGGTGCCGGAGCACACTGCCCGGTAGGTGGGCTCTGCAACGTGCCCACCTGCGTAGCCGGAAACAACGCGCTCCACCCCCCTCACCCGCTGGTAGACGGCCTCCAGGCACCAGAAGCACCCACCGGCCAGCGTCGCCTGTTCCTGGGCCATGGCCCACCTCCTCCGCATGCTTTCCCCATGCTAGCAGCCCGCTTCACGCACCCTGCACACGGATGCATGGGGGGTTCATGGCGCCTGCACGCGTCGGGGGCACCACGAGGGTGTTGCGGCATGCAACGGAGGTATCGTCATGGCAGACCTGACACCCACGCAGGGCTTCGCCGACTGCGCGGCGCACAGGCGCGCTGCCACCTGGGCCTGCCAGCCGGACAACCCTGCGATGTACTCGTCAACGCTCTTGCCCGCCATCGCTCACCTCCGCGCTAAAGGGTCTTCACCCACGCTTCGATGCGCTGGAGCGCCTCGCGGATGTTCTCCTGGGAGTTGGCGAAGGAGATGCGCACGTACCCCTCGCCGTAGCGCCCGAAGGCGGTACCGGACAGGAGGGAGACGCCCGCCTCATCCAGCAACCGGCGCTCGAAGGCCTGGGACTTGAGCCCTGTGCCCTTGATGGACGGGAAGGCGTAGAAGGCGCCCAGGGGCGTGGGACAGGTGATGCCGGGGATGGCGTTGAGCCCCTCCACCAGCACCGCGCGCCGGCGCGCGAACTCGGCCACCATCTCGCGCACCGGCTCCTGCGGGCCCTCCAGCGCGGCGACGGTGGCCATTTGCACGAAGCCCGCCGTGCAGGAGACCGAGTTAGTCACCAGGCGCGTCACCGGCTCGATCAGCGGCTCCGGGAATACGCCGTACCCCGCGCGCCAGCCCGTCATGGCGTAGGACTTGGACAGGCCATCCAGCACCACGGTGCGCTCACGCATGCCGGGGTAGCGGGTGATGGAGGTGTGGCTCCCCTCGTAGTAGAAGTCCTTGTAGATCTCATCGGAGAGCACCACTGCGTCGTGCTGAATGGCCAGCGCTGCGATGCGCTCCAGCGTGGCGTCCGGCATCACCGACCCACACGGGTTGTTGGGCGAGTTGACGATGATGAGCTTGGTACGCGGGGTGACGAGCGCTTCCAGCTCGTCCGGGTCCGGGTTGTAACCCAGGTGCTCGTGCAGGCGCATGGGCACGGGGGTGGCGCCGGTGAAGCGCACCATGGACTCGTAGATGGGGAAGCCCGGGTCCGGGTAGATGACCTCGTCGCCCTCCTCGGCCAGCGCCAGGATCGTGAAGAACATGATGGGCTTGGCGCCGGGAGTCACGATGACCTGGCGCGGGTCGATGTCCCAGTCCAGGCGCCCGCCGATGTCCCCGGCGATGGCGGCGCGCACCGGCGCCAGCCCCGCTGAGGGGGTGTAGTGGGTGAAGCCGTTGGCCAGCGCGTCCTGGCCCGCGGTGACGATGTGCTCCGGGGTGTCGAAGTCCGGCTCGCCGATGCCCAGGAACACGATGCTGCGGCCCTGGGCCTCCAGCGCCTTGGCGCGGGCGAGGGCCTCGAAGGCGGTCTCGGTACCCAGGCGGGACATGCGGGCGGCCAGTTTCATCGGCGCGGCTCCAGGGAGGATTGGTGTGGCACAGGATATAGGAAAGCGCGCGCGTGGTAGTATCGGCGCGCCTCCGGCGTGGACCGGGGAGCAGCGGCGGGAGGTGCACCATGGCGGACGGACCCAAGCGCATCAGCGAGATGAGCGGCTCCGAGCGCGAGGAACTGGACCTGTTCTACCAGGAGGTGCGCGCCCTCAACGCATGGCCGCTGTGGGAGCCGGAAGAGGTGCCACAGCCCAAGACCATGGCCTACATCTGGCCCTACCAGACGTACCGGCCGCTGCTGCACAAGGCGGCCAAGATCGTCCCCATGGCCTCCGCCCCCCGGCGCGTGCTGGTCTTCTCCAACCCCGGCCTGCTGGGCCGCGCCCAGGCCACCAATACGCTTCTGGCCAACCTGCAGATCATCAACCCCGGTGAGATCGCCCCCACCCATCGCCACACCGCCGCGGCGCTGCGGCTAATCGTGGAGGGCTCGGGCGCCTACACCGCCGTGGACGGCGAGAGGTCCTACATGGAGGAGGGAGACTTCGTCACCACCCCCAACTGGACCTGGCATGACCACGGCCACGAGGGCCAGGGCCCCATGGTGTGGCTGGACGGGCTGGACGTGCCCATGGTGACGGGCCTGGAGGCCTTCTTCATGGAGCAGTACGAGCGCCCCCGCCAGGACCTGACCAAGCCAGATGAACTGTCCATCGGCCTCTACGGGAAGGGCGCGATGCGCCCCACCTGGGTGAAGCACCAAGGCTCCTACTCGCCCCTGCTGAACTACAAGTTCGCCCAGGCCTCGGAGCACCTGCGCTCCCTGGCGGGCCAGACCGACGGCGGGGCCCACGACGGTATCAAGCTGGAGTACGTGAACCCGGCCACCGGCGGCCCCGCGCTGCCGACCATGGCCTGCTCCATCCAGCTGCTGCGCCGCGGCGAGCACACCAAGGCGCACCGGCACACCGGCGGGACGGTCTACCACGTCATCTCCGGCAGTGGCGAGAGCGTGATAGACGGGGTGCGCTTCGCCTGGGGGCCCAAGGACACCTTCGTGGTGCCTGGCTGGTCGTGGCACGAGCACATCGGCGCCGAGGAGGCCTACCTCTTTTCCTACACCGACGAGCCAGTGCTGGCGAACCTAGACCTGGTGCGCGAGGAGGCCTACCCAGAGAACGGCGGCTTCCAGCAGGTGAGCGGCGACTTCGCCCCCCTCCCGGGGAGTGTGGGCCTGCCGGGCTACCACCACGGGGCCAACGCCGACGCCGTTTCCACGCCCTTCGGCTACGGCGAGAACAAGTAGGAAGGAGCTGGAATGGGGCGCAGCCCCAAGAGCGCCGACAGCCAGCGATGGTCCGGGCTAGGGGAGTGCAACTCCCCCCGCAAGGGGTTCGGCGCGAAGCGCCCAGGGGGTGTCCCCCTTCTATCCAGCGAGCGAAGCGAGCGGGGCAACCCGGGGGTTTTTAGCCCCCCGCTATGTGCGGCAGGAAGTGCACCTCGGCGTCAGGCCCGATGGGCGTGAGCAGGCCCAGGTCGGCCTGCTCGCTGTCCACGAAGGCCACCATGCCCAGACGTACCCGGCCAGGATCGGCCGGGTCAACCAGCGCTTCGGCCATGCCAGGGTAGCGCTCCTCCAGGGTGGCGATCAGCGCGCCCAGGGTGGCGCCGGGGGCCTCCGCAGTGGAGGCCCCGCCCGCCAATGCCCGCAGCGGCACGGGTAGGAACACCCGCGCCACCGGCCTAGGCCCCCTGCGCGTCCAGCGCCTCAAGAATGCGGCCCGGCTTGATGGGCAGCTCCGGGAAGCGAATGCCCAGCGCAGCGCGCATAGCGTTGGCGATGGCCGGCTGCGGCGGGACGATGCCCGACTCGCCGATGCCGCGCACCCCGAACGGGTGCATGGTGTTGGGCACCTCGACGATGAGCGTCTCGATGTTGGGGGTGTCCAGCATTGTGGGCATGCGGTAGTCCAGGAACGAGGCGTTCTGCACCGACCCGTCGGGGCCCAGGTAGTACTCCTCGTTCAGCGCCCAACCGATGCCTTGCACCGCCCCACCGGCCATCTGCCCCTCCACGTAGGAGGGGTGGACGGCGGTGCCCGCGTCCTGGGCGGCGGTGTAGCGGATGACCTCCACCTTGCCGGTCTCTGTGTCCACGTCCACATCCACCACGTGGGTGGCGAAGGAGCCGCCGCCCGACCCGCGCAGGTTCACCACGCCGGTGGTGGCGACGTGCCCGCCCGTGCGATCGAGCCGCGCGCACACCTGTTTGAAGGTGAGCTTGGTGTCCTTGGCCTTCTTGTTGGTGAAGACGCCGCCCGCGAAGTCCACGTCGGTGGCCTCGACCTCCCACATGATGGCGGCGCGGCGCTTGAGCTCGGCCACCACCTGCTCGGCGGCCTTCACCGCCGCGGCGCCCGTGGCGTAGGTGGTGCGCGAGCCAGCCGTCAGGTCCGTGTAACCCACCGAGTCGGTGTCCACCACGGTGGGGTGCACGTCCAGAGCCGGAATGCCCAGTACTTCAGCCGCCTGCATGGCGATGGAGGCGCGGGTACCGCCGATGTCTGTGTTGCCCTCGATGAGCGCCACGGTGCCGTCGTTGTTCACCGCCAGGGTGACGGTGGACTTGTTGCCCACCCCCTGCCAGTAGCCGGTTGCCACGCCGCGACCGCGCTTGTGGCCGGGGGCCGCGCCCGCCCTGTCCAGGGGGGTGCGGTAGTGGTCGGAGTCGCGCACCGCCTCCAGCACCTCCACGTTGCCGATGCGCGGGAAGACGATGCCGTCGGGGCGCCGGTCGCCCTCCTTGGAGGCGTTCTGCAGACGCAGGGCCACTGGGTCCACGCCCAACTTGTGGGCCAGCTCGTCCATAAGCGATTCGGTGGCGAAGGTGGCCTGCGGGGAGCCGGGGGCCCGGTAGGCTGCCGTCTTGGTGAGGTTGGTCACCACGTCGTAGGCATCGATGCGCGCGGTGGGGAAGCGGTAGGAGGCGAACACGCAGGTGCTGGCCGCGCTAATGGAGGAGCCCGGGAAGGCGCCCGCCGCGAAGCGGATGTCCACCGTGCCGGCCACCAGATTGCCCGCCTTGTCCGCGCCCAGCTTCATCCGCACCACGCCGCCGGGGCCGGGGCCCGTCGCCTCGAACACCGAGCGCCGGTCCATGACCACCTTCACCGGACGCCCCGCCTTCTTAGACAGGAGGACGGCCAGGGGCTCCAGGTAGATGTTGATCTTGCCGCCGAAGCCGCCGCCGATCTCCAGGGGCACCACCTTGATGGCGCTGACTGGCATGCGCAGCACGGAGGAGATGGCGTTGCGCGCCGGGAACGAGCCCTGGGTGGAGGTCCACACCGTCGCCTTGCCGTCGCGGTACCACATGGCCGTGGCGTTCTGGGGCTCGATGTAGCCCTGGTGCACGCGGGCCAGGCGGAACTCGCCTTCGACCGTCACCTCGGCCTTGGCCATGGCCGCGTCCGGGTCGCCCAGCACGTGCTGGGTGTGCTCAGCCACGTTGGTGTGGGGCACCTTCTCGCCCACGTGGGTACCCACCAAGTGCTCGTGGATGATGGGCGCGTCAGCGGCCATCGCCTCCTCCACCGTGAACACGGCGGGCAGCGGCTCGTAATCCACCTTGATGCGGCGGCACGCCTCCTGCGCGGTGTTGAGGTCCACCGCCGCGACAGCGGCCACGGGCTGGCCCTTAAAGAGCGCCTTCTCGTGGGCAATGATGCGCATGGAAGCGAAGCGCGCGTTGACGATCTCCTCAGTCATGTCAATGAGCTCATCGTCGGCGATGGGCATGTCAGCGCCCGTGACCACCGCGTACACGCCGGGCAGTGCCAGGGCGGCCGAGGCGTCGATGGACTGAATGCGCGCGTGGGCGTGGGGGCTGCGCAGCACCGCGCCGATGGACAGCCCGGCCAACTTGATGTCCGCCCCGTACACGGCACGGCCCAGGACCTTGTCCAGGCCATCGTGGCGGATGGGGCGGGTACCCAGGACCTTGTAATGGGGCTTCTCAACCGTGGTCATGACCGTGTGCCTCCGTGGGGGGAGCAGTGGATGGAACGCTAGCCCTGGCGCAGGACGCCCTGCGCCTTCTGGACCGCGTCGACTATCTGGACGTAACCGGTGCACCGGCACAGGTTGCCCGCCAGCCAGTGGCGGATGCGGTGCTCGTCGGCGTCGGGCTCGCGCTCCAGCAGCGCCTTGGCCGCCACCAGGAAGCCCGGGGTGCAGATGCCGCACTGGAGCGCGGCTTCTTCCAAGAACGCCTGCTGGAGCGGGTGCAGTCCCTCGGGCGGGGCGATGCCCTCCACCGTCTCGATGGTGGCGCCGTCGGCCTCGGCGGCCAGCACCAGGCACGAGTCAACGATGCGCCCGTTCAGGTTCACCGTGCAGGCGCCGCAGTTGCCGTCGTTGCAGCCCTCCTTGGTGCCGGTAAGCTCGGCGGACTCGCGCAGCGCCTCCAGCAGGGAGACGTAGGGAGCTGAGAGGAAATCGGCGGGCTGCCCGTTGATAGTGCAGCGGATACGGACCTTCTCCACGGGTGCCTGGCTCATGCGTTCGCTCCTGTGGCGCGGGCGACGGCCTGTTCGAGCGTGCGGCGGGTGAGCACGCTCACCAGCTTGCGACGCTGGACCTCGGTGCCGCGCATGTCGGTGATGGGCCGCGCCTCACGCGCGGCGATGTGGCCAGCCTCGGCGAATGAAGCCGCTGAGGGCGCCTTGCCCACCAGGGAGGCCGCCGCATCGGCGGCGACGATGGGCGTGGGGCCCACCGAGGCGAGGGCGATGGAGGCGGAGGCGATGTGCCCCGCGCCGTCCAGGGTGACGGCGGAGGCCACCCCCGCGACGGCGATGTCCATCTCGTTGCGGGGGGTGAAGCGCTGGTAGGCGGCGCCGAACCCCTTGGCCAGGGCGGGCAGTTCGATGGCCACCAGGAACTCCCCCTCGCCTAGGGCGTTGCGGCCGGGGCCCGTGGGCACCTGGCCCACCGGCAGCGTGCGCTTGCCCTTGGGCCCGGCGATGTGGGCGATGGCCCCATGCACGATGAGCGGGCAGATGGCATCGCCCGAGGGGGCGGCGTTGCACAGGTTTCCGCCCAGGCTGGCGCGCGATTGCACCTGGATGCCGCCGATGATGGAGGCCCCGTCGATGATGCCGGGGAAGGCGCCGGCGATAGCCTCGTCCTCGTAGACCGCGAAGCACGGGGCAGCCGCACCGATGGTGAGGGCGCCGCCCTTCCAGGTGAGGGCGGTCAGCTCCGGGACGTGCTTCACGTCCACCACGGCGTCCAGTTCGTAGCGTCCGGCCCGCAATTGCACCAGCAGGTCGGTGCCGCCCGCTATGGCACGGGCGCGTGACCCGTACTGGGCGAGGGCGGCGACCGCCTCGTCGATGCTGTGGGCCGCAAGGTAGCGGAAGGGGTGCACGGGCGCTGCTCCTGCGGTGGTCTGGACGTGGTGCGCGTCCCCGCGCCCACGAGCGGTGCCTATTATACGGACACGCCCACGCGCAGCAACGTTCGCGCGCCCGCACGAGTCGCCTACAATCGTCCCTCTTTTAGCCGAAAACGCATGCGTTTCGCCGAATGGACCGCCTGCACTTGCTTGGTTGCATCGGACTACCTACAATTCGCGATTGTAAGCGCCATCGTGTCCTCGGCTGCGCCCGGGACCGGCGTCAGCGCAGTCAGCGGCGGGGGTACGCCGCCGCGGGGGAGGACCAGCGTGACGATGGACAGTGGCTACCGGTTGTTCGTGGGTAACATGCCCTTCCGCATGAGCCGGGAGGAACTCAACGACCTGTTCGCACAGGCGGGGGATGTGGCTTCGGTGCACATCCCCACCGACCGCGAAACGGGCCGACCACGCGGCTTCGGCTTCGTTGAGATGGGCTCGAACGAAGCGATGGAGCAGGCCATTTTCATGTTCAACGGCTACTCCGTCGAGGGCCGTGCCCTGGTGGTGAACCAGGCCCGCCCCCGCGAGCCGCGCGCTCGCTTCTAGAGCGCCCCGCTCCCTACGGTCGCTCGTTCAAGGGGGCACCCCTGGTTATCCGGCTGCCGGCGGCGGCCATGCCCCGCGCCTTGAAGGAGCCCGTGGGATTCACCCCCTCGTCTTTGATGTACACGGTGCGCGAGCCGGTGGCCCGCTCCACGTTGCGCGCCCGCAGCATGGGTGTCCCACCCTCCCCCAGCGTCACGACGTTCGCCGCATCGCGCCCCGGCAGCACCTCGAGGAAGCGCCACATGCTGGCGGGCCGGGAGGCCAGCGCGTCGCGATCCACCTCGCGCCTGGCGGCGACCAGGTCATAGCGGGGGTAGAACACCTTGCCAGCGGGCGAGAGGCCCTGGGGCTCATCGGCGCTGAGCACCTGGCCGGTGGCGGTGCACTCCAGGTGGGT
>JAYNIL010000028.1:0-13010 GCA_038109085.1 Chloroflexota bacterium
AGCAGGGCATCGTCTCCTACCCCATCACCATCGCCCTCACCATCCCGCGTGCCGGCGCAACAGGGCTGCGGGTGCTGCCGGGCATGACCGCCACGGCAACGGTGGTGGTGGCCGAGCAGGCGAACGTGCTGCTGGTGCCCGCCGGGGCCATCCAGCGCGACGGCCAGAACCGGGTGGCCGACGTGGTGCAGGCCGACGGGAGCACCCAACGCACCCAGGTCACCGTTAGCGCGTCCGACGGTCGCGTGGTGGTGGTGACCGATGGTCTTGCCGAGGGCGATGAGGTGGTGGTCCCCCCAGGCACGAGCACCGCGGTGAACCAGTTCACTACCTTCGGGCCCGGCAGGCTGGACGGCGGCCTGACGTTCCCTGGCACCGGCACCGGCCCCACCCGCAACGCCGACGGCACCATCACCCTGCCCGATGGCAGCGTGGTGACCCCCGGCCAGGGCGGCTTCGGGGGCCGGGGCGGCGGCAACTTCGGCGGGGGCGGGAACGGAGGCGGCACGGGCGGTGGCAACGGGGGCGGCCAGTGAGCACCCCGGTCATCGAGCTGCGTGATGCCTCCCGCACGTACCGCACCGGCTCCATCGCCGTCCAGGCCCTGCGCGGGGTGAGCCTGCGGCTGGACGACGGCGAGATGGTGGCCATCATGGGCCCCTCCGGCTCCGGCAAGTCCACCATGATGAACACCCTGGGCCTACTGGACCGGCCCACCGGCGGGGCCTACCTGCTGGACGGGGTAGACGTGGCGCGCCTGCATGACGGCGAGCTGGCGCGCCTGCGCAACGAGAAGATCGGCTTCGTGTTCCAGTCGTTCAACCTGTTGGCCCGAACCAGCGCCGTGCGCAACGTGGAGCTGCCCCTGCTCTACCGGGGCGCTCGCGCGCGGCGCGACGCGGCCATGACCGCCCTGGAGCGGGTGGGCCTGGGCAAGCGCGCGGGGCACGTGCCCTCCCAGCTCTCCGGTGGTGAGCAGCAGCGTGTGGCTGTGGCACGGGCGCTGGTGACCCACCCCCGTCTGCTGTTGGCCGACGAGCCCACGGGCAACCTGGACACGCGCACCAGTATGGAGGTGATGGCGCTGCTCCAGGAGCTGAACACCCAGGAGGGCGTGCTGGTGGTGGTGGTCACCCACGAGCAGGACATCGCCGCCTGCTGCTCGCGCGTGGTCACCATGCGCGACGGGCGCGTGGAGTCCGACGAGCCGGTGCGCGAGCGGTTGTGGGCCGCCCAGGCCCTGGCAGCCATGCCTGCCGAGGGCGCGGGGGTGCAGGCATGAGGCCCACCGACGTGCTGGCCAGCGCCGTGGGGGCGCTGCTCTCCAACAAGCTGCGCTCCCTGCTGACGGTGCTGGGCATTATCATCGGCGTGGCGGCGGTGATTGGCGTCATGGCCGTGGGCCAGGGCACCCAGGCCACCGTGTCCGACCGCATCTCAGGCCTCGGCACCGACCTGATCTTCGTGCGCCCCGGCGCGGTCACCACCCAGGGCGTGAGCCAGGGCCAGGGTAGCGCCCAGACCCTCACGCTGGCCGACGCGCAGGCCATCGCCGCGCCGGGTGCAGCCCCCGCCGTGGGCGGCGTGGCTCCTGAGCTGTCCACCACCGTGCAGCTGTCGGTGAACGGGCACAACTCACGCTCCCGCGCCACCGGGACCAGCCAGGACTACCCGCAGGTGCGTGGGGTGAGCATGGCCGAGGGGACGTTCTTCACCGCGGACGACGACGCATCGGCCCGCGCCGTGGTGGTGCTGGGCGCCACCGTCGCCGAGACGCTCTTCCCCGACGGCGGGGCCGTGGGCTCGGTCATCCGCGTCAGCACCCGCCCCTTCACCGTGGTGGGCGTGCTGGCCAGCCAGGGCGGCACCGCCCTGGGCAACCTGGACGACCAGGTGCTGCTGCCCATCGCCACCGCGCAGCGCCGGCTCTCAGCCGGGCGCACCGTCAGCGGCGAGCTGGTGGTCAACTCCATCACCGTGCAGGCGGTGGATTCGGGGAGCATCGAGGCGGCCAAGGCGCAGATAACCGCGCTGCTGCACGAGCGCCACGACATCATCGGTACCGAGGACGACTTCACCGTGACCACCCAGGAGGACCTTGTCGCCACGGCGAGCCAGGTGGCCGACGTGTTCACCATTTTCCTGGGCTCCATCGCCGGCATCAGCCTGCTGGTGGGCGGCATCGGCATCATGAACATCATGCTGGTGTCCGTCACCGAACGCACCCGCGAGATAGGCATCCGCAAGGCGGTGGGCGCCCGCTACCGGGACATCATGGCCCAGTTCCTGGCCGAAGCCATCCTGCTGTCTACGGCGGGCGGCGCGCTGGGCATCGGGCTGGGGTTCGGCCTGGCGGAGGTGTTCGGCCAGCTGAGCCTCAACGGCTCCCAGCTGCGAACCGTCGTGACGCCAGGTGTGGTGGGCCTCGCCGTGGGCGTGGCCGTGGCCATCGGCCTCTTCTTCGGCCTCTACCCGGCTACTCAGGCCGCCCGGCTCGACCCTATTGCTGCGCTCCGCCACGAATAGATTCCCGTCGGTCGGTTCACATCTCTGATGCAAAAGCGGATTTTTTTCTGACCTTTCTCTCCTGATTCAATTCTGCGAGTTGTATACTCCCCAGCTGTTTGCAACGTTCCTCATTAGATTGCGATTAGAAGGGAGGACAGAGTTATGCGAAGGCTTTCGGTAAGTCTTGCGTTGGTGGGTCTACTGACGCTTACGCTCGTTGGCTGCAGTGGAGGGTCTGAAGAATTGAAGGTGGGGGCCATCATGGACCTAACCGGAGATCTCGGCGAATACGGTGCGGCGATGGACAAGGGTATTAAATTGGCGGCAGACCAGCTGGTCGCTGCCGGAGCGGGTACGATCTCGGTCACCACCGAGGACGGAGGAACTAGCGACACGATTGCGGTTGAAGCAGCTCGTGGCCTTGTAAACGTTACAGGCGTGTCCGCAATAATCGGACCTCTAGCAAGTGGTATCACTGCTGCTGTCGCTAACGCCGTGACCGTGCCGGGCGGAATCCTGGAGATTACGACCTCCGGAACAGCTCCAAGCCTAACGGCACTCGAAGATAACGATCTGCTGTTTCGAACCGCGCCTTCCGACGCGTTCCAAGGCGTAGTTCTTGCTAACTTGGCGACCGAGTTGGGGTACAAGACCGCAGGCGTAATGTACGTCAACAATGCTTACGGGCAGGGCCTGTCGGACCAGTTCGCAGCATCTTTTGCTGCGAATGGAGGCACTGTGACCGCTCTAGTTCCTCACGAGTCAGTGCAAGCGACGTATGCATCTGAAGTGCAGAGGGTTACCGCAAATAATCCGGATGTTTTAGTGGCTATAAGCTATCCGGAAAGCGCCGCAGTATACCTCCGCGAAGCGGTAGACAGTGGCAAGGCAAAAAAGTTCTTACTTACCGACGGAACTAAATCCGAAGAGCTGATCTCCAAAGTCGGGGCATCGGCACTCGAAGGGGCCCAAGGCACCGCTCCAAGTTCAGTAGATTCAGCGTCCAGCGCCCAGTTTGCTGCTGACTTCCAGGCAACCTACGGTACTGGCCTGACCGGACCGTTTATCGCAGAGTCCTACGACGCCATGGTCCTAATCGGGCTGGCTTACGTGAAGGCGGGCTCAGCTAATCCAACAGAAATTCGCAACGCCCTTCGCGAAGTTGCAAACGCTCCCGGTGAAATCATTGGCGCTGGTGAGTCGGAAATCCGACGGGCTATCCAACTGATCAGAGACGGGAAAGACATCAATTACCAAGGTGCCTCCGGTCCGGTGGACTTTGATGCCAACGGAGATGTAGCCGGCGCCATGGAAATTTGGAAAGTCGAAAGCGGGAAAACGGTTAGAGTGAAAGTAATCGCCGAGTAGATCATCGCCCAATTAGCGAGCGGACCCGGGGTAACTAGTACTAGTTACCCCGGGTTTTTTTGCGGGATAAAAAACCACCTATTCCTTTCGGCGCCAACAATTGCACGCATATCAATAAAAGACCGATTATGACGAAGCGCGCATCCGCTGAACTGAACCAACCAGGAGCAAATTGAGACCAACTCCAGACTGCCCAGACTACACCCGCACCTAGAAAAGGGCCCCAGAAACGCCCCGAACCGCCAACCATCAACATAACCCAAATCAAAAAAGTCCCGGCCAAGTGTGTGTAGCCATTAGGAGATATCGCTCTAAGGTCAAAGGCAAATAAAGCTCCCGCTAAAGACATAATTGCTGCGCCAATCACGAAAACTTGCAACTGGAGTTTTCTGGTATCAATTCCAGCTGATTCTACCCCTACGGCGTTGTCCCTAAACGCACTGAGTGCTCGAGCCCAAGGAGAATCCATCATCTTTTTGATGGCCATTCCAATAACTAAGACAACCACAAAAACCACTACCAGATAAATTTTTTCATAATCGGCGGGGGGGAGTATCGAAGGAAACACCTGGGGAACTTTATAAAGACCTTTGCTACCGTTGGTGAGCCATCGTTCATTTAGAATCACGGCTCGTGCAACTTCGGTAACACCTAAAGTCGCAATTGCCAAGTAATCACCACGAAGTCGAAGCGTCATGAACCCAATCGGTAAGGCGAATAATCCACCAACTACAGCTGCTCCACAAATGGCTATGACAAACCAAATTTCAAGAGACCCGATAAGTGGAACTTGCCTAAACACCGCTGCGAGATCGCCGGCCCACACAAAATCGTCCCGCACAGCCAAATTAGGGCCGGGACTAGAAATCAGCGCTGCGGTATATCCCCCTATTGCAAAAAAAGCTGCAATTCCAATGTTGTATAGCCCGGCATAACCCCAATGCAGATTCAAGCCTTGGGCTAAAAGCGCATACATCAAAACAACGGTTACAAAAGTAATGCCGTAATCAATCATCGCTTGCCAAGTATCCCAGCCGGCTTGAAGAGCAAAACCACAATTAAGGCACAGAATGCTATAGCAACCTTATAGGTAGGGTCTATAAATGCTGTGCTCGTTTGCATAATCAGACCTACAGCCAAACCTCCAAGCAAGGCACCTGTAAGACTTCCGAGACCTCCGAGTATTACTGCGGCGAATATTGGGACCAAAAAACTAAAACCCATCACTGGCTTCAATTGAGAAGTAGCGTTGAATAGCACAAACAGTACTCCTGAAGCCCCTGCTAAAGCCCCTGCAATACTCCAAGCCAAATAGCGCGTTGTTTGTACGTTGACCCCAGATAACAACGACAAATCTGCATTATCAGCAGTAGCTTTCAAATTGAGGCCAATAAAAGTTTTGTTAATTACCCAATAAGTACTACCGAGCATAAACCCTGCAGTGAGCATGATAAATATATGATTTGGAGGGATAATAATATCGAACGGCCCTATCAGATATGGACTGGCAATATTAGGGTAGTACCGAAGTTCGCTACCCCAGATAGATTGCACTACTCCACGCAAAAGAATTGCATAACCCAGTGAGGTTATCCCCATTGTTGTGGCGCTAGCGCCTTTAGAGCGTAAGCGTTTGTAAATAAATTTTTCCCCCGCAACACCAATTCCAGCTCCGATTATTGCTGCCACAAGTATCGCCGGCAGCACCCCAAACCCAAAACTGAAACGCCATAGCTGCTCAACCTGAAACCAGGAAAACCCCAGAACAAAATAGCCGGCATAGGCACCGACGGTTATAAAATCGCCGTGTGCAATATTTGCGTAGCCAAAAAGCTTGAAGACGAGCGATAACCCCAGGCTGACCATTCCAATCAGAATCCCCAGCAAGAGTCCACTTACCGCTAAATTCAAATCATTCAACGAGAGTGCTGTTATCCCAATTACCATTCCAATAGCGATTATTTTACGGATATTTTTCATATCAATATTCCTGAGTTCAGCCGAAGAATAATTTCTTCAAAAGAGATTTATCCTTGAGCATTTCAGGTTTGGAAGAGTGAACCAATTTTCCTTCAACCAAGACATGGACTTCGTCCGATACATCTAATGCAGATTCAACATTTTGCTCGACCAGTAACACTGCGCACATTCGATTCTTTATTTGCAATAGTTCCTGTAATACTGCACGGACTGTAATGGGCGCTAATCCAGCAGTAGGTTCATCGCATAATATTACTTTAGGATCAAGCATAAGTGCCCGGTAAAAAGCTATAATTTGCCGCTGACCACCGGATAACATGCCTGCTTTTTTGTCATAATTGTCAGCAATTATTGAGACATTTTTGGCCAAATAATCCAATCGTTCTTCTCGTTGTTTCTTCCCAAGTAAGACACCTCCTATTTCTAAGTTTTCTTTAACAGTTAAACTCGAAAATACGTTGGCAACCTGAGGTACAACGGCGATACCCGAACGAATTCTTTTGAAAACGGAATGATCGGCAATTTCCTCACCATCAATTATTACAGAACCATCACGCAATGTTACCTGGCCAGAAATACCCTTGAGGAGGGTTGATTTACCTGACCCATTCGGGCCAATAACAGTAGTTATTTCCCCATTTTTTACGCACATATCGACATTGCGAACAACGTAATTGTCACCGTACCCGCAGCTCAAGTCAGTTAATTTTAGCCCCAATTTAAAAACCTGAGTAAGCTTCGATTACGTTGGGGTTGTTGAAAACTACACTCGGCCTATCGAAATCTATTAATTCGCCGAAATTCATAACAGCTACTTGATCACAAATTTGATTAATAATACCCATGTTATGCTCGACTAAGAGAAAGCCAATGCCCTTAACGTTCTTCAAAGCAAGAAGGACATCAATAATTGTCTCCATTAAAATGGGGTTTACCCCCGCACCTGGCTCATCAAGTAGAAGGTACTTCGGATCTGCCATGAGTACCCTACCTATCTCCAATAGTTTTTTTTGACCGCCTGAAATGTTCCCAGCTAGGTTTTTCCTAACCTCATCTAGGTGAACGATCTTTAATATTTCGTCTATTCTACTTTGGATAGAGCGCTCATAATCACGCACTAAATGCCGTCTTAGAAGCGCATTTAATGGATTTATACCCGGGTTGTTTATTGAAAATAATCCGATGTTTTGTTCGACTGTAAGACTCTCAAATATATGTGGTATCTGGAATGTTCTGGATATTCCTAATCTCGCAATCTCATGAGGCATCTTGCCGTCTATTCGCACACTATCCCAATAAACAGCGCCTTCAATAGGCTTTATGCTACCAGTCAACGCCTGGAACAAAGTTGATTTACCTGCCCCATTAGGACCAACTAAACCCGTAACTGCATCCGAAGATATACTAAGATTTAAATTTTTGATAACTATGCTGTTATTGTACCCGCAAGTCAGATTTTGTATTGCAAGTATGCTCAAACTAGAACCTGCACTTTAATTCTAAAAATAACTAGGGCTCTGAGAGGATTAGAATCTCAAAGATGAACGATGATCTAGTTTACCTGTAGAGACTTGGTAGACCGCAAAAAAGGCTCCGCCCTCGGGCCCAATTTCGTCATCCGGATCTGGCTTACGGCTAGACGTAGTCACGTACAGCGTGTCTAATGCGCCGCCACCAAACCCTGCAGAAGTGATCTTGCGGGCAGGGAAGCGTACCCGGGCTACCTCCCGGCCTGTGGGATCGAAGCGCACCAGCGACCAGCCCCCGCTGAAGGCCACCCACAGATGGCCCGCCGCGTCCACCGTCAGCCCGTCGGGTGAAGCGCCCTCTTCCTTCGACAGGTCCACCAGCACCGTGTCGCCGGACACTTCACCCGTGGAGTCGTCGTAGGCGTAGCGCAGCACCTTGCGCCCGCGCGTGTCCGCCACGTATAGGAAGCGCTCGTCGGGTGAGAAGGCCATGCCGTTGGGCATGCCGATGTCCGTCCGCAATGTGCGCACGGAGCCGTCGGTGGCGATGGAGTAGAGCGTGGCAGGGCGCGTGCCCACCTCCATGGGCACCACGCCGCCCAGCACCCGGCCCGCCTTATCAGCGATGACATCGTTGAAGCGCCCGTCCGCCTCGCCCGCGAACCCCTCGTTGACGATGCGCGCTGGGCCGTAGCCGTCACCGGCGACAGGGGCCACACCGATGCGCGCCCTATCCAGGAACAGCGCTAGATCATCGTTGGGTTGGAAGGTGAAGGCGTACACCCGCAGCCCCTCCACCACCACCTCCACGGCACGGGTGGCCGGGTCCATGCGGTACACCCGCTCGGCCCTATTGTCCGTCCAGTAGATGCGCCGCTGGCCGGGGTGCCAGAGGGGGTTCTCGCCCACCTGGTCGGGGTTCTTGGCCAGCTGGAACACGGCGGGGTCTGCCACGGCGCGCCTCCGGGTGCAGGATGGGGGGCATCCTAGCACTCCCCTGCCCTGCTATCCTGCCCCCCCGGCCCGGTGAGCGGACGGCGGGGGACCAGGAGGCGCGCATGGCAATCTACCGCATGTACACGGGCAACGACGGGCGCACGCACATCGAGCCGACGCCTTTGGCGGAGCACCCTACGCTGACCAACCTGGAGCACGTGGAGGGCATCTACCTTCGCACGCGGGCGGACGAGGCGATGCCCACACACCCGGCGCCGGAGCGGCGGTGGATCTTCATCATCGCGGGGGCGATGGAGGTGCGCCCGGCCCACGCGGCAAAGGGCGTGCGGCTGGTGCCCGGCGATGCAGTGCGCATCACCGACGTGACGGGCGAGGGGCACGCGACGACGTTCAGCGGCGGGTGTACCTTCGCGGTGCTGCCGCTGGGCACGGTCTAATCTTCACCCCCACGCAGAAGGAGATGGCCCCGGCGCTGCCGGGTCCATCGTTCGTGCATCAGTTGCACCGCAGGTATCAGCCGACCTGCTTCTCTGCCCAGTCACTCACCAGAGGCTCCTAGTAGCGCTTGCCCTGGACGGCAATGGCCATGAGACCTATCCAGGCGATCAGCGCGATGATACTCACCAGCCAGGAGAGCAGCGCGCCGGCGCCGGGGATGTAGGCGGTGATGATGCCCGCCACGGTGAGCGGTACGAACACGGCGATGGAGTGCCCGGCGTGGAAGCGGACGGTCTTGTTCTCCTTCTCGACGTTGAGGAAGACGAAGCCGGTGATCCACGTCAGCAGGTAGGCCAGCAGGCCAACGACGTTCTCGCTGACCCCCATGGCGGTGGTCTTCTTCTCGCTCTCCATGCGCCCCTCGCGGCTGTTGGTTGGTGACGGGCCGCAGCCATCCCAGGTGCGATGTTCGCCTGGGGCAAGCGAACTTTCGCACGATTCACGTCGTACGAGCGGCCCGGCGCGTCAGTCCTCGGGGTGCGGACGCGGCTCCTGGCCGGGCCAGAGCTGGGAGCGCAGCACCATGCCATGCTCCGGGCACAGGAGAGAGAAAAAGCCGACCTCGTCGTGGTGGTCCTCGTGTTCCACGTCGGTCTGGAACTCGACACGCGCCCAGCCGACAGGCAGGAACTGGTGGGCGACGCGGTCGGAGTCGAGGTACTCGTCGGCCACCTCACAGCCGGGGTAGTCGCACTTGATGGATACGATGGAAGAGTAGCCCACGGCGCATGCTCCTGGGGCGAGGGTTCGGCCCCCAGCATACAGGGCAATGCTGGCCCCCGCTGGTACCCTCAGCGCACACCTGCGGGGAGGCGTGATGGGAACCACGAACTCAGAGAGCGTCGAGGAGGACCTGGCCGGACTGCCTCCGGAACGCCAGGGGGACATGCGCGAGTTGCGCGCGCTGGTGCGTGAGAGCCGGTAAGGAAGGGGCGCCCCCAGATCCGCCCTCCCAGACCCTTGACATGCCATCAATTCGCGCAAAAATAATCATGAATTTTATAGTTCATCGAAGAGTGTATGGACGAAACAGACGATTGGCCCCGTTTCGGTAGCCTGCTGGTAGACCCGCGTCTGTTTGAGTCCCGCCCCATCGAGCGCTGCCGCATCGAGGAATGCCGCGCGTCCTGCTGCGGCCACGGCGTCTACGACGACCGCGACAACTCCTACCGCGTGCTGGCTTCGGCCGACGAGATAGCCCCCTTCCTCACCCACCAGCCCCAGCCACGCGAGCACTGGTTCGACCCCACGATCCACCCCGACTCGGACTACCCGTCGGGGCTGCGCCGGGGCACCCGCACCATCCCCGACCCGCACCACAGCGCTGGCAGCCGGTGCGTGTTCCTGCGCGAGGACAACTTCTGCGCCATCCAGGCCATGTCCATGGCCAAGGGTGAACACCCCTGGTCGCTCAAGCCGTACTACTGCGCCCTCTACCCGCTCATCGTCCTGGGCGACCGGCTCCTGCTGGACGACGAGAACGAGTTGATGCGCACCGGCGGAACGTGCTCACGTCCCTCGGCCGTCACCCGGCCCCTCTATGAGACCTACGACGTGGAGATGATCCTGGCGCTGGGCCAGGAAGCTTATGAGGAGTTAAAGCGCTACGCCGCTGGGCTGGGGGCGGCCAAGTGAAGATAGGCCTCGCCTACGACATAAAGCCCGTTGACTCGGGCCCCGCGTCCGAGGACGACGACTCCTCAGAGGAATACGACTCTCCCGATACCATCGACGCCCTGGCCTCGACCATCGAGGATCTGGGCCACGAGACGGTGCGCCTGGGTGGCGGGCCGGAGTTCCTGCGCAACGTGGTGCGCGCGGACGTTGACCTGGTGTTCAACATCGCCGAGGGGCGCGGTACCCACCGCTCCCGCGAAGCGCAGGTGCCGAGCGTGCTGGAGATGCTGGGCATCCCTTACACCGGCTCTGACCCACTGACCCTCGCTGTGGCGCTGGACAAGGCCGTCGCCAAGCGCATCGCCGCCTCCCACGGGGTGCGCACGCCCTGGTCCATGCTGGCCGCCAGCGTAGACGATCTGGACGCACTGGGGCCTGAGGGCTTCAGCTACCCCCTGGTGGTCAAGCCCACCTACGAGGGCTCCAGCAAGGGCGTGCGGGCCGACTCCAAGGTCACCGACTGGGCCTCCCTGGTGCGCATGGTCTCCCTCATCACGCAGGAGTACCGCCAACCCGCGCTGGTAGAGAGGTTCGTGCCCGGGCGCGAGGTGACGGTAGGCATCGTTGGCCACACCGACCCCCGCGTGGTGGGCGTAATGGAGGTGGTGCCCAACACCGGCCTAGATGACGGCTTCATGTACACCATCGAGGTGAAGCGCAACTACCGCGAATTGGTGACCTATGCCTGCCCTCCCGCCATGGAGCCGCAGGTCATTCAGGCCATCGAGCGCGAGGCGTTGGCCGCCTTCAGGGCGCTGGGCTGCCGGGACGTGGCGCGCCTGGACTTCCGGGTGAGCCCCGAAGGCGAGCCGGTGTTCATCGAGGCCAACCCCCTGCCTGGCATGGGCTCCTACTCCGACCTGCCCATCATGGCCGGTCTGCGCGGGTGGAGATTCCGCCAACTGGTGGACGCGGTCCTCACCTCTGCCATCGTGCGCGCCGGGGTCACCCCCCGCCCCCGCGCCGTGGCTCGCTCCGGACGCTAGCGATGCACGTCGTCATCGCGCACAACGCACCCACCCCTTCCCGCTACGCCGACCTGGGCGAGCAGGCGGCGGTGGACGGCGTGCTGGAGTCGGTCGCGGCCGTCGCCAGCGCGCTGCGCCTCGCCGAGCACCGGGTGGACACCATGGCGCTGACGCCCTCCCTGGAGTGCGCCGTCGCAACGGTACTGGCCGAGCGGGCCGACGTAGTGTTCAACCTGTTCGAGGGGTTCGACGGCCAGCCCGCATCCGAGTGGCGCTTCGCCCAAGCACTGGAGCGCGCCGTGCCCTGCACGGGCGCCTCCAGCGCCACGCTGCGCCTGTGCCTGGACAAGGGGGCCGCCAAGGAGCGCTTCGAGCGCGCGGGCATCCCCACGGCGCCCTGGCAGGTACTCTCCAGCGCGGAGGCGGACCGGTGCTCCCTGCACTTGCCCGTCATCGTCAAGCCGCTAAGCGAGGACGCCTCCCACGGCCTCTCGGACGCGAGCATCGTCACGAACAAGGCCGCCCTGGCCGAGCGAATCGCCAGGGTGGAACACTACTACGCCGGCCCCGCACTGGTTGAGGAGTTCCTCCCCGGCCGTGAATTCAACGTCGCCGTGCTGGGCTCGCACAGCCCGCGCGTCCTGCCACCCAGCGAGATGGTGTACGCGTCGGGCGCAGGTGCCCCGCGCATCCTAAGCTTCGCATCCAAGTGGGACGAGCACCACCCCGACTACGCCGCCATCAGCGTGCGCTGCCCGGCCGAGGCGGACGCGGATACGATGGCCGAGATAGCGGGCCTGGCGCTCTGCACCCACGCCGCCGTAGGCTCCCCGGCCTACCTGCGCGTGGACCTGCGCCAGGACACCGAGGGACGACTGTCCGTCATCGAGGCCAACCCAAACCCGGACATCGCGCCCTCGGCGGGATTCGCCCTCCAGGCACGCGCGGGCGGGCTCTCCTACGAGCAGATGGTCAGCGCCATCGTGGCGCAGGTGGTGGGGGGGGTGCGCGGATGAGCACGGACATCCGGCCCATGGCCCCCGCCAACAAGGCCACCCTGGTCGGCATCACCGCGCGCACTGGCTACTTCTCCGAGGAGGAGGTCGCCACCGCCGACGAGGTGTTGACCGAGTGCGCCTGCAAGGGCGATGCCTCCGGCTACTTCACGCAGGTTGCCTGGGAGGACGGGGAGCCCGTCGGATACGTCACCTACGGGCCCGTACCCCTCACTGCCGCCTCTTATGACATCTACTGGATCGCCGTTGATCCCACCCGTCAGGGGCGAGGCACCGGCAAGGCTCTGATGGTGGCAGCACAGGCGGCCATCTGGGCCGCAGGCGGGCGGTTGATGCTGGCTGAGACCTCATCCCGCGATCAGTACGCGCCGACGCACCGGTTCTACCGGTCCGCCGGCTTCGAGGTGCTCTCGCGCATCGACGACTTCTACGACGAAGGCGATGCGCTGCTGGTGTTCGGCAAGCGTCTGGGAGGTACCCAACCGATGGTGCCGTAGGAAGAGTGGTCGTCCCGTTCCGTCCGGCCCCTAGTTGTCGGTCACGAAAGGAACCCCCATGGCCACCAAGAC
>JAYNIL010000028.1:13110-15177 GCA_038109085.1 Chloroflexota bacterium
TGCCCATGCGCATCGACGAAGAGTTCACCCAGATGATCGACAAGTACGGCCCCATCTGGCTGAACACCCACTTCAACCACCCCCACGAGCTCACCCCCGAAGCGGCCCGCGCAGTGCGCGAGCTGCTGCGCGCCGGCGTGCCGGTGAACAACCAGACGGTACTGCTGCGCGGGGTTAACGACACGGTCGAGACGCAGCTGGCCCTCTCCCACGCACTGCTGAAGAACCGGGTTCGCCCCTACTACCTCTTCCACACCGACGAGGTGGCGGGCACCGAGCACCTGCGCACCCCGGTGGAGACCGGTATCAAGATCATCGAGGGAATGCGCGGGCACACCTCGGGCCTGGGCGTGCCCACCTTCGTGGTGGACGTCCCCGGCGGCGGCGGTAAGATCCCGCTGATGCCCAACTACGTCCTGTCCATGACCGAGGACGAGCTGGTGCTGCGCAACTACGAGAACCTGGTGTTCCGCTACCGCAACCCCCGCCCCACCCAGCACGAGGCTAAGAACCCGCCCGCGCTCTCCCAGCAGCGCAAGCCGCTGGTGCTCACCGGGCGGACGGAGCGGCGCACCATCAAGATGACGGCCAACGAGTAGCGCCTTGTTCTGGACGCCAGTCACCATCCGAGAGTTGGATCCCAAGCACCTCACGCCCGAGGAGGCGCACGCGCTCAACCGGTACGACTACATCATCCGCGCCGAGTTGTGGCCGAAGGATGCCTCCGTGCGCTCGGAGGTGGCGCTGGCCCATTGGCGGTTCGTGCCCTGATACGAGGATTACCACCAGTGGATCGCCTGGACGCCGGAGGGCGAGGTGGTGGAGAAGACCCCCTCCATGACCGGGGCGTTCTCTCGCCCCTCGGCCATCCTCATCGACCCGGAGACCAATCTGCTCCACGCGGGCATCGACTCCTACCGGCCCACCCTGGCCATCGGCTACTAGCGCCCACGCTCTGCTACCATGCCCCGCCAGCGGCACGACGCCGTGGGAGGGGACATGGGACGGCTTCGACTCACCATCGCGTTCTGGGACTACGACCGCGTGCGCCCACTGATGGACGGGCGCATCCAGCCCGAGGGCATCGAGCTCACGCCGGTGATATCCCGGCCCAGTGAGACGTTCTTCCGGATGCTGCGCCACCAGGAATTCGACGTCTCGGAGCTCTCGTTCTCCAACTACACCATGCTGCGGGCCAGTGGCGACGATAAGTTCGTGGCCATCCCCGTCTTCCCCTCACGCCTCTTCCGCCACTCGTGCATCTACGTGAACAAGAAGGCGGGCATCAACGAGCCCAAGGACCTCATCGGCAAGCGCATCGGCGTGCCGGAGTACTCCATGACGGCGGCGGTGTTCGCCCGCGGCATGCTGCTGCACGAGTACGGGGTGGAGCCGGAGAGCATCGAGTGGTTCTCCGGTACCCAGGACGGGCTACAGCGCCCCTCACGCATCGACTTCGAGCTGCCGGGAGTGAGGCTCCACCGCATGCCGCTGGAGCAGGACATGGGCCCGATGCTGGACTCCGGCGAGATCGACGCCATCATCTCGCCCAACGCCCCGCGCTCGTTGGAACTGCCCGACCCGCCGGTGCGCCGCCTCTTCGAGGACTACCGAACGGCCGAGAAGGCGTACTACGCCAAGACCGGCATCTTCCCCATCATGCACACGGTGGTGTTCCGGCGTGAGGTGTACGAGGCCTACCCATGGGCGGCCACCAGCCTGTACGAGGCGTTCATCGCGGCCAAAAAATGGGCCTACGCACAGCTGGCCGAGACCGACGCGCTCAAGCTCACGCTGCCGTGGGTGGTGGCGGAGCTGGAAGAGACGCGGCGCATCATGGGTGATGACTTCTGGCCCTACGGGCTCGAGAAGAACCGCACCTCGCTCGAGGCGCTGCCCCGGTTTCTTCACGAGCAGCACCTGGCACCGCGCATCCCGAAGATAGAGGAGCTGTTCGCGCCCAACACCCTCGACCCAAAGGAGTAGGGGCACTCGCGAGTGAACGCGCAGAGGGGGCGCCTGCCCGTGGGCCCGCGCCCCCCCCGCGGACACGACGGAGGAGGAAAA
>JAYNIL010000028.1:15187-22559 GCA_038109085.1 Chloroflexota bacterium
CCCGGTGTCGGCGCGCAACCCATGGCCAAACAGAGGGGGGCCCCCCCTACCCCGCGGCCACCCCCTCCAGCTGCTCGTTCCGGGCCAGGCCTACTTCTTGAGGTCCTCGCCGAAGATGGCCGCGCCGCGCTCCTCGCTGGCGGAGTAGGTCCACTGATAGTCGTAGTTGGTATAGATCTCCTCCGGCATGAGCACCTTGCCGCCGCGCTTCTCCACTTCCTTGCGGAACATATCGCGGATCCAGGGCGCCTCGTCCGGGTACTCGATCTGGTCCTCGCGTGGGACGAATTCCTCGTTGCCGGGGCGCGTCTGGCGCAGCGGCGAGAGCGCCAGGTACCGGGCGGGGATGGTGCTCACGTTGAAGTGCTGGTGGAACCAGCGGTTCGGCGGCACGAACATGGACGCCTCGTGCCAGGGCACCACCACCTGCTCCTCACCCTCCGGCCACATGACGGAGAATCCCTCCCCCGCTGGGATGATGATGACCACGCCCGGCCCGTGCCGGTGTCCCTTCTTGTAGGTGCCGTTGGGGAAGACCGACATGTGCCCGCCCATCTCGGAGTTGGGGAACTCGATGTCCACCACGTGCCCGCCGCCGCCGCGCTGGCGGTGCGGCACCAACCCGTCCCAGGCCGCCAGGTCCGTGAAGAAGTTGCCGCGCCACGTCGCGCCACGCCCGCCCTCCGAGCGCGTGGCCACGGAGTAGGCATCACCCTCGTGCACCTCCAACAGGTCCGGGTCGGCGAAGGAGCCCGACCAGAAGAACCTGGGGTCGGGGAACATGGCCATCGCCAGCGGTAGGTAGGAGTTTGTGGCGAGCTTCGCCACCTGGTCGCCCCGCGCGTTGGAGAAGGTGCGGTGCACCCCCTGCGGGATCATGAACAGCGAGCGCGGCCCCCACTCGAAGGTGTGCTTGCGCTTCTCGTCCACCCACACCGTGGTGAAGCCGTGGCCCTCCAGGACGAAGAACGTCTCGTCGATGGCGAAGGTGTGCGCGGGGATGGCCCCGCCCCCCGGTATCTCCAGCACCTTGGACTCGGTGACGCCCTTCATGCCCTCCAGCTGGATGATGGCGGCGTTGCACTCGAACTCGTCCCACGGGGCAAGTTCTATCTTGCGCAGGTCCTCGATGTAGTACCCGCCGTGGACCGGCAGGCCCAGCGAGTCGATGAACTTGTCGTAGACGTAGCCCTCCCGGTGACCGGCGTTGATACGCGGGAAGTTGTAGACAGACTTGACCATGACCCCTCCATGTACGCTCGGACTTGTGGAACCGGCGCCAATCTCGCAGTGGTGGCTCCGCGCGTCAAGTTGCACGCGCGATGCGCGCCACCGCGGTTAGTGCAGCGGCGAGAAGGGCGCCGGGATGAGCAGCTTGTTCTGCTGGCGGATGTAGTGGCGCCCATCGTCCACCGGCCACACGCCCTGGGCGATGGTCTCCTCCCGGATGCGCAGGCGCTCCTCGAAGGACCCGTAGGCCCACAGGTGGAAGAGCTGGTTCCCCACACCCCCCACGCCCGTGGAGAGCCAGCAGCCCACCAGCGGCGAGTAGGCCCGCCGCGCATCGATGCGCGCTGACCAGTTCTTCATCAGCTCCATTCTTGAGCCGGGCACCAGGTCATAGATGCGCAGCTCGTAGATATTGCCCAAGTGCTGCGGGCCTTCCCACGGGGCCATGAACGGCGCCGGGGCGAGGATCTCAGACTGCTGGATAACCATGTGCTCACGCAGGCCCGGAGGCGGCCACATCCTGCTGGGGTCGCTGGCCGCCTCGTCACGGATGCGCTCCAGCGCCGCCAGGTCCTTGTACGGCCAGATGTGGACGATCTGGTTGAGCGGGCCCACCTCCGTGGAGAACATGCCGCCCAGGGGTGAGTAACGCTGGCGTATGGGCATGGAGCGTCCGAACAGCTCCAGCGCCTGGGGCACGGAGCGGGGCTTGAGGGTGTAGGTGCGCAGGTCGTAGATCATGGGGGACTCCTTGGGGGCTAGCCAGCGCCCATGGGGCCCATGCTAGCGCGCTGGCGGGAGTGCGTGGGAGTCGAACCCACCCCGGAACGGGAAGCCGCCCCGGCAACGGTTTTGAAGACCGCGAGGACCACCGGACCCCATCCACTCCCATACGCTGCGCGCCGCGCCGGTGAACGCGGCGGCGCCCCGGCATCAGCCGGGGCGCCGTCCAGTCTAGCGCGTTGACGACCCTGCAGCGGGCCTAGCCCACCACGTTGTCGATCTTCTTCTTGAGCACCGACTTGGGCACTGCGCCGATGACCTGCTCGGCCACCTTGCCATCCTTGAAGATCAGCAGGGTGGGGATGGAGCGGATGCCCAGGGCCATGGCCGTCTGCGGGTTAGCGTCCACGTCCATCTTCTTCACGTCGAGCTTGCCCGCGTATTCGCCGGCCAGCTCCTCCACCACAGGGGCGATCATCTTGCAGGGCCCGCACCAGTCGGCCCAGAAGTCCACCAGCACCGGCTGGCCGGACTCAAGCACCGTCTGCTTGAAGTCAGCATCGTTCACCGCAGGTAGGTTCGCCATCGTTCCTCCTCAACAGGCCCCGCATGGGCGGGCCTGGACTCATCGCTCACCCAGCGCTGGGGCCGGGCCTCTCGATCTCTCTGATGCGCCCACCCCTCGTGGGGATGCACGGGACGCGCTCGTCGAACACTACCACGCCTCCCCTACGGGGGCCAGAGCGGGCTAGGGTTCAGTGTCCAAGCGCAACCCAGTCCACAGCTCACCCGCGCCCAATGGCAGGTCCGTGGGCAGCGCCTCGATGCGCGGGCCCAGGGCCCAGCGCTCGGCGGCGATGGCGGGCATGAACACCCACGCCCCCTCTAGCGCCAGGCGCTGGATGTCCGCCACCAGCCCCGCCCGCGCGCCGGCGTCCGCGTGGGTGGCGTAGGCATCGATGGCAGCGTCCAAGGCCGCTGAGCCCGCGGCGGTAACGTTGGACGCGCCGTCCGTATGCAGCAGCGCCAGCGCGAAGTCGTTGGGCTGGTCCGTGGGCGGCAGCGGGCCCACGAAGGCATCGAATGCGCGCGCGGTCCACACCCCGTCCAGGTACTCGCCACGCGTCGCCGCCACCACGCGAACGTCGAACCCCGCATACTCCAGCTGGTCGGCCAGCGCCTCCCCGAATGCCACGTACGCCTCGCCGAAGTTGGCCACCAGGAGCGTGAAGGCCGGGGTGCGTCCTGCCAGCAGCGCACGTGCGGCGGCCGGGTCGTTGAAGACCCCGTCCGGAACCAGCGCCCACCCCGGCTCCTCCAGCGGAATGCCCAGCCCCCACGCGCCGATGCCGAAGTGCGCCTCCAAAGCAGCCTGCGGATCTAGGGCCAGGAAGGCGGCGCGGCGCACGGTGGAGTCATCGAAGGGGGCGCGCCGGGCGTTGAGGCCGAAGGCCACCCCCCTGCCCTGGCGTTGGAGCACCACCGAACGATAACCCTCCTGCTCTAACGCGGCCCACTGCTCCTCGGTGACCTGGGCGATGTCCACGGCGCCCGAGCGCAGCAGTTCAACGCCCACCTCCAGGCTGACAGTTCGCTGGAAAGTGATGCGCTCCACTGAAGGCTGGGGGCCCAGGCCGTAGGCGTCCCACCGCTCGAGCACCGCGCCGCCGGAGAGCTGAGCGGTGAAGCGCCAAGGCCCCGCGCCCACCACCCGCCCGGTGCGCAGGTCCACCCTGTCCAGGGAGTCCGGCGCCAGCACCACCGCGTAGGGGCTGGCCAGGGCCAGGGGCAGCCCTGCGTCCGGGGTGCTCAGCCGCAGGCGCACCGTGTCCGTGCCCACCGGCTCGATGGTCTCGACCCCCGCCAGCAGATGGGCGTGCGGGGAACCCGGCTCACGCAAGCGCTCCAGGCTGAACACCACGTCCTGGGGCGTGACGGGGCGCGATGCGAACCCCTCGGCGTCCTGCCAGCGCGCATCGGGGCTAATGACCGCCTCGAAGGTGAGCGGGTCGGCCCAGCGCCAGGAGGAGCACAGGTCGCACACCACGCGCAGGGCGGGCGCGGGGCCGGAGACGTCGAAGCGCATCAGCCGCGCGTAGGCGGGGCCGGGCCCGTAGAGCGTGGCCCACTCCGAGACCTCTCGCTGTAGGTCCAGGTGCGGCGCGGCCCCGGTGACCGCCACGCGCATCTCACCCTGGGCGGGAGGCGCCAGGGTGGGCGTGGGCGAGGGAGTGGGGGACGGCGTGGGCGAGGGCGGCCCCGCGCAGGCACCCAGGGCCAGCGCGGCCAGGAACAGGAAGCGCAGACGCATCAGACCCGCCCGTCCTGCTCGCCCATACCCAGTGGCGGCCGGGGGATACGCTCGCGTTCCGTCTTCGGCAGCCGCACGCCCATGCGCGCGAACACTCCCGCCGCGATGAGGGTGGGCGGAAGCACCGCCTGCAGGTGGAAGACCACCGCCAGGGTGAGGGCGTGGGCCGGGTCTACTCCCAATGCCTGGAGCATGGACATGGCGGCGAAATGGAACGTCCCCACCCCGCCGGGCAGCGAGGGGATGGCGGAGACGAAGAAGGTGGAGGCGGCCATGACGACAGCGAAGGTGACCGGGCTACCGGGCGCGCCCAGGGAGCGCGCAATCACCCACCCGGCCGAGCCCATGAACAGCCAGAAGGTGAGGGTGGCGGCGAAGGAGGCCCCGAGGAGGCGCGGGCGCTCGCGCAGCATCTTCACCGCCGTAGTGAGGCGGACGAAGGAGCGCATTTTGCGCGCGTAGGGCACCGCCGCCACCCCACGGGAGAGGGCCACCAACACCAGGGCGCTGAGGCCCAGCATCACCAGGGAGCCGATGACGGGGATGGACACCCGCGCATCCCGCATGCCCGGCACCAACACCACGCCGGTGCCCATGAGCAGGCCTGTGGCGAATACATCCAGCGCGTTGCCCGCCACCAGCCCCGCCAGGGCCGTGGAGAACGGCACGCCGTAGCGGCGGGTGATGAGCGCAAGCTGCACCGGCTCGCTCATCATGCGGATGGGGAGCACGTTGTTCAGGCCGATGCCCGCGTTCTGGGTGAGGAACGTCTGGTGGAAGCGCGCGCGAGCGCCGGGCATCACCACGTGCCAACGTCCCGCGCGCAGCACCATGGCCGCTGCAACGAACACCAGGCTCAGGGCGACCGGGCCGGTGGAGAGGGCATCGAAGGCGCTGGCCACATCGCTCCAGACCAGCGCGTGGGCGGCGAACCAGACCAGCACCACGCTGGCCAGCGCCCCCACCAACAGGTGCAGCCAGCGATTGCGCGAGAGGCGGGCGATCCGGGCGAATCGAGGCATGAGCGCTCCGCGGTTCCACCCCAGGTCCGGACTGGGCCACCGGTTATCATGGGGGTATGGAACCCGCCCCCATCGCTCGCACACCCCTGGTGGACGGGCACACCCACGTGGACCAATACGACCCCGGCGAACTGCCCGGCCTGCTCGAACGTGCGCAGGCCGCCGGAGTGGGGCTGATTATAGCAGCGGGCACCTCGCTGGCCTCCTGCGCACGCGTGCTGGAATTGGCCGGTTCACACCCCTCTATCCGAGCCGGTTTGGGGCTGCACCCCGCCGACCTGGAGGGGCCCTGGAGCGATGCCACCGAGGCGGCGCTGCGGGCCATGGCCTCCCACCCCGGCGTGGTGGAGTGGAGCGAGTGTGGCCTGGACTACATGCCCGGCTCCCCGGAGCGGGGCGTGCAGCAGGATGCCCTGCGCCAGCAGGTGCGCCTGGCCCGCGGGTTCGGCCTGCCGCTGGTGGTCCATTCACGGGAGGCCGATGAGGACACCTGGCGCATCCTGGCTGAGGAGCACGCCGAGGAGGTGGGCGGCGCCTGGCACTACTTCGGCGGCACGCTGGAGCAGGCCGAGCGCGCCTTCGACCTCAACTTCCGCGTCTCCCTGGCAAAGCCCTTGACCCGCGAGCCAGCGCTCCAGGCCATGGCGGCCCACCTGCCCCTGGAGCGGGTGGTCATTGAGACCGACTCCTACCCGCAGCCCTTCAAGAAGAACCGGCAGCGCTGGACCGAGCCGTGGCACCTGCCTCAGGTGGTCGAGGCGCTGGCGGCCGCGCAGGGCGTGGAGCCGGAGGCGGTGGCTCAGGCCACCACGGCGGGCTACCTGGCGATGCTGGGGGAGCGGGCCCCCGTGCTAGGATAGGGCACATCATGGCCACCCCCCGCAACTACTGGATGGTCTCCGTCCCCTCCTCCTATGCCGACGTGTGCCGTGAGCAGGGATTCACGCTCCTGGGCATGGGCAAGGCGCACCGCAAGCGCGCCCAGCGCATGGAGGTGGGCGATAGGGTGCTGTTCTACGTGAGCGACGAGATGGTGTTCGCCGCAGTGGGCAGCGTTTCTTCCACATACTTCGAGGACGAATCGCCCACCTGGCCCTCCCCGGACCCGGAGGAGCGATTCGCCTGGCGCGTGCGCCTGAAGCCCGACGTGGTGCTGGACGCAGAGCACCTCATCGACGCGCGTCTGCTGGCGCCGCGCATGGAGTACGTGAAGAAGTGGGCGCCGGAGCTGTGGCCCCTGGCCTTCCAGGGCCTGCTCCACCTGGTGCCCAAGGTAGACTTCGCAGTGGTGGAGCGCGAGATGCGCCGGGGCGTACTGCGCCCGCAGGTGCGTCTGGGCCAGGGCATCGCCGAGGGGGCCCACTGCATCCTGGATCGCATGGCGGCGGAGGCCTAGCGTGGCTGTTTCCATCGACCTGTCCGGCACCAGCGCCGTCGTCTTCGGCGTCGCCAACCACCGCTCCATCGCCTGGGCGGTGGCCGAGCGACTGCACGCCGCGGGCGCGGCGCTCACCATCACCTACCAGAACGAGCGGCTGGGGCGCGATGTGCTCAAGCTGGCCGCATCGCTGCCCGGCACCCAGGCCGTGGAGTGCGATGCCATGAACGAGGCCGCGGTGGAAGCAGCCGTGGCCGCCGCCGCATCCCAGGCCCCGCTGGCCACGGCGGTGCACGCCATCGCCTTCGCCAACCGCGACGACCTGGCGGGCGAGTTCTCGCGCACCGGGCAGGAGGGCTTCCGCACCGCGCTGGAGGTCTCGGCCTATACGCTGCTGCCCATCGCCCGCGCCGCCGCGGCCCACATGGAGGCTGGTGGCTCAATCCAGACCCTCACGTTCCATGCGGCTGAGAAGGTCTACCCCGGCTACAACATCATGGGCGTGGCCAAGGCGGCACTGGAGAACGAGGTGCGCCAGCTGGCCGCAGAGTTCGGCGCCCGCAACGTCCGGGTGAACGCCATCTCCGCAGGCCCTCTGAACACCCTGGCGGCGCGCGGCATCTCCGGCTTCACCAACATGGCCGAGACCCACGCCCAGCGCGCCCCCCTGCGGCGCAACATCACCCAGGAGGAGGTGGGCACCACGGC
>JAYNIL010000029.1:0-21439 GCA_038109085.1 Chloroflexota bacterium
CCCCCCGGGGGGCCTGGTGACCCGTGGGGGGGGGGGCCCGCCCCCCCCCCCCTCTCTCGTTCCACCTGCCTGGAGGCTCTACCCCAGCTCGTCCAGGCCAGATGCCGAGCCGATGCCGGAGGCCACGGCGGCGCGCCCCACGAACCGGGCCACCTCACGGTGCACCTCCAGGTCCAGCGGGTTGGGCGAGAGCTCGCCCGCCGGCGCGAGCCCCGCCAGCGCCTCGCCCGCCGCCATAAGCATGGCACGGCTGATGCCGGTGGCCTGCGCCGCCAGAGCGCCGCGCCAGATGCCGGGGTAGCCCAGCACGTTGTTCACGGCTCGCCCGTCTGCGGCCATGGCGGCGCCCGCCTCGAGCGCGGCCAGTGGGTCTATCTCCGGGTCGGGGTTGGAGAGGGCGAGCACCACCTGGCCCTTGCGCACCTGCTCCTTGCGGATGAGCCCGGGCACGCCGGTGGTGGCGATGACGATATCGCAGGAGGCCATCACCTCCTTCAGGTCCGCCGTTTCACCGCCGTGGGAGCGGTGGCGGTCCAACCGCTCCTCCTGCACGTCTGCGCCCACCACGGGCCGTCCCGTGGTGTACATGAGCAGGTCGGCGATGGCCTGCCCTGCCGCGCCCAGGCCAACCTGGCCGATGCGCTGGCCGGACAGCTCACGCCCCAACTGGCTGCAAACGGCGGCGGCGGCGCCGAGCACCACGGCTGCGGTGCCGTCCTGGTCGTCCTGCATCACCGGCATGGGAAGGCGCTCGCGCAGCCGGTCCACGATTTCGAAGCAGGCCGGAGAGGCGATGTCCTCCAGGTGGATGCCCCCGAAGGTCGGCGCCACCCGCACCACCGTGTCCACGAACTCCTCCACGGTGCTCGCCTCCACCAGGATGGGAACTCCGCTCACCCCGGAGAGCTGGCTCAGCAGCGCCGACTTGCCCTCCATGACAGGCATGGAGGCGGCCAGGCCGATGTTGCCGAGGCCCAGCACCGCCGTGCCATCGGTGATGATGGCTATGGTGTTGGCGATGGAGGTGTAGAGGCGCTTGCGCTCCGGGCGCTCGGCGATGACGCGGCACACCTCGGCCACGCCCGGCGTGTACACCTTGCGCAGCGTCGCGATGGAGTCCACGGGCTGACGGGAGACGGTGCGTATCTTGCCGCCCCGGTGCATCCCCAACACCTCATCGCGCGTCTCCAGCACGTCAACGCCCGGCAGGTCGTTGATGGCGTGAAGCACGTCCTCCAGGTGGTTCAGGTCACGCACCTGGACGTCGATGTCCCGCACCACGTGGGTCTGGGCGATGTGCACGGTGGCCAGGTTGCCGATGTTGGCCCCCGCTGAGCCGATGGCCGAGGCCAGCGTGCCCAGCACGCCAGGCACGTTGGCGTTGCGCACCCGAAGCGTGCGGATCAGGCCGTACTGGGTGGAAGTGGTCATAGTGAGCCTCCTGCCCGCCCAGTATCGCACCGCTTGCCAGCGGGGACAGCGCGCTAGGCGTGCGGGCCGCGTACAATGCCCCCCACCGAACCTAGGCCGGCCGGAGGTTGAACCATGCCCACCCTCAGCGCAGACGGCGTCTCCATCGCCTACCAGGAGACCGGGAGTGGTACGCCCATAGTGTTCTGCCACGAGTTCGCTGGGAGCATGGACTCCTGGCGCATGCAGGTCGGCTACTTCTCCCGCCGCTACCGCACCATCGCCTACAACGCGCGTGGCTACGCCCCTTCGGAGGTACCAGCCGACGCCGCGATGTACGAACAGGAGCACCAGGTGGCCACGCTGCAGGGCGTGCTGGACGCACTGGGCATCGAGCGAGCGCACCTGTGCGGGCTGTCCATGGGCGCGCACACAGTGCTGAACTTCGCCATCGCCCACCCCGACCGGTGCCTGGGCGTAGTGGCGGCAGGCGCGGGCACTGGCTCGGCCAACCCGGCGCTGTTCCGCAAGGAGTCCGAGGAGCGCGCCGCGCTGCTGGAGAAGGGCGGCATGGCGGCCATGGACTCGTACTTGTCCGGTTCCACGCGCATCCGCTTCCGGCACAAGGACCCCAACGGCTGGGATGAGTTCGCCCGCCTGTTCATGGCGCACGACGCCAAGGGCTCGGCCAACACCCTGCGTGGCTTCCAAGGCCGCAGGCCCACGCTCTATTCGCGAGAGGAGGCGTTCCGGGCGCTCCCGGTGCCGGTGCTGGTGGTGGCCGGGGACGAGGACGACCCCTGCCTGGAGCCGGGGCTGTTCCTCAAGCGCGTGATTCCGGCGTGCGGACTGGCGCTCATCCCGCAGACGGGCCACGCCTGCAACATAGAGGAGCCCGGCGCCTTCAACGCCGTGGTTGCCGAGTTCCTCGCCCAGGTGGATGCGGGCCGCTGGCTGCCACGCCCGCAGGGGTCAGGCGACTCGTGGGCCCTCCCTGGCCGCTAGACCAGGGCGCCAGGGCAGCACTAGCCCGGCAGGACGGCGAAGGCCTCAATCTCCACCAGGTACTCCGGGCGCGCCAGCGCCTTGATGACCACCATGGTTGAGGCGGGTACGGGATGCGCCGCGGCGTACTCGTCCTGGGCCTGGCGTGAGGCGGCCACGTCCACCTCACGGGTCAGGTAAACGGTAACCTTCGTCAGGTGCTCCAGCCCGCCGCCCACCGACTCCATGGCGGCACGCAAATTCTCGTACACCTGACGCGACTGCGCCAGGGCGTCACCCGGCCCCACCAGCTCGCCCGCAGCGTTACGAGCGGTCTGCCCAGCTATCCACACCAGGCTGCCCGCGCGCACCACGTGGGCGTAGCGCCCGCCGGGAGGTGCGGCCAGGGTTGGGGGGTTGATGCGCTCGATGGACGGCATGAGGCGGCCTCCTGGGAGGGTGCTCCCCTCGCAGGGGGCCGCCTGAGTATCCGGGCGGTGCGGCGGGCTGTCCAGCCCGCCGCTATCGCTGGCTAGTCCTTGGCCTCGGACAGGCCCACGCGGATGCTCATCTCGCCCGGGGGCGAGGTGGAGTAGGCGCGGATTTGCGGGTCCACCACGGTGACGGACGCACCACGCTTCAGGAGCACGGACGGGCTGATGTCTCAGGCGTAGTCCGCCGCCGAGAGGGCAATGATGGCGTTGCCAGTGATCGTGTTGGCCAGCTCACCCAGGGCCGAGAGGCCCAGCTCGTTCATCTGCCCGAGCTCCTCGCCACACATGGCCGAGGCAACGGCCAGCGCCGTCTCCTTCGTGAACTCATAGAAGACGTTCCCCTTGAGCTGCCCCGTCACCCCGATGATGGCGGTCATGTTCTCCGTGATGAACGCCCCGCCCTTGGCGCCCTCCGCGTGGTCGAAGGCCAGGTCCAGCCCCAGCTCCTTCTTCCACACCGACAGCGCCGGGTCCAGGAACGCGTTGACGAACTCTGCTCTCACGAAGCGTGCTCCCTGACGTCGGAGCCTGTCCGCCGGGCGCTTGGTGATGACCCTCCCATGGCAGGCGGCCCGGGACCCAGAGCCCTGCGGGCTGCCTACAAAGGGCGCTTCGTGTTTTCACGCAGGCCCGGCCGGGGACTATCCCCCCGTGAGGAGGCGGGCTATGTGCGCCTTGCCCACCTGCACCACCGCCTCGTCCTCCTCCGGCGGGCGCCCGCTGACGCCCAGCCCACCCAGGATGGTGCCGTCGAGCGCCTCCACCACCGCACCGCCCCCGCCGCCGATGAAGTGCGGGTTGCCCATGTCGGAAACCTTCATCCCCGCCGCGCTCATGCGCTGCTCGTACGCCAGGGTGTCGGCCCGCATCACCGCGGAGGTGTAGGCTTTCTTGAAGGCGTTCTGACGCGCCAGGGCCACGTTTACCCCCGCCATGGCGGCGAAGCAGATGAACTCTCCCCTATCGTCCACGATGGCAAAGGCCAGGGGGCGGCCACCGCGGCGAACCGACTCAGCCATCATGGCGTCCAGGGTCGAACGGGCCTCGGCCAGTCCCAACGTTTTGCGCTGCTGCATCACTTCGCCTCTCCGCCCAGGGCCCTGCGGCCCGCCTGGGCGACCCGCTCGTCCTCCTCCGGGCTTGCGCCGCTCACGCCGATGGCGCCCACCACCGCACCGGAGGCCGGGTCGGTCACCACCAGCCCGCCGTGGGCGGAGCCCACCAGGCCCGGGTCGGCAAAATCGTCCAGCTGCCTGGCCTCCTGGGCCCGATAGGCGGCAAAGAGCGAGAGGTCCTGGCGCATGCGCGAAGCGGTGTATGCCTTGGCCAGCGCGTACCGACGGTTGAAGATGGGCGCGCCATCCATGCGCACGAAAGCCACCGTATCGCCCTGGTCATCCACCACCGCCAGGGCCAGCGGACGCGGAGTGATGGCGGGGGCGGCGGCCAACATGGCGTCCACGGCCACGAAGGCATCGGTTACGTCGAGTACGGGACGCGTGAACATGGGAGGCACCTCCTGGTTACCCACTAGGGGGATGCTAAGGGGGCCACGGCGATGCCGTGGCCCCCTCGGTTCGATCGTTCGGTCTGCTGGGTTACTCTGCCGGGAACATGGCCCGGATGATGTCCAGCGTCGCCTTGTCAGAATTGGCCAGGCCGTCGATCAGCGCGCCCAGGTCGGCGCCGGAGATCAGGCCCACGTCCAGGCCACGCTTGACCATGTCATCCACGAAGGCCTGCGAGCTCACCACGTCGTTGAACGCCTGCTGCACCGCAGCGGTGACGGCAGCGTCGGTCTTGGACGGCATGGCGAACACGCGGGAGGTGGCGGCCACCTTCATGTAGGTGTCGAAGGCAGCAGCCGAAGCGTCGGTGGTGCCGAGCCGCTCCTTGGCGACCTCGGTGACCGGCTTCACCCAGCCCCACTTGCCCTGCGCCTGACCGTCGGTAATCCACTGGGGCTGGACGGTGGTGTAGAAGAGCGGAGTGGCGTAGCCCGTGGCCCACTCGGGGTTGAGCAGGACCTCGGACTGGCGGCAGGTGGCCGTCACCTCGACCTCACCACGGTTGAACGCCGCGTTCATGTCGGAGGTGCCGGTGTAGCCGAAGACCTGGTCGAAGGGCATGCCCTCGTTGATGGTCCACTTGGACGAGGTGGCGTAGATGTCGATGGCGCCGATCTGCGCCAGAGTCAGCTTGCGATTGAGGGCGAAGAACGCGTCCAGGCTGTCCGCCACGCTGGTGCGGGTGCACCAGACCTGGTCGGAGGGGGTGTAGTCGGGGGCGCCCAGGATGGCGAAGTCAGCCAGGTCGAAGTCGTCCACGCCCGTGAGCACCTCGGACTGGATCAACGTGGAGATGAGGAGAACGATGTCCACCTGGTTCGAGTTGAGGGGCTTGTCCACCACCGACTTGGCGGCGATGAGGGTGTTGGCGCCCGGCAGGTTGGACACGACAACCTTGGGGTTGCCCGGCAAGGCCTTCTGCAGGTGCACCGCGAAGACGCGAGCGAAGGTGTCGAAGCCACCGCCAGGGGCGAAGCCCACAGTGATGCGGATCGACTTACCGGCGAAGTCCACCGGCTTGGGGGTCGGGGTAGCGGTCGGCTCGGTGGAACCACCGTTGTCGGCGGGCTTGGGGGTGGCCGTCGGGTCGGCACCGCCACACGCCGCAGCAACGAGCGCCACGACAGCGAGCACACCCACCAACAGGGCGACCCGCGCACTGCTCAGGAACTTGGTCATCTCAACCCTCCCTTATTCACTCGTTAAGGCCCGTTTCCAAACGAGCGCGCGCATGCTATCACGCGCCCCCATGAGCGTCTATTGACCGATAAGGAATCCCGGCAGGATTGCGTCCAGCACCGGGGTCGGCCAGACCACGTTGATGACGTTGCTGAAGAAGAAGTGGAGCATGGCGACGAAGGCCGCCGCCCACAACAGGGCGACCCACCAGCGCACCTTGCCGAAGAAGTACAGGTAACCCGCGATGTACACCGGCACCGTTATCTGGAAGCCGATGAGCCAGATGCCCAGGACGAACCCTACCGTGGTGCCGATGGCCTTGATGGTGCGCCGGCGCACCTCCTTGGGTGAGGCGTCGGTGGCGGAGCGGCCGATGTCCATGATGCGCCCCCGTGCGGCGGGCGGCCTGATGAGGTGACGCACCAGGTAGATGCCGATGAGCACGAAGGCAGCGACGGACACCAGGCGCGGCAGCCGCGCTGCCACCCACGGCCAGTCGAAGGAGTTGAAGAAGAACAACAGCGCCGCGGCTGCCACCAGCCCCAGCATCAGGCCGTTGGCCGTGGGCCGCAATCGCCGATCAAGCCCCTGCTTGACGGCCTGCACCGTGGTCTCTGGCGCCGGGGCCTGAGCGACCGACTCCTCCTTAACCTGGGTCATCGCGGCGATCTGCACATCCTGCTCCTGCTTCGAGCGGGCGACGGAACGCTGCATCCAGACGGTGTAGAGGCCCATCCCCACGGCGATGGCGATGATGAGCAGCACGGGGATGCGGGTGAACATGTGCAGGCCGTAGGTCTTGGCGGCAATGGCGTAGAAGCGCTCGATGATAGAGCCCAGGATCACGGCGATGATGATGGGCGGGCGGGGCCAGCCGTAGGTCTTCATGAAGAAGCCGAGGCCGCCGAAGGCCAGCATCACCACCAGGTCCAGCACGGAGAACTTGGCCTGGAAGGCCGCCATGGCCAGCACCACGAAGACGATGGGCACCAGCACGTTGGGCCGCACGAAGGCGACCTTGGTCAGTTGGGGTGTGAAGGTCAGCATCAGCGCCGTGGCCATGGCGTTGCACAGCACCAGGGAGAAGGCGATGGTGAGGGTCAGGTCCAGGTGCTCGTGCAGCATGGAGGGACCGGGCTGCAGACCCAACACCACCAGGAAGCCCAGGAAGATGGCCATGCCCACGCTGCCCGGCACGCCGAAGAAGAGCGTGGGTACCAGGGAGCCGCCGTCCACCGCGTTGTTGGCCGACTCCGGCGCGATGACGCCGCGGATGTCGCCTGTGCCGAAGGTCTGCGTCCCGCCGCGAACGGTCTGGCGCGCCGAGGCGTAAGCGAGCCACTGGGCCAAGGAACCGCCGATGCCCGGCAGCACGCCCACGAACACGCCCAGCGCGGACGAACGCAGCACCAGAGGCCAGTTGCTCAACACAGCCTTCATGCCCCTGCCGCGCCCGCTCATGGCCTCCTTGAGCCGGGACTGCGTGGTCTGGCCTGCGATGGGCTGGTCGGCCACGATTAGGTCGAAGAACTCCGGCAGGGCGAACAGGCCGATGACCACCGGAACGATGGGAATGCCGTCCCACAGGTAGTTCACCCCGAAGGTGATACGAGAGGTCCCCGTGTTCTGGTCGTACCCCACCGAGGCGATGAGCAGTCCGAAGGTGCCAGCGATGAGTCCCCGAAGGATCGCGCCCGAGCTCACCACGCCCACCACCGCGATGGCCACCATGCCCAGGATGAAGAACTCAGCCGCTCCGAAGGAGTTAACCACCGGGCGAGCGAAGGGGATGGTCACGAACAGGAACGCCGCCCCTGCCGCACCGCCAATCAGCGAGGCCAGATACGCTGCAGCCAGCGCCTCACCCGCCTTGCCCTTCTGCGACAGTGGATAGCCATCCAGGATGGTCGCCTGGCCGGAGGTTGAACCCGGCATACCCAGAAGCACCGCGGGCAGGGTATCGCCCGTGGGTACCGTGGCCACCATGCCAATAGCCAGCGGCAGCGCGATGAACGGGTCCATGCCGTATGCGAAGCCCAGCAGCACTACCAGGGTGGGTACCGCGCCCCCAGGCAGCGCACCGCTCATGACGCCGACGATAGTTCCACCCAACAGCGCCACCAGCACCTGCCAAGTCGCGATGTGGGACAGTGCCGCTCCCGCTGCTTCAAACATCGTGCACCATTCTCACGAAGAGTTCGTATCCACAACACCGGAGCGTCCCCGGTGGATGAACCGCGAGCCCGCTCGTCCAGCCAGAGCGGGCCCGCGGCTCAAAATCGGACTCCCTACCTGCTCAGTCCCAGCCGCGCCTCATGGTTGCGGCGATAGATGTCCAGTATCTTGTCATGCACCGGCTTGTTGCGGTCCAAGGTAGGCCACCAATACCGGCGCAAAATCTCGCCCATCGGCGTGCCCTTGCCCACCTGCGTTAGCAGCCTGTTCTCTTCGACAGAGACAGCCATCGCTCTCCTCCCGGAACCGCAGAGCGGCCCTCTCCCACCGGCTCGCGCCGGTTACTGCACGCAGACGCCTGCTACTGCTCCATGGCCGAGGCGGCGAACACCTCGTCAAGCTTGATCAGGCGCGGAGTGAGCCCCTGCTCGAAGGAATACTGCGCAGCCGTCTCCAGAACCTTGCGGTTGGCGACGATGCCGTGCTCCACCAGGGGCTTGCTGAACGCCTCGCGGGCGTTAGAAGGCAGCAGGCCGGTCTCGATGTAGTAGTCCACGTGCTCGGCGCGATCCTTATTGGTGACCTCGTTGGCCTTCACGAAGGCCTTGAGTACGTTCAGCACCACCCAGGGGTGCTTCTCGGCGATCTCACGCTTAATGACCATGCCGTGATTGATGGGGTACAGGCCGGTCTTCTGGAAGAAGCGCACCCCCTCGGCCTTGGGGTCGGGGAAGATGGGCTTGATGTCCGGGTGGTGCCACAGGTCAGCCGTGGAGCGGTCCACCAGGTTGGGGTCAACGATGTACAGAAGCGTGGCGTCGAGCTCCCCGGAGAGCATCATCGTGCCGATGTTCTTCTCCAGCGGGATCTGGTTGATGGTCACGCCCTTGGGGGCCTTGAATCCAGTGGCCCCGGCGTGGGAGTGCTCCGGCACGCGCTCCATGAAGAACGTCATGTCCTTCGGCTCCACGCCGAACTCGTGCTGGAGGACACCGCGCGTCCACAGGGCCGCGGTCTGCTGGTACTCCGGCACGCCCACGCGCTTGCCCTTGAGGTCAGCGGGGGAGTTGATGCCGGAGTCCTTGCGCACCAGGATGCCGGTGTGGAAGAAGCGCCGCGTGGTGAACACGGGGATGCCCACCCAGCGCTCGTCACCGCCAGAGATGGACATGATGAGCGAGGAGAAGCTCATCTCGGAGACGTCGAAGTCCCCGAACTTGAGCTCACGCCAGAACAGCTCCGAGGCGTGCACCACCGAGGGGATCAGGTCGATGCCATCAGCTTTGACGCGCCCGTCCAAGAGAGGCCAGGTGCGGGGGTTGGACGCCATTCCGATGGAGAGCTGCAGGTTCATGAGGTGAACTCCTCGATCTTGTAGTGCGCCGAGGCGCCTTCGGCCTAGAGGCCGGAGATGAACTGTTCGGACGAGCTCCACTTGCCGACGTTGGATCGCCAGACCATGTCCAGCCGCGCCATGTCCTCCTCGGACAGCGGCTCGGCGCCGGAGCAGGCGGCGGCCTCCTCCAGGTGCGACATCTCTGAGAAGCCACCCAGCACGCAGGTCACGGCCGGGTGCTGGAGGATGAACCGGTAGGCGGCGTCGGAGAGACGCTGGCCAGGCTTGGAGAGGAACGCGAAGGGCTTCGCTCGCGCCACCATTGCCTGGTACATATCGGCGTTGCGGGTGAGACCGCCGCCCGCCAGGGGGTGGCGCGCGCCGCCCGCCACAGCGTGGTCCGTTAGCACCCCACCCGCCAGAGGGCGGATGACTGAGATGCCCACACCCAACTCCAGTGCGCGATTCATGAACTCGCCATAGTCGTGCTGGATGTCCAGCCCGTCCGGCTTGGGCAGACCGCCTGTGGGGTTGAGCAGGTCATACCAGACGTTGATGTGGTGGAACTCACCCGACTCCAGCAGGATGCTGACCGCCTGGGCGTCGGCGTCCTCATTGGCGAAGCCAAAGTAACGCACCAGCCCATCGCGACGCAGGCGCTCGAGCCCCTCCAGCGCGCCGTCGGGGCCCAGGTACTGGTTCACACCCAGGTGCAGCCAGCCGGGCACCGTGGTGTCAGTAACGATGGACGGAGGGTTGTGGATCTGGACGATGTCCACCCAATCCACCTGCAGGCGCTTGAGCGAATCGTGCACCGACTCCACCACCGCGTCCGCGACGTGGTCCAACTCGTCGGGCATCACCTCCACCTTGGTGGCGATGATGGGCCGGAAGCCGATCTGCCGCATCGCCTTGCCGATGTTGGTCTCGGCTAGGCCCTTGCCGTAATCGGGTGAGGTGTCGAAGTAATTGATGCCCAGCTCAAGGGCCCGCTCCACCACCGCCAGCTGCTGCTGGGGGGTGCCCTTGACCAGCAGCCCGGCGTTATCGCCGGTGCCGAAACCAATCTCAGAGACCCTCATCCCTGTGCTGCCGACATTCCGGTAACGCATCCGCACCTCACACCGCGTCCTGCTCGCGGCGGGGCGCGGCGCTATGTAACGCCCGCGCGCACGGCAGTGTCAAGGCCGCGGCCCCGTCGCCGCGCCCCCCGATGGGTGCATACCCCAAACTCGGTTGCGGGAACGCACCGTGGGCAGACCTCCGCCGGGGCGCTAGGGTGGGAACGGTAGACCCAGCGCCGCCCGGGAGAAGCAGGACGGCTTCTGCACGGGGGGTATGGACATGGTGATGTCGCAGAGCGCCATCGACGCACTCATCGCGGCTCAGGCCGCGGGAGGCGGCGAGGAAGAGGACGAGGCAGCCAAGACCGCGGCTGAAGATGCCGCCGCCGAGGCGGCCGTCGCCGAGTTGGCGCAGGAGGCCGCCCAGGAACCGAAACAGGAGCCCGTCGCCTTCAGCGACAAGGCGCCCACCGCCGCAGTCGCCGCTCCTCCGCCCTCCCCCCCCGCCGCCACGGGCACGTCTGAGACAGACAAGCTCAAGGAGCGCATCTCACAGCCAGAGGATAAGCTGGCGGAGCGCGAGGCCAAGCCCGCTCCCGCCACCGAGGCCGGGCCTGGGACCGAGGCCGTGGCCGCGATGTAGTCGCAGCTGCACCAGATGGCCGTGCAGGTTCAGTAGCTCACCGCTGTCATCGGCAAGCTCACCTCGCAGTCAAAAGCCTCCCTGGGCTTCGCAGCGCAGCACACCTTTAGCTGCCCCGAGTGCGGGAGCCACGGCACTGTCGACGTGCCCGTCTCCTGCACCAACTGCAGCTACGAGGACGAGTGGAGGTTCTTCCCCGGCGACCCGGTGCATTAGGGGGTGTCGTCTCGAGGGGGACTAACCCTCTGGGCGCTGCGCGCCGACCCCTCGGCGAGGGGAGTTGCACTCCACCACTGCACCCCCCTAGCCCGGACATCTGCTGCTCGGGGCGGGCGCGGTGCAAGCAGTTATATGGGCTAGAAAACCGTGGCGTTGCGCGTCAGCGCTGCGAGGTTCTCTGGGGCGGGCGCCAGCGCGCCTGACTCGACCCGGTGCACCATCTCAGTGACCGCCGCACACCACGGCGTGGGTATCCCATGCGCCGCGCCCTTGCGGGCGATGAGCCCGCTGAAGTAGTCCACCTCGGTGGGCCGCCTGCGCAACACGTCCTGGAGCAGTGAGGTCGCCGCGTCGGGGCTCACGCGCGACGCGCGCTCAGCCAGGCCCCTCTCGAAGACGCCATCGCGGCCCGCCGCCCCGTTCAGCACCTGGCGGACGGTGAAATCGCCCATCACCTTTTCCAGCGGGTGCCCATCGGCCTCGGCCACGCGCAGCACCTCCGCCGCGATGCCCACCAGCGCCCGGCGGGCGTTAACGTCGGCCAGCAGGTCCGCGGAGCGCAGCCCGCTCACCCCCGAAGTGGTGTTGAGCATGGTGTTGTTCACCATCTTGCTCCAGCGCTCGTGCAGCAGGTCGTCTATCGCCACGGCGGGCCAGACCGCCTCCAGCAGCCCCGCGATGCGCCGCGCCAGCGACCCGGCGGGCTGCTGGTACTCGCCCACGAATACGCCCGGCAGGCGCGTGGAGGCCGACGCCTGGGTTACCGAGGCCGTGGCGCTGATGCGCCCCGGCTCCAGCAGCACCGCGTTGACCAGGATCACGCCGCCCACCACGCGCCCGGCGCCCACCACAGGGGCGACCCACTCCTCGTTGATGGAGTTCTGGGTGCTAACCACCGGCGCACCCGGCGCCAGGAGCGGAAGCACCCGCTCCAGCACCGGGAGCGTGTCGTACGACTTGACCGCCAGGAACAGCACATCGAAGGGGCCCTCGAGCGCCTCCGGTGCGACGGCTCGCAGTCGATGCGTCTCCACCGACCCGTCCAGGGAACGGATGGAGATTCCGCGCGCGTTGATGGCCTCGCGGTGCGCCGCCCACGGCTCTGCCGCCGTCACGTCGTGCCCCGCGCTCGCCAGTCGTCCCGCCACCTGCCCACCGATGGCACCCGCGCCGTAGACCAGTATCCGCTCGCTCATGCTCACTCCCCCGCCCGCTTCGCGGGCTCGATGGATGGGAGACTCCCCCTTCGGCGCTCCTCGCCTTGCGGGTGCTCAATAGTGGGGGTCTTTGAGCCCCCACGCCCCCTGGCCCCGCCTCCGCTCGCTCGGCGCTCACTCATGGCAGGAGGCGCATGGACAGCTTACCCACCAACCTCCAGAGACGGGCTTCGTTCATCCGCCCATCCCGGGGATGGGGCTAGAACGCCCCGCCTCCCTTGCGGCTGTCCACGATGCCCTGGGCGCGCATGCTGATCTGCGAACGCACCGTGATGTTCAGCAGCGCGGGCTTCCCCGCAGCCAGCGCTCGCTCCAGGGCCGGGCCCAGGTGCTCTGCCCGCTCCACCAACTCACCGTAGCACCCCAGCCCCTGGGCCAGCAGGTCGTACCGCGCGGGGGCCAGGTCCGTGATCACGGGCTTGCCGTATAGGCCCACCTGGATGTTCTTGTCGATGCCCCACGCCGCGTCGTTGCCCAGGAGCACCACGATGTTCAACCCATGGCGGGCGGCGGTGTCCAGCTCCATGCCGTTGAAGCCGAAGGCCCCATCCCCCGTGATGCAGAACACCCGGCTGCCGGGCCGGGCCACCTTGGCCGCGATGGCCATGGGCACCGCCTGGCCAAGCATGCCCAGGTTGGGCAGGTAGTACCAGGAGCGCGGCATGCGGGCAGGCAGGTAGGCGCGCCCGTAGTAGGCGTAGTCGCCGCCGTCGAACACCAGCACGTCATCGGCGCGCAGGTAGCGGGCCAGCGTGGTGTGCACGTCCATGGAGCGCATGGGCGTCTCGCCTGCGGCGAAGGCCTCGATGCGCGCGCGTTCGTTGGCCCGGTGTTCCCGGAACCTCCCCACCCAGGGCAGCTCCTTCCAGGGGACCTTGGCAGCTTCTTGGGTGAGCTGGGCCACGATTGGCCCCACGTCTCCCACCAGCCCCAGCTCCACGCCCCGGTTGCGCCCCACCTGCACGCCGGAGGGCTCCACCTGTATCACCGTGGCGTTCTCCCGCACGATGGGGTCCTTGGCGTAGCCGATGGTGAAGTCCAACAACTTGCCCAGGAACAGCACCAGGTCCGCCTCCCTGATGAGGTTGGCCGCCTGGTGCTGGGAAAGGTCGAAGAAGCCGAAGCAGTAGGGGTGCTCGTCGGAGACCAGCCCCCGAGCGGCCTCCTCTGTCATCAGGGGAATCTTGGTCGTTTCGATGAAGCGCGTCAGCTCGTATGTCCACTCACCATAGGCCGCCGGGGTGCTGGCGATGATGAGCGGGCGCTCGGCGGCGCGCAGCGCCCGCACCGCCTCGGCCACCTGCTCCGGCGCGGCGATGCGGGGGGCCGAGGGGCGGGTGGACGCCGCCGGGTAGATTCGCGGGGCCTGCGCCTCGTCCACCACCTGCGTCTGCACGTCGATGGGCACGGTCAGGTGCACGGGGCCACGCCGGCCATCGAACGCGGTGCGCACCGCCAGGGCGAACAGGTCGGGGATGCGCTTGGCGTCGTGCACCAGCCACGCGCCCTTGGTGAGGGTGCGAGCGATGCCCACCTGGTCTATCTCCTGCATGATGCCCCGGTGGTAGTCACGCAGCACCGCGGAGCCCGCGATGTTCAGCACCGGGCTCTCGGTCGACATGGCGTTCAGCAGGCCGGGCAGCGCGTTGGCATGGCCCGGCGTGGTGAAGGCGCACACCCCCAACCTACCGGTCATGCGCCCCCAGGCGTCGGCCATGTGGACTGCGGCCTGCTCGTGGCGGCAGTCGATTAGGCGGAAGCCCTCGTCGGCCAGCACGTCCAACAGGGGCAGGAAGTGATCACCCGCCAGGGTGAAGATGGTGTCCACGCCCTCGTTGCGCAGGGCCTTGGTCAGCAGGTGCGAGCCGGTCAGCGGCATGGGGTGCTCCGGTGGTGGGGTTGCCGGGCGATGCTCGCAGCCCCGCCCATCCCCCGCAAGCCCCTCACGCAAGCAGCGGCCCCCGGCTCGATGCCGGGGGCCGCTGGGTCAGGCTCATGCGAACGGGGCTGGCTACCCCATGCCCCAGAGGCGCAGGGAGTTGTCCACCAGCACCTTCTTCTTGGACTCAGCGCTAACGTCCTTCAGGTTGCGGAACGTCTCGATGGCGTCCACCTCGGAGGAGGTGTCGGTGTGCCCGTAGTCCGTGCCGATGACCACGTTCTCGTCCCCGATGTACTTGAAGACGTAGTTGAAGTCGTCGTCGGTCTGGGCGGAGACGTAGATGTTGTAGTCCTTGAACGGGTTGTCCGGCAGCTTCTGCCCGTTCTGCTTTGCGCGCCGGCGCGTCTCATGGAGGATCCACGGCACCCACTGGGCCGAGCTCTCGATGAACCCCCAGCGCAGCTGCGGGAAGCGGGAGTGCAGGTCGGAGAGGATGAGCCCGTTGCAGGCGTGGATCGTCGGCATGCGGAACTGGGGCAGCCCGCCGGAGGGGTCGTACGGGTTGGAGAGGGCGTCCATCAGGTTCGGTGAGGCGTTGGCGATGTGGATGGCAATGGACAGGTCGCGCTCCTGCGCCGCCGCGAAGTAAGGGTGGAAGTACGGGTCGATCATGAAGCGGGAGCCTTCGAAGGGCTTCATCACCACCGCGACGGCACCGTTCTCCTTGGCGAAGTCCATCATGTCGATGGCCTGGGGGATGTCCGTCAGCGGCAGGACGGCGGCCCACCGCAGCCGGTTGTTCGACTTGCGCCAGGCGTCTGCCATCCAGTGGTTCCACGCCTTGGTCAGCGCCACGTCCACCTCGCGCCGCTGGGTCACGCCGCGGATCCAGAGGGTATTGTGGAGGATCTGGATGTCCACGCCCAGCTCATCCATGTGCTTGAGGCGCAGGTTCACGTCGCCCATCTGGCGGGTGGCCGCCGTGGTCATCAGGTCACGCCCGGCGCGGGCCGAGAGCTCCTTGAGCTGGCGCTCGTCCAGGGTGGGGAGGCGCAGGCCGCTGATGCGCCCGTCGATTACCCAGTAGCGCTTGGTGGTGTCGTCCGGCGAGGCGAACAGCGCAGGCCGGTACTTGCGGTCCTCCGGTGCCAGGAACTCCCACGTTTCCTCGCACTCGATGACGTGGGCGTCCGCGTCGATGGCCTTCAGTCCCACTGCCGTCGCCATGACTGCTCCTCCTTGTCCTTTTCCGTGCCCGGGGTGCAAGAACTGATGCGCGCGCTCGCGCGAGCGCTGCGATGGGCAGGAGTATGCACCCACCCCCTGGTTGCGGCAACACCCCCGCGCGGGCGCTATACTCGCCCCCGCCCCGCGCGCCGGGGCCATCCCGAAGGCTGAGGGAAGCATGCCGAACCTGTCCAAGACCGCCGCCATCGTGGGCGTGGCCGAATCAGACGACATCGGCGTGGTGCCGGGGGCCTCGGCCCTGGGCCTGCACCTGCAGGCGGCGGTCAACGCCCTGGCCGACGCGGGCATCGACAAGTCCGAGGTGGACGGGCTGCTCACCGCCGGGTACTGGAACTACGACGTTGCCGAGTACCTGGGCATCAGCCCCCGCTATACCGACTCCACAAGCGTGGGCGGCTCATCCTTCGTCATCCACGTGGCACACGCCATCGCCGCCATCAACGCGGGCTACTGCGAGGTGGCGCTGGTGACCCACGGGCAGGCGGGCCGCTCCTCCCGCACGCCCCCCCAGCGTGACCCTGGCCTGCCCACAGTGCAGTACGAGTACCCGTACGGGTTCATCGGCCAGCCGGTGAACTACGCGCTGGCCGCCTCGCGCTACATGCATGAGTACGGGGAGGACCGCACCCGCCAGGCGCTGGCGGAGATCGCCGTTTCCACCCGCAAGTGGGCCATGCGCAACCCCAAGGCGCTGATGCGCGATGCGATGACCTTCGATGACTACCACAACTCGCGTTGGATAGCCCGGCCCTTCCACCTCTACGACTGCTGCCTTGTGACCGACGCGGGCGCCGCCGTGGTGGTGACGACGGCCGAGCGGGCGCGCTCGATGCGCAATAAGCCTGTGTGGGTGCTGGGCTCCGCAGAGCACCACGATCACGCCGCCATCTCGCAGATGCCGGACCTGACCGTAACCCCCGCCGCCGTCACCGGCCCGCGGGCCCTGGCGATGGCAGGGCTGGAGCACAAGGACATGGGCCTGGCGATGATCTACGACTCCTTCACCTACACGGTGCTGGCCACACTGGAGTCGCTGGGCTACTGCGGGCCTGGCGAGGGGCCGGACTTCGTGGCGAACCAGCGCACGGCCCCCGGCGGCGACTTCCCCCTGAACACATCCGGCGGCGGGCTCTCCTACACCCACCCCGGCATGTACGGCATCTTTCTCATCGTGGAGGCGGTGCGCCAACTGCGCGGTGAGGCCGGTGAGCGGCAGGTCTCTGGCCTGCGGCACGCGCTGGTCAACGGCACCGGCGGCTCCCTCTCCTCCACGGGCACCATCATCCTGGGGGTGGACTAACCATGACGACCCCGAAGCCCCAGCGTCCGCTCCCCCAGCCCCAGCCGGAATCCGACTTCTACTGGGAGAAGGCCGCCGCCCACGAGCTGTGGCTGCGCCGCTGCAAGGACTGCACGCGCACCTACTTCTACCCGCGTGACATCTGCCCCCACTGTTACTCCCGCAACGTGGAGTGGGTTCGTGCGTCCGGGCGGGGCACGCTGTACGCCTTCTCCGTGGTGGAACGCGGGCCCATCCCCTTCTTCCGTGACCGCGTTCCCTACATCGCCGCGCTGGTGGAATTGGAGGAGGGCCCACGTCTGCCCACCAACCTGGTGGGCATCGAGCCGGACGCCGTCTCCATCGGCATCCCAGTGCAGGTGGACTTCGAGGACACCGGCGAGGGCATCACGCTGCCCGTCTTCCGGCCGGTCTAGGAGCAAGGGTTCAAGGAGGCACCGCAATGAAGATACGCGCACTGGACGGCGACGGGCACGTGGAGGAGTGGGAGGAGACGTTCTCGGACGCCTACCTGGAACCCGCCTTCCGTGACCGTCGCCCCCAGGTCATCGAGACGGGCGAGTTCGAGCACGACTACACCTGGCTCATCGACGGCAAGACTGTGCGGGTGGGCGGCTCCCCCTCGTCCAAGAACGGGGTGGTCTCCACCGAGTACGAGAAGATGGCCCACTGGCGCGGCCCCCACGAGTCGGGGGAGTTCCATACGGCCAAGGACCGATTGGCGGTGATGGACGCCGAGAACACGCTGCTCTCGGTGAACTACCCCACGCTGCTGCTGCGCTGGCCCATCGCCGACGACCCGGCGCTGAACCGCGCCATCACCCGCGCCTACAACAACTGGGTGGCGGACATCTCTTCCCAGGCGCCCGACCGGCTCAAGTGGGTGACGGTCATCGACCCGTCCGACCCCGCCGAGGCGGCACGGGAGATCGAGCGCACCAAGCAGATGGGCTCGGTGGGCATAATGGTCTTCGGCGACTACGGGCCCAAGGGGCTCGACCACCCCGACTTCCACCCCATCTGGGCCACCGCCGAAGCCACGGGCATGTCGGTAAATGTCCACCCCGGCTTCGGCGCGGTGGACGCCATGCGCGCCTTCCCCTCGGTGGCGGGCGACCAGTTCCTCACCTCCGTGGTGCGCGGATTCAAGACCATAACCTCGTCGGGCCTGCTGGACCGCTACCCCAAGGTGACGGTCTCCTTCCAGGAGACGGGCTGCACCTGGGTGGACTTCGCCGTGGAGGCGATGGACTTCACCCTGGACAACATCCGCGACCGCATCCGCATCGGCACCGTGCGCAAGGAGCACAAGGCCATCATCGAGCGCGGACTGCCGGAGATGACGCCCCTGGAGTACATCAAGGCGGGGCGCGTGTACCTGGGCTTCGAGGTGGACGACCAGCTCCTCCCCTACATGGTGAGCAAGTACGGGGTGGATTGCTGGACCTACGCCTCGGACATCCCCCACGCCCACCGCAAGCCGGACGCGGCCAACATGCTCCTCAAGCGCAAGGACATGCCGGAGGGCGCGGCCGCCCGCATGCTAGTGGAGGGGACGGCCAGCCTCTACGGGCTGGACATCCCCGCAGGCGCGGGCGTCACGGCCTAGCCCAGCACAACAAACCGACCGACCGGTCTGCAAAATGCAGGCCGGCCGCTGCCGTCGCCACAGGAGGCACAGCCATGACAGGTCCCATCCCCGGACGGCTCGCGGGTCGCGTCATCATCGTCACGGGCGCTGCGGCGGGCATCGGCCGCGAGTACGCAGTGCGCTTCGCCGCGGAGGGCGCCCGCCTCACCTTGGCGGACGTGGCCGATTGCTCCGGCACCGCCCAGCGCGTGCGCGCCGCCGGTGGTGAGGCGCTGGTGGTGCCGACAGACGTGAGCGACGAGGCCGCCACCTTGGCGATGGCCAAGCGCACCCACGAGCACTACGGACGCATCGACGGCCTGATGAATAACGCGGGCCTCATGCGCGGGCTCATGGCCAATACCATCCTGGACGTGGACATGGAAACGTGGGACCGGGTGTTCGCCGTCAACGCGCGCGGGACGTTCCTGGGCATCCGAGCCGTCTTCCCCTACATGCGCGAGCAGGGCTCCGGCACCATCGTGAACGTCTCATCCGGCTCCATCCTGCGCACGGCTCGGGTGTCCACGGAGAACAACCCGCACTACGTCGCCTCCAAGGCGGCCATCATGGCCATCACCCGCTCCGTCTCCAAGGAGCTGGGTGAGCACGGCATCAACGTCATCACCATCGCCCCCGGCTCCACCACCTCTGACCAGCCCGAGGCGCTGACCCGGGAGCAGGCGCGCCCCGAATCGGCAGCGGCGCTGGGCCGGATGGGCGTGCCGGAGGATCTGACCGGCGTCGCCGCGTTCCTCTTCTCCGATGATGCCCGGTTCATCAGCGGCCAGATGCTGGTGGTGAACGGCGGGCGGGAGGTCTGGTAGTGGCAGCACGCCTAACACCCCCCATCCGCTTCGGCATCGTGGGCCTGGGCACCGCGGGCACGGCGCTCATACCCCCAGCCGTGCGCCACCCCGGCTTCACCCTGGCCGCCGCCGCCGACCTGGACACCGGCTCCCTCGCCGCGTTCAAGAATGACTTTCCCGATGCGGAGACGCACACCTCGGTGGAGTCCATCGCTGCAAGCACCCAAGTGGACGCGCTGTTCATCGCCACGCCCACCCAGTACCACGTCGGGCACGTGCTAACCGCGCTTCGGGCCGGCAAGCACGTGGTGACGGAGAAGCCCATCGCAACGGCCCTGGCGGACGCGCAGGCCATGATCGCCGCAGCGAAGGAGGCAGGCGTCACCCTCATGGTGGGCCACTCCTTCGGCTACGAGACGCCCATCCAGGAGATGCGCCGCATCGTCGCCTCCGGTGAGCTGGGGCCGGTGCGCATGGTGCACAACTGGTACTACACCGACTGGCTGTACCGGCCGCGCAACCCGGAGGAGTTGGACACGGCGCTGGGGGGCGGGGTGACATTCCGCCAGGGCTCGCACCAGTTCGACATCATCCGTCTGCTGTGCGGCGGGATGGTGCGCAGCGTCCGTGCCTCGACCCAGCGCTGGGACCCGGCCCGGCCCACCGAGGGCGCGCACTCGGTCTTCCTGGACTTCGAGTCCGGTGCCGTGGCTACGGCGGTCTACTCCGGCTACGACCGGTTCCTCTCCGCCGAGCTGGGCTACGCCGTGGGCGAGAACGGCAAACCGGTCGACACCTCCAAGTACGGGGCAGCCCGGGCGGCACTCGCCTCCCGCACGGCGGAGCAGGAGAACGAACTGAAACGCTCCCTGCGCTACGGGGGCGCGCGCAACCGGGGCGTCAGCCTGGACTACCCGCCCCACCTGCCCTTCTACGGCATCACCGTCGTCTCGTGCGAACGCGGCGACATCCGCCAGTCGCCCGACGGGCTGCTTGTGTACGGGCCTGACGGGCAGCGTGAGGTCACCTTCTCCAAGGAATCGTCAGGTCGTGATCAGATCCTGGAGGAGCTGTTCGCCGCCGTGGTGGAGGGAAAGGTGCCCCTGCACGACGGGGCGTGGGGCCTGGCCAACCTGGAGGTGGCGCTGGCGGCGCTGGAATCGTCCCGCGAGCGGCGGGAGGTATTCCTCAATCACCAGAAAGCGGTAGAGTAACGCACGCTGGCCCTGGGGCCGGCGTGCGAACAACGGAGGAACCCATGAGCAGAGAGATCGATGAGGTGAAGTACGAGGTCGCAGTCGCCAATCGCGTGCTGGCCGAGCTGGGGCTGGCCACGGGCTTCCGCGCATCCCTGGGCCACGTGAGCATGCGCCTGCCCTCCAACCCGGAACTGTTCGTGGTGAAGGGGCGGGGCTACACCGTGGACGCCCTGCACTCCATCCGCCCCGAGGACATGGTGGTGTGTGACCTGGAGGGCAACAAGGTGGACGGGCCCATCGGCTCCAGCCAGTGCTTCGAGATCAAGATGCACTCCTGCATCATGAAAACGCATCCGGAGGTCAACTCCGTCACCCACGTCCACCCGCACTATACGGTTCTGGCCACCACGCTGATGAAGCGCCTGCGCCCCATGAACCAGGAGGGCGTTGACCTGGTGAAGGACCCGCTGCCCATGTGGGACCACATCAAGACCGTCCAGACCGATGAAGAGGGCATGGAGGTCGCGGGGCTGCTGGGTAAGTCCAAGGCCATGCTGCTGCGCGGCCACGGCGCTACCACCGTCGGCTCCTCCCCCGAGGAGTCGGTGATGAACATGATCCAGTTGGAGGAGCAGGCCAAGATGAACTACTGGGCCTACTCCGCCGCCGGGCCCAACCACCCGTACATCGAGGACGAGCTCATCGACGAGATGAAGGGCCGCACCCCCCTGCCGGAGTTGCCCCACTTCTCCACCGTGCTGCCCAAGGGCTGGCGCCCGCGCGTCGGCGGCGTGTGGCAGTACTACACCCGCGTGGTCACCGACAACCCGGAGGCCCGCCCGCAGATCGAGCGCCCCTAGTTCACGAGCGTCCATCGCGTTGACACGGCCCCGTGCCCGGCGTACGTTTCCGGGCATGGGGCCGCTGCGTTCGGGCGGTCGGCCACACGCCTTCGGAGGTCTGTCCCATGCTCAGCCAGCAGGAGAACGAGCGACTAGCACGGGTGGGGCCCGGCACCCCGATGGGGGAGCTGATGCGCCGTTACTGGCACCCCATCGCCGCCGTGGGCGAGCTGGACCAGA